>NZ_DATDMY010000345.1:0-6010 GCF_036518555.1 Dokdonella sp. | reverse complement strand
TGGACGCGGGTCGGTTATCGCGAAAGAAGGTTTGCGTTGCCGTTCAATAGGAACAAGCAGCGCATGGGAGGACAACGAACGCGAAGCGCCCGACTCGCTCAAAGGGTCAACGACAGAAAAAACGCCACATCTTGCGCATGTTTCGCGATCGCGTCCTCCACGAGGCCCGCGCGCAGCGTCCACCCGGCCTTCGCATGCCACGCGGATGAGAGCGCGAGCGTCGCCGCGTCGTCGAGCAGCGGGATCGCGCTGTCGTAGAGCGCGCCGTGCCATTGCAACTGCGCGGCGACGTCCCAGCCGGGGCGCAGCACGTAGCCGAGCGTCGCGTCGGCGAACGGCACGAGGTCGTTGGCGCGGTTCGGCAGCAGTTCAGTGTCGCCGCGGCGCATCGCGCCGGCGCGCACGCCCCATGGCAGGCGTGTCGTCGCGTCGGTCGACTGCGCGGCGAGCCAGAGGCTCGCGTCGACGGCGCGGTCGTCGACGAGCGGGCTCGCGTCTGTGGTCGGCAGCTTCAGGGTCGCGCCGAGCTGCCATTCGTGCGTGCCCGTGGGCAGGCGCCAGGCGACGTCGAGGAGCAGCGGCGTCGCGGCGTGCAACGTGCGGTCGAGCGCGATGCGGTCGCCAGCACCGTCGTCGTAGGCGATGACGTGGCCGCTGCTCGCGAGGTGGCCGCGGTCGCCGTTGTCGAGGCCGAACGCGCGGTGCCAGTCCTCGATGAAGCCGTCGAGGAAGCCGTCGTCGAAGGCAATCGCGCCGATCGTCGCGCGCGCGATCCAGCGGTCGCCGAACGCATGCGTGACGGCGATGCGCGCTTCATGGAACTCGCCGTCGGAGAGCAGGTGTTCGCTGCCGCGGTCGAACGCGAGCTCGGTGTTGCTCGCGCTCGCGACGACGTCGACGCGCCACGCGTCGGCCGCAGCGGACGGCGGCGCGAACGGCAGGCCGCTCGCGGCGACGAACGGGTTCGCGTCGCGATAGAGCAGCCATGGCACCGCATCCGCCGCGGACGAATGGGGTGCGAACGCGACGTTGAGTCCGGCGACGGCGATCGCGACCCGCAGCCGCTCACCCATGCCGATGCGGATCAGCGGTGGCCCTGAGCGTCTCTTCGGCGGGTTCCATCTTGTCTCCGAGCAGTCGCCGCAGGGCCACGTAGAAGACCGGAATGAACAGTACGCCGAGGAATGTCGCGAAGAGCATCCCGCCGATCACGCCCGTGCCGATCGCATGGCGCGCGTTGGCGCCGGCACCGCTGGAAATGGCGAGTGGCAGCACGCCGAGGATGAAGGCAAACGAAGTCATCAGGATCGGTCGCAGTCGCAGGCGGGCTGCATCGACGACCGCCGTCGCGAGCGGCCGTCCGGCACGTTGCTCGGACACGGCGAACTCGACGATGAGGATCGCGTTCTTCGCCGCGAGGCCGACGATCGTCAGCAAGCCGACCATGAGGTAGACGTCGTTGGAGAGGCCGCGGGCCCACGTCGCCAGGACCATGCCGGTGATGCCGAGCGGGATCACGAGCATCACGGCCACCGGTATCGACCAGCTCTCGTACAGCGCAGCCAGGCACAGGAACACGACGAAGATCGACAGGGCAATGAGCAGCGGCGCCTGATTGCCCGAGATGATTTCCTGCAGCGATTGGCCGGTCCAGTCGAAGCCGAATCCCTGCGGCACGTCGTTCTTGATGATCTCCGTCATCGCGGCCATGGCTTCGCCGCTGCTGCGCCCGGGGGCGGGCTGGCCGACGATTTCCATGGCCTCGTAGCCGTTGTAGCGCACCAACGTGGGCGGGCCCACGCGCCACTGTGCCTGCACGACGTTGGAAATCGGCACCATCGGCGGAGTTCCTGCGGTTGCAGTGCCGCCGGCAGGGGCGATCGTGCTCGGCACGTAGAAGTGCTGGAGCGCCTCGGGGCCGCTGCGGAACGGAGCGTCGGCTTGCATCGTGACGCGCTGGACGCGTCCACCCGCGATGAAATCGTTCACGTAGACCGGCGCGAGCATCAACTGGATCGCGGTGTAGACGTCGCTGAGCGCAAGCCCCATCGACTGGGTCTGGGCCCGGTCGATGCTCAATTTGAGCTGGGCGGTATCCGGCAACGTGTTCGGCCGAACGCCGGTGAACATGGCCTGCATCTGCGAAGCCTTCGCGATGGCGGCACCGCCGGCCTGCACGAGCGCGTCGTGGCCCGCGCCCGAGCGATCCTGCAGGTAGAGGTCGAATCCTCCGAACTGGCCGAGGCCGCGTATCGTCGGCAAATTGACGACGAACGCGGCTGCGTCCTTGACGCCGCCGAACAACTGGCCCTGGATCTTCTGGATCAGCTCCATGGCGGTCGCCTTGCGTTCGTCCCAAGGCTTGAAGCGGATGAAGGCCATGCCGACGTTTTCCGCACTGCCGACGAAACTGAATCCCGAGATCGCGAAGACGCCGTCGACTTCGGGGTTCGAGCGGATGATCTGCGACACCTGGTCCATGACCTCGTTGGTGCGCGTGATCGTCGCGCCGGACGGAAGGCCGACGATCGTGAGGCCGTAGCCTTGGTCTTCCTCGGGAACGAAACTCCTCGGCAGGTGGATGAAACCGAAATAGCAGGCTATCGCGACGGCCGCGAACAGGGACATCCAGATCGGCACGGCCCGCACCGCTCCGCGGATGTGGCCGGTGTACGTGTCGCGAGCCCAGTCGAACAGGCTGTTGAAGCGGCGGAAGAACGCGTTGCGCTCGCCGGTTTGCGGCCTGATCATCGTCGCGCACAGGGCCGGCGTGAACACGAGCGCGAGCATCGCCGAAAAACCCGTGGACAAGGCGATGGTCAGCGCGAACTGGCGGTAGATCGCGCCGACGGAACCCGATTGCAGCGCGCTCGGGATGAATACCGCCATCAGCACGATGGCGATGGCGACGACGGGCGCCTGGATCTGCAGCATCGCCTTGCGCGTGGCCTCGACCGCGTTCAGGCCCTCCTCGTGCATGATGCGCTCGACGTTCTCGATCACGACGATCGCGTCGTCGACGACGATGCCGATCGCCAGCACCATGCCGAACAGGCTGAGCTGGTTGATCGTGAACCCGACCGCCCACATGCCGAGGAAGCCGCCCATCAGCGCGACGGGGATCACCAGCGTCGCGATGATGGTGGCGCGGAAATTCTGCAGGAACAGCAGCATGACGAGGAACACGAGGACGATCGCGATCGCGAGCGTCATCACCACTTCTTCGATCGAGATCTTGATGAACTGCGTCGTATCGTACGGAACGAACCAGCTCACGCCCTGCGGGAACGTGCGCTGCAGTTCCTCCATCTTCGCCTTGACCAGCTCCGCCACGTCGAGCGCGTTCGCGCCCGACAGCAGCTGCACGCCGAAGCCGGAGACCGCCTGGCCGTTGTAGACGACGCGCTGGCCGTAGCCGCCTGCGCCCAGCCCGACTCGCGCGACGTCCTTGAGGCGCACCGTGGTGCCGTCGCTGTTCGCGCGCAGGATCACGTTCTCGAACTGCTCGGCGCTCGTGAAGCGTCCTTCGCCGACGACCGTCGCGGTGAAGGCGGTGCCTTCCACGGCGGGCTCGGCACCGATCGAACCGGCCGCGACCTGCACGTTCTGCGCGCGTACGGCGTTGAGCGCCTGCGCCGCGGACATGCCGTAGCCGTGCAGCTTGTCGGCGTCGAGCCAGATGCGCATCGCATACTCGGAGCCGAGCTGGAACGTGCTGCCGACGCCGGGGATGCGGCCGATCTGGTCGATCACGCGCGTCGCCAGCAAGTTGTCGAGCGCGTAGGAGTCGTACTTGCCGTCATCCGACCTGATCGAAACGAACATCAGGAAGTCGGGATTCTGCTTCGCGACGACGATGCCCTGCTGGTTCACTTCGGTCGGCAGGCGCGGCGAGGCCAGCGTGACCTTGTTCTGGGTCTGCACTTGCGCGATGTCGGGATTGGTCCCCGGTTCGAACGTGAGGTTGATCTGCGCAGTGCCGTTGGCGTTCGAATTCGAGCTGAAATACATCAGGTGGTCGATGCCGGCCAGCTGCTGCTCGATCACCTGCGTGACCGCGCGCTCGACCGTCTCCGCATCCGCGCCGGGATAGCGGGCGACGACGGCGACCTGCGGCGGGGCGATCGGCGGGTACGACTCGATTCCGAGCGTCGTGATCGCGAGCACGCCGCCGAGCGTGATCATCAACGCGAGCACCCACGCGAAGATCGGTCGTTCGATAAAGAAATTCGAAAACATGGACGGCTTCCTTCGTCGTCGCGGTGCGCTGCAAGGTGCAGCGCGGCAATCAGTGCGTGTCGGCCTGCTTGGGCTGGGCGGGTTGCGCGTCGCTCCGCGGCGCGGCGGCCTTCGCCGGAGCGCCCGGATGGACCTTCATCAAGCCCGACACAACGACCTGGTCGCCATCTGTGAGGCCGCCCTTGACGATGCTGTCGGCGCCGCGACTGGTGTACACGTCGATGGTCTTGCGGGCCACGTTGCCGTCCGCGCCGAGCACGTAGACGTAAGCGCCTTCCGCGTCTCGCTGGATCGCCGCCTGGGGCAGGATCCACGCGCGCTTGAGGTCGCCCAGCGTGAGATGCACGTTGACGTACATTCCCGGCAACAGATGGTGCTCGGGATTCGGCACGATGCCGCGCAGCGTGACCGCGCCGGTCGCTGCGTCGACCGCCGTATCCGAGAAATCGAGCGCACCGGTCTTGTCGTAGCTGCTGCCGTCCGGCATCGTGATTTCGACCTTCGCCTTGCCCTCTTCGTAGAGTTGCACCTCCCCCTTGGCCGCTGCGCGGCGTACGTCGTCGAGCGACCCGATGGCCTGGCTGAAATTGACGTAGACCGGGTCGATCTGCTCGATCGTGGTTAGCAGCGTGGCTTCGCCCTGGCCGACGAGGGCGCCTTCGGTCACCTGCTGCTTGCCCGCGCGCCCTGCGATCGGCGCGGTCACGTTGGCGTAACCGAGATTGATCTTCGCCGCCTCGACGTTCGCCTGCGCCTGCTTGACCGCGGCGGCGGCCGTGCGTTCGGCCGCATCGGCGGCGTCGACGTCGGCCTTCGACAGCAGACCCTTCTGGGCGACCGAGCGCGCACGCTCTGCGGCGACGTGGTTGTTCTGGTACGTCGCCTGCGCGGCGGCGAGATTGGCGAGTTGTGCGTTCAAGGTCGCGCGCAGCGGCGCCGGGTCGATCTGGAACAGCAACTCGCCTTCCTTGACGTCGGTGCCCTCGGTGTACACGCGCTTCTGAAGGACGCCGGCGACGCGCGCGCGCACATCGGCCATGCGCACCGCGGTGATGCGACCCACGAGGTCCTGCACGATCGGCACGGCGTTCGCCTTCACCGTCATGACGTCCACTTCAGGGGGCGGCATCTGCTGTTGCTGTTGCGCCGGCTTGCCGCATCCTGCGGCGAGGGTGGCGAGCGTTATGACGGCGACAGGGGTCAGTGCGCGATGCAACTTCATCGTGGAGCTTCCTGTTCTCGGATGCGTAAGGGCGGCGGCCGGTCGGAGATGACGGCGTGCGAGAGCGTCGTGCGAACCGCGTCGGCAGCGGCCGGACTATACCGCCGGGTACAGGAACATGCATCCTCGCCACGGCGGTTTTTACCCAGGCCCAATGGCACTGTCGTGATCGCGCGCGTCGTGCGCGCATCACACCGGGACGTCCCGGTACGACGCGACCCGTCGCTCGACGCGTGCTCGCTGCTGCGCTTCAGCTCGCGTATAGGAACCGCGCTCGCAACGGTCGTCCGCGTCGCGCATCGGCGGATGCGAAAAAGCACGCATGAAGGCGCAGGTCATCCGCGCGCTCGGGACCGGCATGCAGGCGCATGCGGCGCGATTTCCGCGAGAGCTCGGTCGCGCCTGCGCGTATGGATTCGCCGCGCCCTGCGGCGTATCCTTGCGCGCCCGCAATTTACCCCACTTTCGGACCCTTTCATGACCGCACAAGGCGCCGCGTCCGGCACGCACGTCGAACCGATCCTCGACCATCTTTCGACCCGGCTCAGC
>NZ_DATDMY010000344.1:0-4475 GCF_036518555.1 Dokdonella sp. | reverse complement strand
GAGGCGGCGACGCGCAACGCACTGTCGCCTTCGAACGCGGGCCCGACCCGCAGGCGGTCGCCGTCGACGACGATGCGCAGGGCCGGTGCGCTGCGACCGGATGCGCCCGCGAGATCGAGCGTGACCGAGCGGCCGTCGAGCGCGGCCATGCGCGTGCGCGTGTCCGGGTCGAGCCCGATCGCGCGATCGAGCACGGACTCGAGCACGCGACCGAGCGCGGCGAGCAGGGGGTTGGGCGTGCGGTCACGCGACGAAGCGGCAGGCATGGGCGCGGATTCTACCTGCCCGGGCCGCCGCGGCGGTCGGTCCGGTAATCCGCCGCTCAGGCAGGACGCCGTAGCGTACGGGTTTCGACTACCGGAGCATCGTCATGCGCGGCTGGCTCCAGCGTGCCATCGGCGTGATCGCACTCGGCGCGGCCGTCGCCGCGCATGCGGGGAGTCGCGTCTACAGCGGCGAGGCGCCGTCCGGCGCGTGGTACCAGTTCGAGGTACCCGACGGCTGGCATGCGGGCGACGCGCTCGTGCTCTACCAGCATGGCTTCGACCTCAAGCCGCCCGAGGACGCGCCCGGCCTCGGTCCGCTGAAGTCGGTCATGCTCGCCGAGGGCTACGCGGTGGCCGCGACGAGCTACCGCCAGCGCGGCTGGGCGCTGTTCACCGCGATCGCCGACAACCGCGAGCTGCTGCGGCTGTTCGCGGAACGCGTCGGCCAACCCGGCGAAGTGATCCCCTACGGCGGCTCGATGGGCGGCCTCGTCACGTTGCGCCTCGCCGAAACGCGCGGCCTGCCACCGATGCGCGGCGCCTATGCGCTGTGCCCCGCGGCGGCGGGCGCCCGCCTCTGGGACAGCGCGATCGACCTGCGGCTCGCCTACGACGTCGTGTGCCGCGACGTCGGCGACCTGCCGCAAGGCGACGAGCCGTTGCCGTGGGCGGTGAACCTCGACGACATCCCCGACGACATCGGCGACCTCGCCGACGACGAAAGCGTGCTGCGCGCGCTCGTCGCGGTGAACCGCTGCACCGGCGTCAACCTGCCGCCGTATCTGCGCACCGACGCGATGCAGCGCCGGCTCGACGAGCTGATGGCGTTCACGCACATCAGCGACGAGCACTTCTTCGTCACCAACATCGGCTATGCGACCTACGTGCTCGCCGACATCGTTCGCGCGGACGACAAGCTCGGCGGGCGCAATCCGTTCACGACCGCGGGCGTCGATTACTCGAGCGACCCGACGATCGATGCGGGCATCGAACGCATCGTCGCCGATCCCGCGGCCGCGCTCGCACTGCACGCGGCTTCGGACTTCCGCGGCGCGGTCGGCGACGTCAAGGTGATGTCGATGCACACGAGCCGCGACGAGCTCGTCGTACCCGGCAACCAGGACTTCGTGCGCGACCTCGTGCCCGCCGACCAGCGCGTCATCGCGATCGTCGACGAGGACACGCCGAGCCATTGCGGCTTCAGCGACGCCGAAGGCGTCGCCGGCTGGGAAGCGCTGCGTGAGTGGATCGGCGGCGCGCCGCAGCCGGAGGTCGCCGACCTGCAGCGGCAATGCGAGATGCTCGCGACCGCCGACTACGCCGCCGGACCGTGCCGGTTCGATCCGGATGCCGAGATCGTGCCGTTCGACGAGATCGTGCGCCCGCGCGCGCAGGCCGCCGTGGGCGTGCCTGCGCATTCGGTGCATGCGCGTCCGTCGCCGCCGCCGTCGGCGCGGGGCGGCATGCTCGAGCGCTAGCAAGAAGCAGAAGATTGAAACACGAAGGACACGAAGGACAAGCAAGACAAGCAAGCAGGGAGATTGAAACACGGAGCACACGGAGCACACGAAGAAGAGCAATTTCCGATCGGTTCTTGCTTCCTTCGTGTCCTTCGTGTCCTTCGTGTTTCAATCTTTGAACCTTCCGCTTCGCAATGGCGAACCGCATGGTCGCCGTCGCCTGCGCGAGCGGTGGGCGGGTCAGTCCTTGACCGGGAAGGTTTCGGTCGAACCGTCCGCGTTCTTCTGCTCGATCTTCATCGGCGCGCGCTCGTGACGCCCGCAGTGGTAGGCGCCCCATGCCTGCTCGCCGTCGCGCGGCTCGCCGAGCGGCTTGATCGTGTCGGCGCCGAGCGTCGCGGCTTCGTTGCGCGCGAGCACTTCGAGCTCGTCGCGCACCTTGAGGTCGTTGCGATCCATCGGGCCGACATGGTCGAGCACGGAGACCGTGACCTTGCCGACGTCCCGACAGCCGCCGACGTCGCCATTCCAGGCGGTGCGCACCTTGTCGCCGCCGGAGTCGAGCTTGATGCCCCAGCTGCAGGCGGCGAGCGGCAGGCACAGTACGAGCAACGGCGACCAACGCGGCATGGCAATCCTCCGATGAGTGGCGCGCATCCTAGCGCGAGCGGGCTGAACGACGCGCGCCATCGCTGCCTCAGCGCACCTTCCGGCCGTCGGCGTCGATGACCTCGACGTCGCCGAGCTCGAGCTTCCGCAACGGCTGTTCGATGCGGCCGAGGTCGCCGACGACGATCCAGGTGAGCGACCCGGGCCGCACGACGTCCCGCGCGGCCGCCTGCACCGCGGCATCGGTCTGCGCCTCGATGCGCGGCTTGAGCGTCTGCACGTAGTCGTCCGGGCGGTCGTACAGCTTCATGCCGCTGATCGCCGCGAGCACGGCTCCGGTGGTCTGGTATTCGCCCGGCAGGCTGCGTACGTCGCCGACCTTGATCTTGTCGATCTCCTCGTGCGTGAGCGGGCGCGTGCCGACGAGCTCGTTCGCCTCGCGCAGGATCTCCGCGACCGACTCGGCGGTCTTGTCGGTCTGCACCGGCGCGTACATCATGAACGGGCGCTGCCCGATCGCGTTCGAGAGGAAGCTGCCGGCGCCGTAGGCCCAGTGCTTGGCCTCGCGCAGGTTCATGTTGAGGCGCGACGTGAAGCTGCCGCCGAATGCGCCGTTCATGGTCTGGATCTCGAGGTTGTTCTTCGCCTTGGTCGACGGCGCGACGACGCCGGCGAGGATCAGGGACTGCGGCGCGCCGGGCTTGTCGAGCAGGTACAGGCGCGGACGCTTCGGCGGCTCGACGTTCGCGATGTTCTTCTTCGGCACCGGCGTCGCGGCCGGCTTCCAGTCGCCGAACACCGCATCGAGCTTCGCCACGATCGCCTCGAGCGTGGTGTCGCCGGCGACGAGGATCGTCGCATTGTCCGGCCGGATGAAGTCGCGCACGTAGGCGTGGAGATCGGCCGCGGCGAGCGACGTGATCGAGGCCTCGGTGCCCGACCCGGTGAACGGGATCGCATACGCGTGGCCGGCGCCGTACAGCAGCGGCGGCAGGCTGCGCAGCGCGAGCCCGGTCGGCTGCGTCTTCTCCTGCGCGATGCGCGCGAGCCACTGGCCGCGGATGCGCGCGATGTCGGCATCGCGGAATGCGGCATTGCGCACCACGTCGGCGAACAGCGTGAGCGAAGGCTCGAGCTGCGAGCTCAGCGCGTTGAGGCTCGCGCTCGAACTGTCGAGGCCGGAACCGGCGCCGATGATCGCGCCGAGCCGCTCGGCGCGACGCGCGATTTCGAGCGAATCGAGCCCGGCGGTGCCCTCGTCGAGCATCGCCATCGTGAACGCGGACGTGCCGAGCTTGCGGCCCTGGTCGGATGCGTAACCGGCATCGAACAGCAGTTGCACCTGCACGACCGGGATCGTGTGGCGCTGCGCGAGCACGACCTCGACGCCGTTCTTGAGCCTGCCGCGCTCGAGCGCCGGGAACGTGAGGTCGGGGAAGGTCGCCACCTCGGGCACGCCCCTGGCGCGGTCGACCGACGACGGCACCGTCGTGAATTCGCGCTGCGGCGGCAGCTTCGCTTCGGGGCGTCCGGCGATCGCCGCGCGGCCGGGCTTCTCCATCTCGTCGGCAGGCTCGCTCGTGTCGCCCTTCGGCGCGGGCGTGATCGTCAGCGTGTAGTCGCCGCGCGCGATCCACTTCTTCGCCGCGGCGAGCACGGTCGCCGGCGTCGCGGCATCCATGCGCGCGAGATCCTGCTTGTACGCGGCCGGATCGTCGCGGTAGACCTGTCCCTCGGCGAGCACGCTCGCCTTCGAGTTGACCTTCTCGAGCGCGCGGATGAAGTGCGCGCGATTGTCGACCTTTACGCGCGCGAGCTCGTCGTCGGTCGGGCCTTTCTCGAGGAATTTCTTCCATTCGTCCGCGATCGCGGCTTCGACCCGGGCGGGGTCGACGCCGTGCTTGACGTCGGCGGTCAGCTGCAGCATCGAGGCGAGCGCGAACGCCTGCACCGACACCGACACGTCGTCGACGAGCTTGTCCTTGTAGACGAGGCGCTCGTACAGGCGCGAGGTCTTGCCGCCGCCGAGCACGTCGGCGGCGAGTTCGAGCAGGCCTTCGTCCGCATCGGCGAGGCCGGGCACGTTCCACTCGCGCACGATGCGCGTCTGCGCGACGCGGTCGGTCATCGTGTCGCGCGT
>NZ_DATDMY010000343.1:0-29698 GCF_036518555.1 Dokdonella sp. | reverse complement strand
GGCGCGCTCGGGCTGCGCGTCGACGACGACGCGCTGGCGGCGATGGCGCGCGCGGCCGAAGGCGACGTCCGCCGTGCGCTGACCTTCCTCGAGATCGCGGCCGAACTCGCCCGCGACGGCATCGTCGACGCGGCCACGCTCGAGCAGGTGCTCGCCGACCGCACGCGCCGCTTCGACAAGGGCGGGGAGCAGTTCTACGACCAGATCTCGGCGCTGCACAAGTCGGTGCGGTCGTCGGACCCCGACGCCGCGCTGTACTGGCTCGCGCGCATGCTCGATGGCGGCGTCGATCGCGCCTACCTCGCGCGACGCATGACGCGCATGGCGGTCGAGGACATCGGGCTCGCCGATCCACGCGCGTGGCGCATGGCCCTCGATGCCTGGGAGACCTACGATCGCCTCGGCAGTCCCGAAGGCGAACTCGGTCTTGCCGAACTCGCGCTCTACCTCGCCGTCGCGCCGAAGAGCAATGCGGCCTACGCCGCGTTCAACGGCGTGCGGGAGGTCGTGCGCGAAAGCGGTACGCTCGACGTGCCGATGCACCTGCGCAACGCGCCGACGAAACTCATGAAGGGGCTCGGCTACGGCGCCGGCTATCGTTACGACCATGACGTCGAGGGCGGCGTGGCGCTCGACCAGCAATGCCTGCCCGATGCGCTCGCCGACGCGACGTTTTACCAACCGACCGAGCGCGGCCTCGAAGGCAAGTTCCGCGAAAAGCTCGAGGCGTTGCGCGCACGGCGGCGCAAGGCGCGCGATCGCGGAGCCTAGCGGGCGCGCGTGGCGCGGGCGGAAGACGCGATGCCGCCTGCAGGGTGACGCGAAGGCATGGTCGCTGCGGCCGCTTGCGGACGTCGGCCGCGCGTCCGCGGACGCCTACTTCACGCTTGCGTCGATGAGTCGTTCGGCGCTGGCGACGAGCGCTCGCGCGGGGCCGCCCTTGCCGAACAGCTGGCCACTCGCGAACGTGCCTTCGATGAGCAGCAACAGGCCGTCGCCGAGCGCCTGCGCGTCGCGCGCGCCCATCTGTCGCGCCATCCCGACGAGGCGCTCGCGCAGCGCCCGCTTGTGCGCCTCGGAGACCTTGCGCGCCGGATGGCCAGGCTCGGGATATTCGACCGCTGCATTGGTGAGGCCGCAACCGCGGTAGCCCGCCTTCGTCGCGCGCTGCGCGAGGCCGGCGAGGTATGCCAGCAGCTGCGCGCGCGGATCGTCGGGGTGCTCGGCCGCGCCCTCGTCGAAGCGCTCCCAGAACGCGGCATCGTAGTCCTCGAGGTAGGCCGCCGCGAGCTCGTCCTTGGACGCGAAGCTGCGATACAGGCTCGGCTTGGTCACGCCGGCGCGGCTGACGATCTCGTCGACGCCGATCGCGCGGATGCCCTCGCGGTAGAACAGTTCGCGCGCGCTTTCGCGGATGCGTTCCGCGGCGCGCGGCGGGCTGGCGGCCGCGTCCGGCCGGCGCACGGCTCGGGCAGGGGGTGGGGACTTCTTCATGATCGCTCTTGACCTGTGTACGTACCGGTAAGTAACATTCGGGATCCATAAGACGTACCGGTAGGTAACATCATGATAGCCCTCGCGCGGCGGCTTGGCCAGAACTATGCATTCGTCGCGACTGCGGTCGTGTTCCTGTCGCTGCTCGTCGCCGCCGGCCTGCGTGCGACGCCAGGCGTCCTCATCGTTCCGCTCGAGCACGCATTCGGCTGGAGCCGCGACGTGATCTCGCTGTCCGCGGCGATCGGCATCTTCCTGTACGGCCTCACCGGCCCGTTCGCGGCCGCGCTGATGCAGCGCTTCGGCATCCGCACGGTGCTCGTCGTCGCGCTCGTGCTGATGGCCGCGTCGAGCGCGGCGAGTGCGTTCATGACCTCCCCGGCCCACCTCGTGCTCACCTGGGGCGTGCTCACGGGCGTGGGCACCGGCTGCGTCGCGGTCGTGCTCGGCGCCGCGGTCGTCAACCGCTGGTTCGTCGAACGACGCGGCCTCATGATGGGGCTGCTCACGGCGAGTGCGGCGACCGGCACGCTCGTCTTCATGCCCGTGCTCGCCGCACTCGCGCAATCGGGCGGCTGGAAGCCGGTCGTGTGGACGGTCGCGGGCGCGAGTGCGCTGCTGGTTCCGCTCGCACTGTGGCTGCTGCCGGAGCATCCCGCCGACGTCGGCCTTCGCCCCTATGGCGCGTCCGCCGATGCGCCGATCGCGCGCGCTCCGGCGGCGGCAGGCAACCTCCTGCAGGCGACGTTCGGCACGCTCGCGCGCGCCGCCCGGCAGCGCAATTTCTGGTTCCTGTTCGGCACCTTCTTCATCTGCGGCTTCACCACCAACGGCCTCATCGGCACGCATTTCATCGCGATGTGCAGCGATCGCGGGCTCAGCGAAGTGCAGGCGGCGGGCCTGCTCGCGGCGATGGGCGCGTTCGATCTGGTCGGTACGACGCTGTCGGGCTGGCTCACGGATCGCTACGACGCGCGCAAGCTGCTGTTCGCCTACTACGGCCTGCGCGGGCTGTCACTCGTGTTCCTGCCGTTCTCGGACTTCTCGTTCTACAGCCTCGGCGTGTTCACCGTGTTCTACGGCCTCGACTGGATCGCGACGGTGCCGCCGACCTTGCGCCTCGCCAACGAGGCGTTCGGCGAGCGCGACGCGCCGGTCGTGTTCGGCTGGGTCGTGGCCGGCCACCAGCTCGGCGCCGCGTGCGCGGCGTTCTTCGCCGGTGCGATGCGCACCGTTCAGGGCGACTACTTCTATGCGTTCATCATCGCCGGCGCGACCGGCGTGGTCGCCGCCGTGCTCGCGTTGCAGGTGCGCGCACGGCGTGGCGAGGCAGCGCTCGCGACCGCCTGAGCAGGCGCACTCCGATACGCGATAATCGCGGCATCCCGAAGGAGCCGCGAACATGGTCGTGCAGGAACCGAAGCGATGATCCGCGGCGTCCGTTCGCTGCCGCGCACGGTCTGGCTGGTCAGCCTGATCTCCCTCGTCAACGACGCCGCGAGCGACATGATCTATCCGCTCGTGCCGATCTATCTCGCGTCCGTGCTCATGGCCGGGCCGAAGGCGCTCGGCCTGATCGAGGGCATCGCCGAGGCGGTGTCGAGCGTGCTCAAGCTGTTCGCGGGTGCGCTCGCCGACCGCAGCGGCAAGGTGCGCGCGTGGGTCATCGCCGGCTACGGCATCGCGGGCTTCGCGCGGCCGCTGATCGGGCTGGCGACGAGCTGGTTCGGCGTGCTCGCCTGCCGATTCGCCGATCGCGTCGGCAAGGGCTTGCGCTCGGCGCCGCGCGACGCGCTGATCAGCCTCAGCGTCGAACCCGGCCAGCGCGGGCTCGCGTTCGGCTTCCATCGCGCGATGGACAATCTCGGCGCCGTGATCGGACCGCTGGCCGCGGCCGCACTGCTCGCGGCCGGCGTCGGCCTGCGCAACGTGTTCCTGCTCGCGGCCGTGCCTGCCGTCGTCGTCCTCGTGCTCGCATTCGCAGTGCCCGAGCCGCACCGCGCGCCCGCCCCGCGCAAGGAACCGCTGCGCTGGACGCTCGGCGACCTGCCGTCGCCGTTCCGGCGCTATCTCGTCGCGCTCGCGCTGTTCACGCTCGGCAACGCGTCGAACATGTTCCTGCTGCTGCGCGCGAACGAACTCGGTGCGAGCGCGACGCGCACGACGCTGATGTGGGCGCTGTATTCGTTCATCGCGGCGGTATTGTCGACGCCGTTGTCGGCGTTGTCGGACCGCTGGGGCAGGGGACGCGTGCTCGGCGTCGCCTGGTTCGCCTATGCGATCGCCTACCTCGCGATCGGCCTGCTGCCCGCGGCGGACTGGGCGCTGTGGATCGCGTTCGCGGGCTATGGCGCGGTGACGGCCGCGCTCGAGGGCACCGAGAAGGCGCTCGTCGCCGACCTCGTGCGGCGCGAACGCATCGGCAGCGCTTACGGCTGGTACAACCTCGTCGCCGGCATCCTGTTGCTGCCGGCCTCGCTCCTGTTCGGCTGGATCTGGTCCGGCGTGTCTCCGTTGGCGGCGTTCGCGTTCGGCGCCGCCTGCGCACTCGCCGCGGTCGCGGTGTTGCGATTCTGGGTCGGGCCGATCCGCGCCGGCGCGGATTGAGCGTCGGTTCCACTATAATTCGCGGCTCTCCCACGCCCGGATTGCCCATGCTCGACCCCGCCCTGCTGCGCGGCCACCTCGCCGACACCGCCCGGCGCCTCGCCACGCGCGGCTATACGCTCGACGTCGCCGCGTTCGAGGCGATCGAAGCCGAGCGCAAGCGCGTGCAGACCGAGACGCAGGAGTTGCAGAACCTGCGCAACACGCGTTCGAAGGCGATCGGACAGGCGAAGGCGAAAGGCGAGGATACGACCGCCCTGATGGCCGAGGTCGCCGGCATCGGCGACCGCCTCAAGGCGAACGAGCAGACGCTCGCCGACGTACAGGAGCGCCTCGCGACGCTTTCGCTCGGCATCCCGAACCTGCCGCATGAATCGGTGCCAGAAGGCAGCGATGAGGCGGCAAACGTGGAGCAACGTCGCTGGGGTACGCCCCGCTCGTTCGACTTTGCGGTGAAGGACCACGTCGAGCTCGGCGCACACAAGGGCTGGCTCGACGGCGATGCCGGCGCGAAGCTGTCCGGTGCGCGCTTCACCGTGCTGCGCGGCGAGCTCGCGCGCCTGCACCGCGCGCTCGCGCAGTTCATGCTCGACCTGCACGTCGGCGAGCATGGCTACCTCGAATGCAACGTGCCTCTGATCGTCAACGCCGACGCGATGCACGGTACCGGCCAGTTGCCGAAGTTCGAGGAAGACCTGTTCGCGACGCGCGTCGGGGAATCGCGTCGCTACCTGATCCCGACCGCGGAGGTGTCGCTCACGAACATCGTGCGCGAGGACATCGTCGAGGCCGACCGGCTGCCGCTGCGCATGGCCGCGCACTCGCTCTGCTTCCGCGCCGAGGCCGGATCGCACGGGCGCGACACGCGCGGCATGATCCGCCAGCACCAGTTCGAGAAGGTCGAGCTCGTCAGCATCGCGAAGCCGGCCGACAGCTTCGACGAGCACGAGCGCATGACGCGCTGCGCGGAAGTCGTGCTCGAGCGGCTCGGCCTGCCGTACCGGCGCATGCTGCTCTGCACGGGCGACATGGGCTTTACCGCGACCAAGACCTATGACCTCGAAGTCTGGCTGCCGTCGCAAGGCACCTACCGCGAGATCTCCTCGTGCTCGAACTGCGTCGATTTCCAGGCGCGCCGCATGCAGGCACGCTGGCGCAACCCGGACACCGGCAAGCCCGAACTCGTGCACACGCTCAACGGCTCGGGCGTCGCGGTCGGCCGCGCGCTCATCGCGGTGATGGAGAACTACCAGAACGCCGACGGCTCGATCGGCGTGCCCGAGGTGCTGCGTCGCTACATGGGTGGCGCCGAGCGCATCGCCTGATCCGGTCGGATCCGCGTGGGCGGCGATCCTGGACCCGGATCGCGCGGATTCGCGTGGCGCGCCCTCGCGCATCCAGCGGCAAACCGTGCGGGCCCGCATCGCGCGCGGCGCGTTTGCGACGCCGGCGCTTCGCACCTATGATCCGGCATCGATGCGCGCGCGGCCGCGTGCGGGCGTGGTCGGGCGGTCGCCGGCCGTGCTCCGATCGAAAATTCCGTCCGCGAGGGGTGGGGCACCATGTGGCCTGGTCCGGCGTCGTTCCTGAAGAGGCTTCTCGGCATCCATCACCAGTCCGGCGTGAAGCCGCTCGCGTCGATGCGGGCGGTCGGCTGGCGCCGGCACAGCTACTGGGTGCCTGAAGGCCTGCTCGGCCCCGAGTCCATCTGTTATTGCATCGGCGCGGGGGAGGACATTTCCTTCGATGTCGAATTGCAGGCGCTCTACGGTTGCCGCGTCGTGATCTTCGACCCGACGCCGTACGGGATCGACCATTTCGCCGAGCTCGAGCGGCATGTCGCCGCGGGCGAGCCGTTCCGCACCAAGGCGATCCAGCACCCGTACACCTACCAGGTGAGCGCCGAGCAGCTCGCGCGGATCCGCTTCGTACCGGTCGGCGTGTGGGACGAAAAGACCGTGCTCACTTTCCGCGACCCGCAACAACACGACTACGCGTCGTATTCGGCGTGCCTGTTCGAGGATTCGGCAAAGACCATCGAGGCGCCGGTGGACCGGCTCGGCAATCTCATGAAGTCGCTCGACCACCGTGCGGTGGACCTCGTGAAGATCGAAATCGAGGGCGCCGAGTACCGCGTCATCGACGCGATCCTCGAGGACCGGCTCGACATCAAGGCGATCCTCGTCGAGTTCGACGAGGTGTATCACCCGAAGAGCCGCGCGTTCCACTTCCGGATCAGGCGCACGTGCGCGCGCCTGCGCAAGGCCGGCTACGTGCTCGTGCATTCGACCCCGAACCTCAAGCGCACGTTCGTGCGCGAGGACGTGTATCGCGAGCTCAAGGCGAGGGACGGGCGCCCTCCGCGCGAAGCGACGCGCCTGCTCGCCGCCGCGCGCGACTGATCGCGCGACGCCGCGAGGGCATGCGTGCGACGCCGCCGCCGGCCAGGCGTGCGAGCGCAATTGTGTAACGGCGCACGCGAACGCTAGCCTTCGCCGATGACTTCGACCTCGCGTCCGTTCAAGAGCCGAGTGCGCCGCCGTGTCCTGGCGGTGGCCTGGCTGTTGGCGCTGCTCGTGGTCTGCCAGAGCGCGGTCGCCGCGTTGTGCCTCGCCGACGGTGTGGGCGCGGGCACGGAGCCGGCCACGGTCGATGCGGCCAGCGCGCTCGCATCCGCGTCGCCGATCGCACACGACGACGCGGATGCCGCACCGTGCTGGCATGGCGGAAGCGGCGGATGCCATTGTGCGTGCGGCCACTCGGCGACGCTCCCGGCCGTCCCCGCGAGCTGGAACGTGGCGCGCTTCGAGACGGTCGTACCGTCCTCCATCGCGGCGTCCGGCAAGCCCATTCGCCTCGCCACGGATCTCCGTCCTCCCATCGCCTGATCTCCCGTCGAGCGCTTCGGCGCACGAGCGCACTTGATGCGCTCTTCCACCTGATCCTGGGAGATCGTCATGTTCTTCGATATCCGGACGTCGTCCGACGTCCGATTTTCCGCGCATTCCGGCGCTCGCGGACGCCAGCGGCCGTTCATGCATGCGGGCAGGACGCGCCTGTTCCACGCAACTGCGTTCGTCGTTCTGGTTCTTGCCGGCGCAATGGCGCGAGCGGCGGACGACATCGCGATGACGGCCGCGCAGGCGAGTGCGATCGGCGTCAGGACGACGAGGCTCGAACGCCCGTCCCCTTCGTCCGGCGTGCTGTATCCGGCTCGCGCGATCGTGCCTCGCGACAAGGACCAGATGATCAGCGCGGCCGTCTCTGGACGCGTGGACCAGATCCTCGTCGAGGACCACGCGGTCGTCGCTGCCGGCCAGCCGCTGCTTCGCATCAACAGTCCCGAGTTCGGCGAACTGCAGCTCAAGCTGTTCGAAGCCACCAACCAGGCGCGGGTCGCAGACAGCGCGCGCAGGCGCGAGAAGAAGCTCTTCGCCGAAGGCATCATCCCGGAACGGCGAGTCATCGAAGCCTATGCCGCCGCGAGCACCGCTCGCGCGACCGAACTCCATGCGCGCGCCGCGTTGCGCCTCGCGGGCGCATCGGATGCGGTCATAGCGAAAGTCGCCGCCGGGCAGGTCCAGGACCACCTCGAAATCCGCGCGCCGCGTGCGGGCACGATCCTTTCGATCGAAGTCAAGCCGGGCCAGCGCGTCGCGGACGCCGATCCGCTGCTGCACCTGGTCGAGCTCGGCACGCTTTGGCTCGACATCGACCTTCCTGCGTCGCTCGCGAACAGCTGGGATCCGAAAGGGAATCTCGTCGTCGCGGGGCGCGAGGCTCGCGCGAAGCCGCTGAGCGTTTCGGCGCAGGTCAACGGCGGCCAGACCGTGACGCTGCGGGCGACCGTCGTCGAGGGGACGGACTCGCTCCGCCCCGGCGAGTTCCTGCAGGTGCAGGTTCCGCTGAGGCTCGCCGGCGAATCGTGGTCGCTGCCGAATGCGGCGGTCGTGCACCACGACGACCGCGACGTGGTGTTCGTGCGCAATGGCGACGGATTTCGTGCGACGGCGGTGACCGTCTCGGCCGAGGGCACGCAAGACGTCAGCGTCACGGGCCCGCTCGAGGCCGGCGACGAGGTCGCGATCGAAGGCACGATCGCGTTGAAGGCCGCATGGCTCGGCGAAAGCGGCGGCGAGGACGAATGACATGCTGCAGCGAGTGATCCAGTTCGCACTGGCGCAACGCATGTTCGTGCTCGTCGCCGCGGCGCTGCTCGCGGGCTCCGGATGGCTTGCGTTCCGCAGCCTTCCGATCGACGCGTTTCCCGATGTCTCGGGCGTGCAGGTCAAGATCATCATGAAGGCGCCCGGGATGACGCCCGAGGAGGCCGAGACCCGCATCGCGATCCCGATCGAGACCGAAATGCTCGGGATACCTCATCAGCGCATGCTGCGCTCGATGTCCAAGTACGGCATCGTCGACGTCACGCTCGATTTCGACGACGGCACCGACATCTACTGGGCGAGGCAGCAGGTCGCCGAGCGGCTCGCGGGCATCGGCGAGGAGCTGCCGCCCGGGATCGACGGCGGCATGGCACCGATCACCACGCCTCTCGGCGAGATGTTCATGTTCACGATCGAGGGCGAAGGGTACTCGTTGGCCGAGCGCAGGAACCTGCTCGACTGGACAATCCGGCCTGCGCTTCGCACGGTGCCCGGCGTCGCGGACGTCAACGCACTCGGTGGACTCGTGCGCGTGTTCGAAGTCGTGCCCGATCCCGCCAGGATGGCTGCGGCGCACCTGGGTAGCGCCACGCTCCGCGACAAGCTCGAAGCCAACAATCGCAACGACGGTGCCGGGCGCCTCAACGACGGCGAAGAAGCCTTGCTCGTGCGAAGCGAAGGCAATGTGCGCAATGCCGACGACCTGCGTGCGATCGTCGTCGGCGTCGAAGGCGGCGTGCCCGTCCGCGTCGGCGACGTCGCCGAGGTTCGCACGTCGTCGTTGACGCGTTACGGCGTCGTCACCGCGGACGGGCGCGGCGAAGCGGTCGAGGGGCTCGTGCTCGGCCTCGCCGGCGCCAATGCGCGTGCCGTCGTCGAAGCGGTCGAGAAGAAGCTCGCGGATCTGAAGCCCACGCTGCCGAAGGGGATCGAGCTCAGGGTGTTCTACAACCGCGCCGCGCTCGTCGAGCACGCAGTATCGACCGTGTCGAAAGCGCTGGTCGAGGCGACCGTACTCGTGCTGATCCTGCTCGGGCTGTTCCTCGGCAACGTGCGTGCGGCGATCACGGTCGCACTGGTCCTGCCGCTCGCTGCACTGTGCACCTTCATCCTCATGCGCGTCTTCGGGATGTCGGCGAACCTCATGAGTCTCGGCGGGCTGGCGATCGCGATCGGCCTGCTCGTCGACGCAGCGGTGGTCGTGGTCGAGAACGTGGTGCAGCACGTCGCTCACGATCCGGCCGCCGGCAAGTTGCCGCGCCTCCACGTGATCTTTCGCGCCGTGCGCGAAGTCGCCATGCCGACCGCGGCGGGCATCTGCATCATCATCACGGTCTTCCTGCCGCTGTTGACGCTCGAAGGGCTCGAAGGGAAGTTGTTCGTTCCGGTCGCCCTCACGATCGTCTTCGCGCTCGCCAGCTCGCTGCTTCTTTCCTTCACGATCATCCCGGTGCTCGCGTCGTACTTGCTCGCGAACGTGGGCCACGACGAGCCCTGGCTCCCGCGACGACTTCATGCGGCCTATGCGCCGCTCCTGCAGCGCGCCCTGGCGCGACCGAAACCGTTTCTGGTCGCCGCTGCAGTCCTGCTCGTCCTCGCCGTCGTCGTCTACACGCGGGTCGGCAAGACCTTCATGCCGACGATGGACGAGGGCGACGTCATCGTCGGCGTCGAGAAGCTCCCGTCGATCAGCCTCGAGCAAACCGCAGTGCTCGACAGTCGCATCCAGGCCGAGCTCATGCGCAAGGTGCCCGAGATCACGGGCGTCGTCGGTCGCGCCGGATCGGATGAACTCGGCCTCGACCCGATGGGCCTCAACCAGACGGACACGTTCCTCGTTCTGAAGCCGAAGGACGAGTGGAGCGTTTCGGGCAAGGAGGAGCTGCTGCAGCGTATCCGCGCGGTGCTCGACACGCTGCCGATCAGGTACAGCTTCACGCAGCCGATCGAGATGCGCGTTTCGGAAATGATCATCGGCGTGCGAGGCGACGTCGCGATCAAGATCTTCGGCCCCGACCTTCGCACGCTCGGCGAGTTGGCCGCGAAGATCGACGGCGTCGTGCGCGGACTATCCGGAAGCCAGGACGTCTATACGGTCCAGAACGACGGCGTGCAGTACCTGCGCGTCGTCATCGATCGATTGGCCGCAGGCCGGTTCGGGCTCGACGTGGAAGACGTCCAGGATGCGCTGCGCGCGCAGGTCGAGGGACAGCGCGCCGGCATGGTCATCGATGGAAACCAGCGCATCCCCGTCGTCGTCAGGGGTCCCGAACTCGTCACGTTGTCCCCGGCCGCGTTCGCCGCGCTCCGCATCGCGACGCCGGAAGGCGGGCAGGTGCCGCTATCGGCGCTGGCGCGGCTCGAACGCGCGGCCGGTCCCGTGAAGATCGATCGCGAACTCGGAAGCCGTTACAGCGTCGTCATCGCGAACGTCAGCGGACGCGATCTCGTCGGATTCGTCGAAGAAGCGAAGGCGAAGATCGCCGCGGCGGTTCCGCTGCCTGTCGGCTATCGCCTCACGTTCGGCGGGCAGTTCGAGAACCAGCAGCGCGCCGCCGCGCGCTTGGCGCTCGTGGTTCCGCTCGCGCTCGGCCTGATCTTCGTCCTGCTGTTCTCGACCTTCGGTTCGGTGAGGCAGGCGCTGCTCGTTCTTTCGAACGTCCCGTTCGCACTCGTGGGCGGCATCGTCGCGCTCTGGGTCGCGCGCGAATACCTGTCGGTGCCGGCATCGGTCGGATTCATCGCGTTGCTCGGAATCGCGGTGTTGAACGGCGTCGTGCTCGTGAGCTGCTTCAACCAGCTCCATGCCGAAGGGCATTCGCTCGTCGATGCCGTCCGGCTGGGCGCACAGCGGCGCCTGCGGCCCGTGATGATGACGGCTTCGATCACCGCATTCGGTCTCATTCCGTTGCTGTTTGCGAGTGGGCCGGGCTCGGAGGTGCAGCGTCCGCTCGCGATCGTCGTCATCGGCGGCCTCGTCACCGCGACCGCCCTCACGCTGCTGATCCTGCCGATCCTCTATCTGCGGTTCGGCCAGGCGAAACCCGGGGTGCCCCATGTCTGACCTTCAGTGTTCGATTCTCTGCTCGCCGGACGTCGAGGAGAACCTGCTCGACCGACTCCTCCTGACGTTCCCCGAATCCGTGTTCACGAGCACGCCGACCTTCGGCCACGGCATCGCAGACGGCACCATGAGTGCGAACGAGCGGGTCATGGGGCGCGTGCGCATCCTGCTCGTGCAGATCATCCTGCCTTCGCCGCAATGGGAGACCTTGCGCGGGATTCTCGCGCGGGATTTCGGCTGCAGCGGAATACGATTCTGGGTCGCGCCGATCAGCGACGCAGGAGTGCTCGCATGAAGCGCTGGAGCCTCTTCCTGCTGCTGGTCGCATCGAGTGCGTGCGCGAGCGACCCGACCGCTACGCCGGATCTGCCGCAGCACGACAGCGTCGCCCGCTGGCTCGAGGGCGATCCGGGCATGCAGGCGTCCGACTTCGAACGCGCGCGCGCACGGCACGAAGCCGGCATGCTGCGCGCATCGCCGAACGAATGGACGATCAATGCGACCGGTCAGCGCCGTCGCTACGACGACGGTGGAACATCGCGCGAGTGGAATGCGGGCCTCGAGCGGACGATCCGGTTGCCCGGGAAGCGATCGCTCGACACGCAACTCGGCCGGGACACGGAAGCGATCGCCGAAGCGCGCCAGGGTGAGACGCGACTGCAGGCGGTCACCGATCTCGTCCAGCTGTGGCTTACGTGGTCTGTCGCTTCGGCGGAGCGCCGACTCGTCGACGAGCAGGTCGAGCTCGTCGGCAGGAATCGCGACGCGGTCGAGAAGCGCGTCAAGGCCGGCGATGCTGCGCGACTCGAGCTCAACCTCGCCGAGGCCGATCGTGCCGACATCGAACGCCTGCAGCGCGAACTCGAGACGAGCGAGGCACAAGCGAAGGCCCGACTCGGCGCTCGCTTCGCGGAACTTCCCGCCGACCCGCCTCTGTTGTCGCAACCGCTTCCAGTCGACGAATCGCTCGAGTCTCTGAAGGCCGCGCTCGTCTCGACGAGCATGGCATTGCAGGTCGCGGATGCCGAACTGCGTTTCGCCGAATCCTCCGTCGAGCGCGAGCGCGCCGATCGCCTGCCCGATCCGACGATCGGCGTGTTCGGTGCGTCGGAAGCGTTCGGCAACGAGCGCATCGTCGGCCTGAGCCTGAGCGTGCCGCTGCCCGGCGAGTACAGGAGCCGGAAGCTCGGCCGTGCGCTCAGCGTCCGCGACATGACCGAGGCGACCCTGCGGCGCGAGCGGCAGCGCGTGGAAGCGGATGCGGCGGCGCGCGTGCTGGAGCTCCAGGGGCGGTTCGACGGTTGGCGACTGGCCAAGACCGCAGCGGATCGCTCGCGCGAGAACGCCACGCTGACGCAACGCGCGTATGCGCTCGGCGAGGCCGACCTGCAGACGCTGCTGCTCGCGCGCCGCCAGTCGCTCGATGCCTCTCGGACGGCCGCGCGCGCGCAGTTCGATGCGGTGCTCGCCCGTTACCGGGTGGCGCTCGCAACGGGCGGTCTGTGGAGCGACCTGACGACGGCGGGAGCAACGACGACGGAGGAAGCGTCGCGCGCGGAAACCCGACTCCCCGACGCGGAATGATGCGCTCCACGCACCGGCACGCGGGCGGCGCGACCTCGTTCGGTACACTCAGGCGCCCGCGTCGCACGCGGCGGCGCGCGAGAGCAGCAATGCGCGCTCGCGTTCGTTCCGCGTGAGGGAGGCGGCGCGTTCGAACTCGGCGCGCGCCTCCGTGCGGCGGCCGAGCCGCGCGAGGAAGTCGCCGCGCACGCTCGGCAGCAGGTGGTAGTTCTGCAGCGACGGTTCGGCGGCGATCGCGTCGACGATCGCGAGGCCATCGGCGGGGCCGCCCGCCATCGCGACGGCGACCGCACGGTTGAGTTCGACGATCGGCGAGGGCGCGACGCCCGCGAGCACGCCGTAGAGCGCGGCGATGCGCGCCCAGTCCGTCTCCTCGGCGACGCGTGCGCGCGCGTGGCACGCCGCGATCGCGGCCTGCAACGCGTAGGGCCCGAGCGAGCCGCCGAGCCGGTCCGCGCGCGCGAGCGCGGCAAGGCCTCGCTCGATCGCCAGGCGATCCCACAACGCGCGATTCTGCTCGAGCAGCAGGATCGGTTCGCCGTTCGGACCGACGCGCGCGCGCGAGCGCGACGCCTGGATCTCCATGAGCGCCACGAGGCCGTGCACTTCGGCTTGTTCGGGCATGAGCCCGGCGAGCACGCGGCCGAGCCTCAGCGCGTCCTCGCACAGGTGCGGCCGCATCCAGTCGTCGCCCGCGGTCGCGGAGTAACCTTCGTTGAAGACGAGGTAGATCACTTCGAGCACGGCGGCGAGGCGTTCGGCGAGCTCCGGTCCGCGCGGCACCTCGAACGGCACGTCGGCGGCGGCGAGCGTCTTCTTCGCGCGCACGATGCGCTGCGCGATGGTCGCTTCGGGCACGAGGAACGCGCGCGCGATCTCGTCGGTGGTCAGGCCACCGAGCACGCGCAGGGTCAGCGCTACGCGCGCGTCCTTGGACAGCACGGGATGGCAGGACGTGAACACGAGACGCAGGAGGTCGTCGCCGATGTCGTCGTCGAGCGCATCGGTGATGTCGGCGTGGCCCCCGTCCAGCTCCGCGACGAGGTCGTGCCCGAGTTGTTCGTGCTTGCGCTGCTGCAGTTGCTGGCGCCGCAACTGGTCGATCGCGCGACGCTTCGCGGTCGCCATGAGCCAGGCTGCGGGATTGTCCGGCATCCCCGCGCCGGGCCAGTTCTCGAGCGCCGCGACGAGCGCGTCCTGGGCGAGCTCTTCGGCCAGGCCGATGTCGCGCACCATGCGCGTGAGACTCGCGATGAGTCTGGGCGATTCGATGCGCCAGATCGCGTCGATCTTTCGATGGAGAGGGTCGGTCGGCATGGCCGCCGATCAGACCATCTCGCCGGGTGCGGCACAAGCGCCGGAAGTGCGCGCCGGCGCGCATCCCGGCGGATCGCCGCGCAGCCCGCGGGGCCGCCTTCGACGTCACTGCCGATCATGCGGCTGGACACCTGCATGAGCGTCGATGTCGCGCGATCACGCGGCGCTGCGCGCCGGGCGCGGAGGGTTTGGCCGACGCGACGAGCGGTTCCGCGACGAGGCATACGAAGATCGTGGCGACGACGGGCATCGGGTTCTCCACGCGTGGCGGCAGCGACGGAAGGGCGCCGCAGGGCTCAGCCGTCCGCGGGCAGGGTGGCGAAGTCCTCGGGCTCGTAAAGCGGTCGGATCTCGATCTCCGACTCGCCCTGCCCGGACGGGTTGGGACAGCGACGCGCCCACTCGATCGCCTCGTCGAGCGAACGCACCTGCCAGAGCCAGAAGCCGGCGACGAGCTCCTTCGCCCCGGCGAACGGACCGTCGACGACGGTGCGCGTCCTGCCCGAGAAGCGCACGCGTGCTCCGGCCGAACTCGGCGCGAGGCCGTCGGCGGCGAGCAGGATGCCCGCGTTCGCGAGTTGCTCGTTGAAGCGCCCCATCGCCCCCAGGAGCTCGCGGCTCGGCCGCTCGCCGCGCTCGGACGCGTCGGTCGCCCGCACCATCACCATGACTCTCATGATCCTCTCCCGGTGCGGGTCGGCGCCCGGGCGGGCGGTACGACCCGGTGTTCGGGGAAGACGACGAACGGAGGGACGGGAAATCGACATGCCGCGCGTGTCTGGAACGCGACGACGCGCCGTATCTCATGGATACGGCCGCGCCGTCGCGATCGGAGGGTCGCGGCCGGCTCGCGGCCGCAGGGGCGGCGACGACGCCGCACGGCCAGGCACGAAGGGAGGAACCGCAATGAAAGGCATCTCATGGCTCGCGGCGCTTGCGCTCGCGATCGGCAGTTTCACGGCGCAGGCGTTCACGACGATCGGAGGGCCGTCGGTCGGCCTGTGGGCGCACCCGGGCGACGGCGGCCGCGGCTTCAACATCGACCTGCAAGGCGACACGATGATCGTGACGACCTTCATCTACACGACCGGCGGCGATCCGATCTGGTACCTGTCGTCGGGCACCTACAACCACGCGACGGGTCGATTCACGAGCACGTACGACAGCTATTCCGACGGGCAGTGCTTCGGTTGCCCGGCGTCGCACCAGCCGGTCGTGCACGTCGGTGCGGCGGGGCCGATGACGATCCAGTTCCACGACAACCAGTCGGCGACGCTGACGACACCGGCGGGTTCGCTCGAGATCGTCAAGTTCAACTACGGCTTTCCGTCGTTGACGGGCATGCTCTACGGCGAATGGACGTTCAGCTTGAACGTCGGCGGCATCGTCGACGGCGACTGGATCGTCTTCGATCATGCGTACACGGGTTCCGACGGCACCATATACGCCGCCGGCCACAGCGACGACGGCCTCGGCCATGTCGCGCTCGGCACCTACTCGGCCGCCGCGCACCGGTTCATCGTCGCGGCCGCGCAGTCGGGCAGCTACGTGCATTCGTACGTGCTCGGCATGGACGATCGCCGCGGCCTCGGCTCGGGCTGGGTGCATCTGTCGAGCAGCGATCCGACCGGCGACGGCTCGCCCGCGACGGCCGCGCGCGTGCTCTACGAGGGCGAACTCGTGCCGCTCGGCGCGAACCAGGTCAACCCCGCGGTGGCGACGCGGGACCAGAGCGTCCTCGTCGGCACCGACAAGCGTGCGCTCGAAGCGGTGCTCGCGCGGGAGTTCGACACGTTGCACGCCGCACTGCAGGACTACACCGGATCGGCGCACTGACCGGGCTCGCCTCGCCCCGCGCCGAACGGCGCGGCGGCGACGCGGCGTCGGTCAGGGCCAGCAGCGCACCACGCGAAGGCCGGCGTCCAGTTCGACGAGGTCGGCGCGCCGGCCCGGTGCGATGCGACCGCGTTCTGCGCCCACGCCGAGGAACTCGGCCGGCCAGGTCGAGGCCATGCGCAGCGCATCCTCGAGCGGCACCCCGAGCGTCGCGACCGTGTTGCGCACGGCGCTCGCCATGTCGAGCGCGGAGCCGGCGAGCACGCCGTCGGGTGTTTCGCAGCGGCCGTCGCGGCAGCGGATCGTCACGCCGGCGAGCTCGTACGCATCCGATTCGGCGCCGACGGGCGGCATCGCGTCGGTCACGAGCAGGAGCTTGCCACGCGGCTTCGCCGCGAGCGCGACCCGCAGCGAAGCCGGGTGCACGTGGTGGCCGTCGACGATGAGGCCGCACCAGCTCGCGCGATCCTCGAGCGCGGCGCCGACCATGCCCGGCTCGCGCCCCTGCAGCGGCGACATCGCATTGAACAGATGCGTGAAGCCGCGCGCGCCCGCGTCGAGCGCGGCGCGCGCCTGCGCGTAGTCCGCGGCGGAATGGCCGATGCACACGATCACGCCGCGCGCGACGAGCTCGCGCACGCGCGCGGGCGGCACCTGCTCCGGCGCGAGCGTGAGCACGGTGAGGCCGCGGCGCAGCGAACACGCGAGTTCGAGTTCGGCATCGTCGAGCGCGCGGAACTTCGAGGCGTCATGCGCGCCGCGGCGCGCGGGCGCGAGGTACGGTCCCTCGAGATGGATGCCGAGCACGCCGGGCACGCCTTGCGCGATCGCATCGTCGACGGCGTCGATCGCTGCGCGCATCGTCGCGCGGTCGTCGCTGATCAGGGTGGGCAGGAAACCGGTCGTGCCGTAGCGCCGGTGCGCGGCACCGATGCGCCGGATGGCTTCGGCCGTCGGCGAATCGTTGAACAGCACGCCGCCGCCGCCGTTGACCTGCACGTCGATGAAACCGGGCACGAGCCAGTGGCCGCCGAGGTCGACGCGTTCGCACGCACGGGCGTGCGCATCGCGCGCGAGCTCGACGGCGACGATGATGCCGTCGTCGACGATCACCGCGAGATCGTCGCGGAAGGCGTCGTCGACGAGCACGCGGGTGTTGACGAGGGCAGTGGCCATCAACGCGTCTCGGTCACCTTGCGCAGGTGCGGCGGCGCATCGGGGTCGCGTCCGCGCCGCAGCGCGAGCGCATTGATCGCACCATAGCAGCGGTGCACCGCGAGCAGCGGCGCGCACGCCGGGTCGGCGGTCGCGGCGAACGGCAAGTCGGCGG
Source organism: Dokdonella sp. (assembly GCF_036518555.1). GTDB lineage: Bacteria > Pseudomonadota > Gammaproteobacteria > Xanthomonadales > Rhodanobacteraceae > Dokdonella_A. Next base: position 12,300 of record NZ_DATDMY010000343.1, on the reverse strand, counting down.
CGCCACCCGGTGCGGCGACCCACACGCGCGCGCCGCGTTCGCGGAACCGTTCCGCCACCGCGAGGGTGCCGTCGAAGCTGTCGTCGTGCTGGGCGAAGAACAGCACCGGGAAGCCGTGCTCGACGAGCGTCATCGGCCCGTGCTGGACTTCCGCCGCGCTGAACGCCTCGGCGTGCAGGCCGCAGGTTTCCTTGAACTTGAGAGCGACTTCCTGCGCGGCGGTCAGGCCGAAGCCACGGCCGACGACGAACAGGTTGCGCGCGTCGGCGAGGCCGTCGACGAGTGCGGACCAGTCCGCGCTCCAGCCCTTCTCGAGCGCTTCGGGGACCTGCGCGAGCGCATCGCGCAGGCGCGCGTCCTCGCCCCACTCGGCTGCGAGGTGGAGCAGCGCCGAGAGCGAGCAGAGGTAACTCTTCGTCGCCGCGACGCTGAGTTCGGGGCCAGCGTGCAGCGGTACCACGACGTCGGCCGCCGCCGCGAGCGGCGAGTCGACGACGTTGACCATCGCGACGACGCGCGCGCCGGAGCGGCGCGCGGCGGACGCCTGCGCAACGAGGTCGGGGCTCCTGCCCGACTGCGAGATCGCGAGGAACAGCGCGCCGTCGAGCTCGGGCCGTGCCGCGTAGATCGACTGCACCGACGGCGCCGCCGATGCCGTCGTCACGCGCAGTCGCGTTTCGAACAGGTACTTCGCGAACGTGGCGGCGTTGTCGGAACTGCCGCGCGCGCCGGTCGCGACGAAGCGTGGGCGCTCGCGCCGCAGGCTCGAAGCGAGCTCGCCGATCGCGGCGCGGTTCGCCTCGAGCTGGCGCGCGATCGCCGTCGACGATTCGCGCACTTCAAGGTACATGCGCGTCGCTTCGGCGGCGTGGGTGGGTTCGGTCATGGTGTCCCCGGGCACGGCGCTCATGACGCGGTCGTGCGCACGCGCGCGGTCGAATCGCGGATCACGAGCTGCGGGCTGAAGCCGCGATTGACGTGGATGACGCCGCTGCCGGCCGGTTTCAGTTCTGCGATCAGCCGCAGCGCTGCGTGGCGCGCGATGTCCTCGGTCGCCTGCTTCGCGGTCGTCAAAGCCGGCCACGACTGGCGCGAGAACGGGCTGTCCTCGAAGCCGGCGATCGACAGTTCGTACGGAACGTCGATGCCGTTCGCCTTCGCCGCGGCGAGCACGCCCGCAGCGATCTCGTCGTTGGAGCCGAAGATCGCGGTCGGCGGCTCGCGCAGCGCGAACAGACGGCGCGCGCCGCGGAAGCCGTCGTCGAACGAGTAGTCGCCCGGGATCACGAGTTTCTTGTCGAGCGGGATGCCGTAGTCCTTCAGCGCCGCCTCGTAGCCCTTGAAGCGCTCCGGGCTCGAACGGTGTTCGGCGCCGCCCCACAGGAAGCCGATGCGCTGGTGGCCGAGCTGGATCAGGTGCTCGGTGATGTCGTAGGCGGCGTCGCGGTCGTCGACGTAGACGCACGGATAGCCGTCGTTCGGATCCTCGGCCGCGGAGATGATGCGCACGAAGCGGATGCCGTGTTCGGCGAGGTAGCGGATGAGCTCCATGCGCTCGGACATCGGCGGTGCGAGCACGAGGCCGGCGAGCCGCGCGTGGGCGACGAGCTCGCGCAGCTCGTCGGCGAGGCCGGGTGCGTTCGAGTCGCACGGGTGGATCTGCAGCCCGAAGTCCTGGTCGCGGCAGGCCGCGAGCACGCCGTTCTGCACGCTGATGACGTAGTAGGGGTTCGGGTTGTCGTAGACGAGGCCGATCGCGTGCGAGGTCGCGCCGCGCAGGTTGCGCGCGGCCTGGTCGGGCGCGTAATCGAGCTCGTCGATCGCGCGCTGCACGCGCTCGCGCGTGTCGGCGCGCACCGACGCCTCGCCGTTGATCACGCGCGACACCGTCTTCAGCGAGACGCCCGCGTGCCGCGCGACGTCCTTGATGGTGGGACGACTCACATCCGTTCTCCCGCGCCTGCGATGGCGCATCCTAGTGGAGAGCGGATGCCGGTGGAACGAGCGTCCATCGTCACTGCGCAGTGCGTCCGGCACGGTGGCCGAGCAACGCGTAATAGAGGATGTAGAGGTAGCACGGGATCATGATCGCCGCGAACGCGGACTGGAAGTCGTGGTGCTCGCGCAGGATCGCGAACGCCTGCGGAATCAGCGCGCCGCCGGCAATGCCCATGATGAGCAGCGCGGAGCCGATCTCGGTGAGGCGCCCGAGCCCCTTGATCGCGAGCGGGAAGATCGCCGGCCACATCATCGCATTGGCGAAGCCGAGCGCGGCGACGAAGCCGACCGAGACGTAGCCGCTCGTCGCGTATGCGCACAGCGAGAACACGACGCCGAGCACGGCCGAGATCGCGAGGTAGCGCTGCTGCGAGGCGAAGCGCGGGATCAGCGCGAGGCCGCATACGTAACCGACGAGCATCGCGAACAGCGTGAACGACGTGAACAGCTTGGTCGAGTCCGGCGGAAGTCCGAAGCCGCGGCCGTAGGTGCCGATCGCGTCGCCGGCCATGACTTCGACGCCGACGTAGACGAACAGGCAGATCACGCCGAGCCACAGGTGCGGGAACGCGGCGAGGCCTTCGCGCGGTCCGCGCGCCGCGGCCGCGTTCGCCTCGGACGAGCGCACCTCGGGCAGCGGCGAGCGCACGATCCAGGCGCCGAGCGCGGCGAGCACGGCCGCCATGCCGAGGTAGGGCAGGTGCACGCGCGCAGCGAATGCGGCGAGCAGCGCGCTGCGCGTGGCCGGGTCGGCCGCCTGGACCTGCGCCTTGAGGTCGCCGAGGCCGTGCAGCACGAGCGCGCCGAGCGCGAACGGCGCGAGGATGCCGGCCACCTTGTTGCAGATGCCCATGAACGCGATGCGCTGCGCCGCGCTTTCGATCGGGCCGAGGATGCTGATGTAGGGATTCGCCGCCGTCTGCAGCAGCGCGAGCCCTGCGCCGATCGTGAACAGCCCGCCGAGCGCGCCGGGATACCACCGTCGCACCGCGAACTCGCCGAAGCCGAGCGCGCCGAACGCCATCACGAACAGGCCGATCGCCATGCCGCGCTTCATCCCGGTGCGGCGCAGGATCGCCGCCGACGGCAGCGCGAGGAAGAAGTACGACAGGTAGAACGCCATGAGGACGAGGAACGCGTTGACGGTGTCGAGCTCGAACGCGAGCTCGACGAACTGGATCAGCGGCCCATTCATCCAGGTCACGAAACCGAAGATGAAGAACAGCAGGCCGATGACGAGCATCGGCGCATGCCGGCCCGGCACGGATGCACTGGCAGCGGTCGCAGCCATGGATTCTCCTGTCGCCGTGACCGGCTAGGCCATGGCGTATTAACGTTGTCATTCATGTCGCCGCGCGGATCAATCCGTTTGCATTCGGCGAATTCCCGCACAGGAACCAATACACGGCGCCGGCCCGCTGTAGCGCCGATACTAGCTCCAGCCAGCTCCGTGATCATTTTGCAGTGCAAGTTGACAACGTTGTCAACCATGCCGAGACTGCCGCCCGTCCGACCGGTCGCCCCATCGTGGGGTGCAGTCGCGTGAGCAGGTCCGGGGAATCGGGTGAGAGAGAACCGCTATCGCATCGCATCGCGTGTCGCCGGCCAGCCGCTGATCGCGGCCGACGTCGGCGGGACCCATGCGCGCATCGCTTCGATCGTGCCGGTCACGGACGGCCGCGGCAGCGCGTTCGCGATCGCGGACTACTGCAAGTACGCCTGCGCGGACTATCCGAGCCTCGCCTCGATCATCGAGGTGTTTCGCGACACGCGCGTGCGCGCGCCCGTGCCGGCCGTCGCGCTTGCGATCGCGGGCTTCGTCGTCGACGACGCCGTCGTCAACGTGAACCTGCCATGGCCGGTATCGATCTCCGGACTACGGGCGCGCCTGGGCGTCGATGAACTCGCGGTCGTCAACGACTTCAAGGCGATCGCCTACGCGGTCGGCCACGTCGATGACGCGAGCGCGCTGCTGCTCGGCGGGCCTGCCGAACACCGTCCCGGGCCGATGCTCGTGGTCGGGCCGGGCACGGGACTCGGCGGCGCCGTGCACATCGCGCGCGAAGGGCGCCCGGTGATCCTCGCCACCGAAGTCGGCCAGGCCACGCTCGCCGCGACCACCGACATCGAGTTCGACGTGCTGCGGGAACTGCGCAAGCGCAGCCCGCGCGTGCTCATCGAGCACGTGCTCTCGGGCACCGGCCTCAGCAACCTCCACGCGGCGATGCGCGCGTTGCGCGGCGTGCCACCCCATGCGCAGACGCCGGCGCAGATCAGCGCCGCCGCACTCGCCGGCGACGACGCGCTCGCGTCCGAGACGGTCGAGGTCTTCTGCGGCTGGTTCGGCAGCGTGCTCGGCGATCTCGCGCTGCTGTACGGCGCGCAGGGCGGCATCTATCTCGCCGGCGGCGTGTTGCCGCAGATGAAGGACCTGCTCGTACGCAGCCGCTTCATCGAGCGTTTCCTCGACAAGGGCGCGATGCGCGAGGCGCTCGCGCGCACGTCGATACGACTGGTCGACCACGCGCAACTCGGCGTCATCGGCGCCGCGAGCTGGTACTTCGACCGCGACGACAGCGAGCGCGGCACGACGAGCGCGGCGACCGCGCACCGAACTGGGACGAAAGCGACGACGGACTGACACGAGCCGGCGAGCGGCGCGCAGCGAACGCGTCGCGGACCACACCACTGGAGGAGGGGTTCACCGTGAAGAGCAGGACCTATCGAAAGACCATGCTGTCGGCGAGCATCCTCGCTGCATTCGCGTTCGCCGCCGCGGCGCACGCGGCGGAATCGGCGGCCGCCGACACCACGGCGGACGGCGCCGCCGATGCCACCCAGGACGACGCGCGTGCGCAGGAGATGGACGCGATCGTCGTGCACGGTATCCGCGAGAGCCTCAAGGCGTCGCTCGACACCAAGCGCGACGCCAACGCGATCGTCGACGCGATCACCGCCGAGGACATCGGCAAGTTCCCGAACACGAACGTCGCCGAGGCGATGGTCATGATCCCCGGCGTCACGCTCGATCGACGATTCGGCCAGGGCGAGCGCGTGAGCATCGACGGCACGGACCCGAGCCTCAATCTGTCCTTCATCGACGGCCATCCGGTCGCACAGGCGATCTGGCTCTACGGCGAGCAGCCGAACCGCGGCTTCGACTACACGCTGCTCGCGCCCGAGATCCTCGGTCGTCTCGAAGTGTACAAGTCGTCGGAAGCGCGCCTGCCGGAAGGCAGCCTCGGCGGCACGGTCATGATGCACACGCGACTGCCGCTCGATCTCGACGCCAACTCGATCGCGGGCTCGATCGGCTACAACTACAACGACCAGGCCGAGGACGGGAAGCCGAACGCGTCGATTTTGTACAGCTGGAAGAACGACGAGAGCACGTTCGGCTTCAACGTCGCCGCACAGCACTACGAGGAGAAGGTCGACCGCCAGGGCATCGAGATCTTCGGCTACCACCCCGTGTCCGAGTACGCGGCGAACAGCGAGGCGATCGCGGCCCAGGTCGCGAGCGGCGCGCTCGACGCGAACGCACTCGTTCCCGACGAGATCAACGCGGCGTACTTCCAGCAGACGCGCAAGCGCAACAGCGCCGTGGTCAACCTGCAATTCAAGCCGAACGAGCAGTTCGACGCGACCCTGAGCGGGCTCTACATCAAGGAGAGCTTCGACAACTACAACCAGTCCGTCTACAACTTCCTGCACTGGAACGCGACGACGATGGGCGCGGTCGACAGCTTCACGCAGGGCGACCACGGCCTCGTCACCGGCGGCCATTCGGCCGGCGAAGGCGCGGGCATCATCTACGACAACCAGCTGCGCTCGTCCGAGGTCACCACCAAGGGCGTCGACCTGCGCGGTGCCTGGCGCGGCGAGGGGTGGAAGCTCGCGGGCCAGATCGGCACGACGAAGTCCGACAATCCGAAGATCAGCCAGTACCTGCTCGAGCCGGTCTACTTCGGCGGGTTCAGCTGGGACGACCGCCACGGCTATACGTTCGACGACCCGGCCGCCGGCCGCGATCCGGCCAACTGGGGCGGCGGCTGGCTCGGCAACAACGGCGTGTTCATGGCGCACGCGAAGGACAGCTACGGGCAGCTCGACTTCAGCAAGGACTTCGGCGGCGGCTGGATCAATCGCCTGCTCGTCGGCGTGCGCTACGCCAAGCACGACGAGGACTACGGCCTCAATGTCTACGGCGGCGTCACGCCCGGCACGCTCGCCGACGTCGGCACGATCGATCCGACCGACATCCTCGGCGATTTTTCCGGCTTCTCGGCGGACCAGGCACACCACATCCAGGTCGGCGAACGCAACATCCTCGAATGGATCCGCAACAGCCACCTCGATTTCGCGCATCCGGATCCGGGAAGCTACCTCAACAACACCTGGGCGCTGACGCAGAAGAACTCGGCCGCGTACGCGCAGCTCGACTTCGGCAGCGATGCGTGGCGCGGCAACGTCGGCGTGCGCTACGTGCACACCGAACAGGAAGGCTCGGGCTACAACCTGCCTGGCAGCGTCGCGCCGGTGCTGCCACCGCTGCCAGGCTGGTACCAGACCAAGACGTCGTCGGCCAACAATTGGCTGCCGTCGTTCAACGTCGCGTTCGACGCCGCTCCGGACGTCGTGCTGCGCCTCTCCGGCGCGGAAGTCATCGCGTGGGCGCCGTACAACCAGATGGTCAACAACACCTTCCTCAATGACACCGTGCTCACCGGCAGCGGCGGCAACGCCGACCTGAAGCCGTACAAGTCGGTCAACTTCAACCTGTCGGCCGAGTGGTACTTCGCCGAGCAGTCGGTGATCGCGGGCTCGATCTTCTTCAAGCACGTGCTCAACTACATCGACACGGTGCCGTCCACCGAACGGCACTACAACTCGATCCGCGATACCGATCCGACCCAGTGGGATTCGCTCGTCGGCAGCCACGGCTGCACCGCCGACGGCTTCTGCGATTACAGCGTCTCGCGCCCGCGCAACGCAGGCACGGCGAAGATCAAGGGCTTCACGCTCACCTACCAGCAGGCGTTCGGCAGCACCGGCTTCGGCATGGTCGCCAACTACACCTACGCCGACGGCGAGACGAGCCAGGGCACGCCGATGCCGTACCAGTCCGAAAACTCGGTCAGTGTCGGCCCGTACTACGAGAACGGACCGTTCAGCGCGCGCGTCAACTACAACTGGCGCGACCACTACCTTGCCGGCGGGTACGTCGCCGGAGCGCCGCCCGCGGTCGTCGACGACTACGCCGACCTCGGCCTCAGCCTCGGCTGGAAGTTCAACCCGAACTTGATGGTCACGTTCGACGCGATGAACCTGCTCAACGAGAAGTACCACCAGTACGCGGTCGGCAACGAGGACCAGTTGTTCGGCGAGTACACGACGGGCCGCCGCTACATGGCGAACCTGCGCTTCACCTTCTGACGACTCCAACGTGCGACGTTCGCGGGCCGGCTGATCCCGGCCCGTCTTTTTTTGTGTAGTGTGGATTCACTCGCTGGAGGTCCGCATGCGCCGATGGTCGGTATTCGGAGTGCTGTTCGTCGCCGCATGCAGCACGAATCCGCCGGCGAGGGCACCAGCGCCGCTGCCGCCGTTGCTGCCGTGGCCGGCGCGCATCGAGGTCGGTCACGGCCATTTCGTCCTGCGCGACGGCGCGCGTCTCGACGTCGCCGGTGGCGACGAGGCGCTCGGGATCGCACGCGCGTTCTCGACGCGCCTCGCGCGCGATCGCGGCCTGCATCTCGACGTCGCCGCGACGGCGGGGCGCGAGGCCGCGCCCCTCGTGTTCGAGCTGCGCAGCGACGATGCGACCTTGCCCGAGGGCGAGGGCTATCGCCTCGTCGTCGATGGCGCGCATGTCGAACTCGCCGCACGCGAGCCGCGCGGCCTGTTCCGCGGCGGTACGACGCTGTGGCAACTGCTGACGGCGCAGATGACCGCGTCGAATGCGATCGACGTCGCCGCCGTGCGCATCGAGGACCGTCCGCGCTTCGAGTGGCGCGGCGCGATGCTCGACTCCGCGCGGCATTTCCAGTCGCCCGAGTTCATCAAGCGCTTCATCGACGAACTCGCGCTGCTCAAACTCGATGTCCTGCACTGGCATCTCACCGACGACCAGGGCTGGCGCATCCAGATCAAGCGTCACCCGCGCCTCACCGAGGTCGGCGCGTGGCGACGTCCGGCCGGCGCCGCGGGCACCGACGCGAACGGCATGCCGGTGCGCTACGGCGGCTTCTACACCCAGGACGAGGTGCGCGACATCGTGCGGTATGCGGCCGAGCGCTACGTGACGATCGTGCCCGAGATCGACATGCCCGGCCACATGCAGGCGGCGATCGCCGCATACCCCGAACTCGGAGCGTCGGCCGACGAGCCGGTCGTGTCGGCGGATTGGGGCGTGCACAGCTACATCCTCAACGTCGACGAATCGACCATCGCGTTCATGCAGGACGTGCTCGACGAGGTGATCGAGCTGTTCCCGTCGAAGTACATCCACATCGGCGGCGACGAGGCGGTGAAGGACCAGTGGAAGGCGTCGTCGGGCGTGCAGGCGCGCATGCGCGAACTCGGCCTCGCCGACGAAGCTGCGCTGCAAGGGTGGTTCATCGCACGCATGCGCGAGCACCTCGCCGCACGCGGCCGCCGGCTGGTCGGCTGGGACGAGATCCTCGAGGGCGGCGGTCCCGCGGACGCCGCGGTGATGTCGTGGCGCGGGACGAAGGGCGGCATCGACGCGGCCAAGGCGGGCCATCCGGTCGTGATGGCGCCGTCGCCCGATCTCTATTTCGACCACCTGCAGAGCGATGCCGCCGACGAGCCGTCCGGCCGGCCGGACCTGCGCACGCTCGCCGACATCGTCGCGTTCGACGCGACCGCAGGCATGGACGCGGGCGCCGCCGTGCGCGTGCTCGGTGCGCAGGCGAACCTCTGGACCGAGCACATGCGCACGACGGCGATGGTGGAGCACGCGGCGTTCCCGCGCCTCGCCGCGCTCGCCGAGGCGCTGTGGTCGCCACGCGAGGCGCCCGACTGGTCGCGTTTCGTCGCGCGACTCGTGCCGCAGATGGAGCGCTGGCGCGCGCACGGCATCGCCGCGGCGCAGAGCGCGTTCGAAGTGCGTTTCAGCGATACGGCGCAGGGGATCGCGCTGTCGAACCAGGTCGGTCTGCCGATGCGCTACACGCTCGACGGACGCGACCCCGATGCGCGCGCGGCCATCTACGCGGGCGGTGCCTTGACACCACCCGCGGGTGCGAGGATCCGCGCCGCGACCTGGCTCGACGGACGTCGCGTCGGCGACATCGCGGCGCGCTTGCCGGACACCGCGCATCGGCGCGCGAGCAGCGAACTCGCGCAATGCACCGGCAAGCTCGTGCTGCGCCTCGAGGACGACGCGCCGACGCAGGGACCGCGCGCGTTCTACGACGTCGACCTGTTCGACCCGTGCTGGATCTGGCCGCACGCACCGCTCGACGACGTCGCGCGCATCCGCGTCGCCGTCGGCCAGTTGCCCTACAACTTCCAGCTGTACAAGGACGTCGCGAACATCGTGCCGCGGCCCGCGCCGGCGACCGCCGCGGGCGAACTGCTGGTGCGCGACGGCTGCGCCGGGCCGCTGCTCGCAAGCCTGCCGCTCGATCGCGCACGCATGAATCCCGCGGTGAGCGTGCTCGAAGCGCAGCTGTCGCAGCGCCCGCGCGCGCGCGACCTCTGCTTGCTGTTCAGCGGCGAGGGACACGATCCGCTGTGGGCGATCGACACGGTCGAGCTACTGCCGACGCCGTGACGCGGCGCGGTGACGCGGTTCAGAATCCGCCGCCGGCATCGAGCCAGGCCTGTTCGTCGGCCGTGCTCGCACGGCCGAGCGCGGCATTGCGGTGCGGGAAGCGGCCGAAGCGCACGATCACGTCGCGGTGCGCGGTCGCGTACTTGAGGTAGTAGTCGTCGCCCAGCGCGGTGAACAGCGCGAGCGAGCGGTCCTGGTCGGCGAGCGCTTCGGAATGTTCGAACGGCATGTAGAAGAACAGGCGCAGGTCGCGGTCGACCTCGCGGTCGTGGCCCGCGTCCACCGCCGCCGACGCGACCGCGCGCGCGAGGCCGTCGGTCGCGAACGCGTGCGCGCTGTTGCGGAACAGGTTGCGCGGGATCTGGTCGAGCAGCAGCACGAGCGCGAGCGCGCCGTCCGCGCTGCCGCGCCAGCCGTCGAGTTCGCGCCGCGCCGCGGCGTGGTGCGCGGCGGCATAGCGCTCGCGCACTGCCGCATCGAACCCGTCGTCGCGGCCGAACCATTTCGTGGTGCCGGCCTGCTTCCAGAACGATATGAGATCGAAGGGGTCGGCATTCACGTGATGCACCTCGTCGGCCATGCGGACGCGTGAATCTATCGTCGCGCAGTCCGGTTGGCCAGCAACGCCGCCCGCGTGGCGTTCGCCATCGATGCGGTCGGTGCCTGTCGCCGATCCTGAGACGCCGCTCCCCGAGTCTCGGTGTCCCCACACAGGAGGCTCCGCCATGCATCACACGAATCCGACGATTCCGCCATGCCGAGTTCCGCTCGCCGTCGCGGGCTCGCGACGCATCGAGCGCTGCTATGCGATGCTCGGCAAGGGCGGCAGCGAGCTCCCGCTGCGCAGCGCGCGCATCGAACTCGTGCTCGTCGACGACGCGCGCGACGTCTGGAACGTGCTCGGTGTCCGTGCGGAGCCGGCGCGTTTCGCCAGCGACGCGGTCGATCGCGACGCCGGCTGGCGCGTCCTCGGCTGGCGCATGGCCGACGGCACGCGACCGCTCGGCGATTACGACGTCGTAGACCCCGATCTCGCGCAGCTCGAGCGGCTCCCGTTTCCCGATCCACTCCCGGGCGTCACCTCGTCGAGCGACGGCGGATGGGGCGACCCGACCTGAACCACCGGGCGCGGTGGCTCGTGCGCGCGCCGCCGCGTCAGCCGATGATCCAGTCCTTGCTGCGACTGTCGCGGAGGAACGCGATGTCCTCGACGAGGTCGGGATACGACTGTCCGAGCGTGAAGGTGCCCGCGATCCAGTGCAGCGGGATGCCGTCGGTTCGATCGGGCTGGTCGACGTAGACGACGCCGTCGTCGGCGGCGAATACGGTGCGATCGCCCTTGGCGAGCTGGTCGTGGACGCGCTGCGCGAGCAAGGCCGCGCCGTCCGACAGTCGGCCGATGCGCAGCGCGCTGCGTCCGGGCATGCGAAGGCGAGGGTGCATGGGATCCTCCGTGGTCAGTCGGTGATCTTCTGTGCTGCCGCGAGATCGAGCCACTCGCGTCCAGCGACCAGGCGATACAGCGGCAGCTGGGCGCGCCCGAGTTCGTCGACGAGGCGGGACGCAAGGTGGATCGCGCGCCGCTCGCCGATGCTGAAGTCGACGTAGCCGTCGTACCACTGGAATCCCGCGGGCGAGCGCGCGGCCTGCTCGATGCGACATGCGTGATGGTCGCCGCCCGGCCAGAAGCGCGTGATGAACGCGTTCACGGCGGACTGCGCGTCGCTGTCCGCTTCGAATACGACGACCTGCTGCCAGCCGACCTTCGGATTCATGGAGATGCGCACGACGACCCTGCATTCGAGTTCGAATTCCGCGGCGTGCGGGATCCGTGCGAATGACCGTACCCGCCGCCGTCGGTTGCGGCAATAGGAAAAAAATTCCCACGTCGGTGGAGCACGAGCGATGCATGAATCGTGCATGAGCGGGCGCCCGGCCGTTCACGTTCGCCATCGAACGATCCTTCTACCGTCGTTCGCCTGGGATATCGAACGGCACGGCAGGCAATGACGACGAGCACATGGCACATCACGGGGCGCGGCGAGCGCGAGTGGCGGATCGAAGAACGGGGCGAACTGCTGAACCGCTTCGATTACAGGGACGACGCGATACGCGAGGCCGCGCGGCGAGGGCGCGCGCGCGAGGCCGACGGCGAACGGACCCACCTGGTCATTCATCGCCTCGACGGCTCGATCGAACGCGAGTTGCATTTCGGCCGTCCGGCATTTCGCCCACGCTAGGCGCGCAGCGAGGTCGCGCTCTGCAGCCTCCGCGCGCAGGCGCCTCGTTCATCTTTTCGCGCGCCTTCTGTGCCCGCGCTGCGCCGATCGCGGTCTCGACGGCCCGGACCTCCTCGGTCAGTGGCCGTACCGTCGGCAATCCGGGCGCCTCGAAACCGCCGGTGACCCGTGCTTGCGCCTCGCTGAATCGGAGCCGCGCGCGCGGCGCCCGTTCGACAGCCAGTCATGCGCGCGAGCGGAGGCTGTCTGCTGCGATCCGAT
>NZ_DATDMY010000342.1:0-41932 GCF_036518555.1 Dokdonella sp. | reverse complement strand
CCGGCCGCCGCCGCGGCACCGGCGCCGGAGGCATTCCCGGCCGAGGACCGGCGCCGGGAAGCCGAAGCCGGAAGTCCCGCCGGCGCCGGCGCGGCCGACGGCCACGAGGCGACCGCGAAGCAACGCCTCGACGAACCCTCGCTGCGCACGCGTGCGGCGCCGGCGCCTCCGAGCAGTTCGGTCGAATTGCGGCGCGACATGCAGCTCGCGCCGGACGACTGGCTTGCGCACGTCCGCCAGCTGCTGCGCCAGGGTCGGCGCCAGCAGGCGATCGAGAGCCTGCGCCTGTTCCACCAGGCGCATCCCCGATACCCGTTGCCGGCAGACTTGCACGCGTTGCTCGACTGACGCCGGCAACGCGACCTGGTGGCGAGTTACACTCGACGCGATGAGCGCACCGGCCACCCTGCACGGCGAAGCGACGCTGCAGCAGGAGATCAAGAAGAGTCGATTCCTCGCGCGCGCCGCGCCGATCGACACGGCCGAGGCCGCGACCGCATTCATCGCGCGGGCGGGAGACCCGGCGGCCACCCACAACTGTTGGGCATGGCGCATCGGCCCGATCTACCGTTTCAGTGACGACGGCGAGCCCGGCGGCAGCGCGGGCAAACCGATCCTCATGGCGATCGACGGCCAGGCGCTCGACCGTGTCGCGGTCGTCGTGACGCGCTGGTACGGCGGTGTCAAGCTCGGCGTGGGCGGGCTCGCGCGCGCCTACGGCGGCTGTGCCGCCGAGTGCCTGCGGCGCGCGGAGCGACAGCCGATCGTCGACCTTCGTCGCGCGCGCATCCGCTGCGACTACGCGTCGCTGCCGGTGCTGCGCGCCCGGTTGCGGGAGTTCGACGCCGCCAAGCGCGCGGAACGTGCCGACAACGACGGCGTGGAGCTCGACGTGGAATTGCCCGCCGAACGCATGGACGCCCTCGCCGCATGGCTGCGCGATCTCACGCGCGGGCGCGGCCTGTTCGAACGCGCTTGAACGCGCGACGGCTGCCCGCACTTCGACCCGACTTGCTGCTTCCGACGCGCCGATGCCCGACCAGCCCGCCACCGACCCGCCGCGCAAGCTTCGCTCGTTGACGCGGCTCCTGCCGTATCTCACGCCGTACCGCGGGCTGCTCGCGGGCTGGCTCGGCTTCCTCGCGTTGTCGTCGACGGCGACCTTGACCCTGCCCCAGGCCGTGCGCGTGATGATCGATCACGGCTTCACGCAGTCGGATGCGGCCGCGATCAACGCGACGTTCCTCGGCCTGTTCGCCGTCGCCGCCGTGCTCGCGATCGCGACCGCGGCGCGCTTCTTCTTCGTGACCCTGCTCGGCGAGCGCGTCGCGGCGGACCTGCGCCGGCGCCTGTACGACCACTTGCTCACGCTCGACCAGGGGTTCTACGAGAGCGCCCGCACGGGCGAACTCGTGTCGCGCCTCGCCGCCGACACCGAGCTCGTGCAGACGGTGGTCGGTTCGACCCTCTCGGTCGCGCTGCGCAGCGTCGTGACGTTGATCGGCGGCGCCGCGGCGATGATATGGACGAGTCCGCGCCTCGCCGGTTTCACGGTGCTCGTGATCCCTGCGGTCGTGCTGCCGATCGTCGTGTTCGGTCGACGCGTGTCGAAGCTGTCGCGCGAAAGCCAGGACCGCATCGCCGACGCGTCGGCGACCGCGAGCGAGGCGCTCAACGCGGTGCACACGGTGCAGGCGTACACGCGCGAGCCGGAGGAAACGCGTCGCTACGCGCAGGCAATCCAGCGCGCGCTCGACGTCGCGCGCCGGCGCATCGCGATGACCGGCAGCCTGACCGCGATGGTCATCCTGCTGGTGTTCGGCGCGATCACGCTCGTGCTGTGGGCCGGAGCGAAGGCGGTCATGGCGGGCACGATGGCACCGGGCGTGCTGAGCCAGTTCGTGCTGTACGCGGTATTCGCCGCAGGTTCGGTCGGCGCCCTCAGCGAAGTCTGGGGACAGGTGCTTCGCGCGGCCGGCGCGCTCGGCCGCATCGGCGACCTGCTCGACACTCGCCCCGGCATCGTCTCGCCATCGCCGGCCACCTCCCTCGAGCGCCCCGTGCGCGGAGCGATCCGCTTCGAGCACGTCGAGTTCCACTACCCGTCGCGCGCCGACCGCCCCGCCCTGCACGACTTCACGCTCGACGTGAAGCCGGGCGAGACAATCGCGCTGGTCGGCCCTTCCGGCGCGGGCAAGACCACCGTGTTCCAGTTGCTGCTGCGCTTCTACGACCCCGGCAGCGGCCGCATCACGCTGGACGGCATCGACCTGCGCGCGCTCGCGTTGCCGGACTTGCGCGGGAGCTGCGCGCTCGTGCCGCAGGATCCGGTCCTGTTCGGTGCGAGTGCCGCCGACAACATCGGCTTCGGTCGCGCAGGATCGAGTCGCGACGACGTCGTCGCGGCGGCGCGCTCGGCGGAAGCGCACGACTTCATCGAGGCGCTGCCCGAGCGCTACGAGACGTACCTCGGCGAACGCGGCGTGCGCCTTTCCGGCGGGCAGCAGCAGCGCGTCGCGATCGCGCGCGCGCTGCTGCGCGATGCGCCCGTGCTGCTGCTCGACGAAGCCACATCGAGCCTCGACGCGCAGTCCGAACACCTGATCCAGCAGGCGCTCGAGCGCCTCGAAGCCGGCCGCACGACACTCGTGATCGCCCATCGCCTCGCGACCGTGCAGCGTGCGGACCGCATCGTCGTCATGGACGGCGGACGCATCGTCGCGCAGGGCACGCATGCGGAACTGGTCCGCGCGGGCGGCCTCTACGCCGAACTCGCGCGACTGCAGTTCGCGGCCTGAATGGGCGCGGCCGACGACGGCTTCGTCCGCCGACTGCGCGAAGCGGTTTCGCTCGCCGATCGCGGCGAACTGCCCGCCGCGATCGAGCGCCTGCGAGCGCTGCTGCGCGAGCAGCCGCGCGCGGCGTCGCTGCGCCAGCTGCTCGCGCGTTGCCATCTGCGCGCAGGCGAACGCGACGCGGCGCTCGCGATCGCGGCGCACCCGTCTGTGTTGGCCGACCGCGCGACCCTCTACGCCATGGTCGCTGATTTCGCCGACGCGGGAGCGGGCCGGGAACGCGTCGCGTTGCTCGAAGCGGTCGTGCGCCACGACCCGTCCGACTACGAAGCCGCGCTCGCGCTCGCCGCGTCGCTGCATGCGCTCGGTTGCCCGAGCGCGGCGTTGCGCTGGAGCACGCATGCGAGCTCGCTGCGTCCGCGCGCACCGCTGCCGCGCGCGATCGCCGCGACCGCGCTCGTCGATCGCGGCGACGTCGAGGCGGGGCTTGCCGCGTACCGAGACCTGCTCGCCACGCATGCCGACGCCGAACATGCCGCGCGCCACCTCGTGCTCATGCACTACGACCCCGCGCTCGACGCGCCGGCGATGTCGGCAGCGATCAACGCATTCGCGCGGCGCTTCCTGCCGCGTCCCGACAGGATCGAGGCGCGGGCGAGGCTCCCCGGGCAGCGGCTGCGCATCGGCTGGGTGTCGCCGCGCTTCGGCGACGGACCCGTGCCTACCTTCCTCGGCGGCTTGCTGCGTGCGTTCGATCGCGAGCGGCACGAGCACGTGCTCGTCGACCTCGCCGCTACGGATCGGCGCCTCGCGCACTCCCTGCTGCGCGAGGGCGACGCGTACGTCGACGCGAGCGGCCTCGGCGACGAGGCGTTGCTCGTGCGCCTGCGCGCGCTCGAGCTGGACGTTCTCGTCGACCTCGCGGGCCACTCGACCGCGAATCGCCTGGCGGTCATCGCGCGACGTGCAGCCCCCGTGCAGCTGACCTGGCTCGACTGGTTCGACACGACCGGCGTCGCCGCCATCGACGCATTCGTGGGCGATCCGTGGATCATGCCGCCGGGGTCCGACGCGCACTTCAGCGAAACGGTCGCCAACCTGCCCTCGGGCCGGTTCTGCTACACGCCGCCGCACGACGCGATCGAGGTCTCGCGGGTCGGTGACGGCGCGGTCGTGTTCGCCTCGTTCAACCGGCTCGCCAAGTTGAACGACGGCGTCCTCGATGCGTGGGCGGCCATCCTGCTCTGCTGTCCCGATTCCCGCCTGGTGCTGCGCGCGCGCCATCTCGGCGAAGCGGACACGCGTGCGCATGTCGCCGCGCGCCTCGGCGCGCGTGGCGTCGATGCGAGCCGGCTCGAACTCGGCGGACCGTTGCCGTACCGCGATCTCCTCGACGCCTACCGCCGCGTCGACATCGCGCTCGATCCGTTCCCGTTCTCCGGCTGCACGACCAGTTGCGACGCCTTGTGGATGGGATGCGCCGTCGTCGCGATCGAGGGGAACACCTACGTCGGCCGGCAGAGCGCGAGCCTGCTGCGCCGCCTCGGGGCGATCGAATGGATCGCGTCCGACGCAGCCGGCTACGTCGAGTGCGCACGGCGCGCGGCTGCCGACGTCCCGGCGCTGCGTGGCGCGCGGGCCGCGTTGCGTCGTCGCGTGCTGGAGTGCCTGTGCGACGCGCGCACGCACGCCGACGAATTCGCGCGCCTCGTGCACGCGCTAGCACAAGGCTCGATCGTCACTCGGCCAAGCCCAGTGACGCGAGGCTCGATCGGCGACCCTACTTGACCGGCTGGACGCCGGAGGCCTGCGATCCCTTGGGCCCCTGCACGATCTCGAAGTTGACGCGCTGCCCCTGTTGCAGCGTGCGAAAGCCCTGCGAGTTGATGGCCGAGTAGTGAACGAACACGTCCTCCCCGCCGTCCTCGGGCGCGATGAAGCCGAAGCCCTTCGCGTCGTTGAACCACTTCACCGTACCGGTAAGCATCGATGCCTCTCGCTCGTTGGAACGCACCCCATGCAGCGCTGCCGCTCCCCATGCCGCAACGCACAGGTGCGCTCCGAGTATAACAATTGCTTAACGGACCGAATCAAGTGGCAGTGCGCAAGTCGCGCAAAGCCCGCGATGCGCGAATGCGGGGCCCGCAGGCGCAAGCCGGCGCAGGACTCGCGACTGCGTCCCCGGTGTCGATCACGCGCTTGCGGCTTCAGTCGCCGAGCAGCGCAGCCACGATGCGTGGCACCAGCGCGGTTGCGGCCTCGAGGTTGGCGAAGATCTCGGGCAGGCTGATCTCGGCCTCGTCGCCGCAGCCGGCGGCCCAGTTCGCGACCAGCGCGATGCACGCGTACTCGAGTTCGAGCTCGCGCGCGAGCGCGGCTTCGGGCATGCCCGTCATGCCGACGAGGTCGCAGCCGTCGCGACGCATGCGGGCGATCTCGGCGCGCGTCTCGAGGCGCGGCCCCTGGGTCGCGCCGTAGCATCCGCCGTCGACGATCGCGACGCCGGCGCGCGCCGCGGCCGTCAGAAGGTCGCGCCGCAATGCGGCCGTATACGGCTCGCTGAAATCGATGTGCCTGACCTCGGCGCCGGCGACGTCGCAGAAGCTCGTCAGCCGTTCGCTGGTGTAGTCGATGATCTGATCGGGCAGCGCGAGTACGCGCGGCCCCATGTCGGCACGGATGCCGCCGACCGCGTTCACGCCGACCACCCGACGTGCCCCGAGATGATGCAGCGCCCACACGTTCGCGCGATAGTTCACGCGATGCGGCGGGATCGTGTGCGATTCACCGTGCCGCGCGAGGAACGCGACGCGCTTGTCGCCCAGCCGGCCGACGACCACGCTGTCGGAGGGGTGGCCGTACGGGGTATCGACGGCGTGCCGCTCGGACGCTTCGAGCCCCGCGAACCGATACAGACCGGTTCCGCCGATGAGCGCAAGGTCGAGATGGCGGCTCATGCGTCCACCGCATAGATCGCCGCGAGATTGCGGCCCTGCTCGTGGTAGTCCATGCCGTAGCCGAACACGTAGCGATCGGGCACCTCGACGCCGACGAAGTCGGCGCGCAGGCCGGCGCCACGCCCGTGGCGCTTCTCGCAGAGCACGACGAGAAGCACGCGTGCTGCGCCTTGCTCGAGGCAGAAGTCGCGGATCGCTTTCAGCGTGTGGCCTTCGTCGAGGATATCGTCGACGAGCAGCACGGTCGCACCGGCGAGCGCGATGGCCGGCTGCTTGATCCAGAGCAGGGCGCCGCCGCTGGTCGCGCCGCGGTAACGCGTCGCGTGCACGTAGTCGAACGCGAGCGGCGCATGAATCGCGGTCGCCAGCTGTCCCGCGAATGCGAGCGCGCCCTGCATGACGGTAAGGAAGACCGCCGGCTTGCCGTCGAGCGCGGCGTCGATCTCGCGGCCGACGCGTTCGATCGCGAGGGCCAGCGTGGCCCGGTCGTGGACGAGATCGGCGCGCGCGAGCGCGTCGGCGAGGCTGGCAGTGCTCATGTCGTGGCCCGTACGGCGCCGTCGAGTTCGACCAGGCGCGCGATGAAGGTATCGCGTTGCGGGTTGCTCGCGAGCGCCTCCCAGGTCTGCGCGACCGCACCCTGCAACGCGGCGATGCATTCGGCGTCGCACGGCGTCGCGTGCGCGCTCGCCGCGATCGCCTCGTCGACGATCGCGGGGCTGCAGGCAAGCAGAAGGTCGCAGCCGGCGAGCAGGTGCGCCTCGATGCGCGCGGCGATGCTGCCGACCTGCTCCGCCGCCGCCATCCCGATGTCGTCGCCGATCACGCAGCCGCGGAAACCGAGTTCGCCGCGCAGCACGTCCTCGATCCACACCCGGGAGTAGCCCGCGGCGCGCGCATCGACCGCGGGATACGTGACATGCGCCATCATGACGGCTTCGGCGCCGCTCGCGATCGCATCGGCGAACGGCACGAGATCGGTCGCGAGCAGATCCTCGAGTGGGCGCGGATCGACCGCCGCGTCGAAATGCGTGTCCTCCGCGACCGTGCCATGGCCGGGAAAATGCTTGATCGTCGCCGCCATGCCCGCGAGCCGCATGCCGCGAAGATAGGCCTGCGCGAGTTCGGAGGCGACCTGCGGGTCGGCGTGAAACGCGCGTTCGCCGACCGCGCGATTGCCGCGCGCGAGATCGACCACGGGCGCGAAACTGAGGTCGACGCCGATCGCGCGCATTTCGCTCGCCATGACCCAGGCGTGCTCTTCGGCGGCGCGGATCGCCGCCTGCGCGTCGCGTCCGTACAACTCGCCGATGCGCGCGAGCGCCGGCAGGGGCGTGAATCCATCGCGAAACCGTTGCACGGGACCGCCTTCCTGGTCGACGCAGACGAGGAACGGCTCGGGGCGCTGGACGCGGATGTCGTCGATGAGGTCGACGACCTGGTCGCGGCTGGCGAAGTTGCGCGAGAACAGGATCACGCCGCTGACCTGCGGCGCCGCGAGCTGGCGTCGGTCGGCGTCGGTGAGGGTCTTGCCGGGAAGTCCGATGATGAGCATGGCGTGGATCGTATCAGGCCGCGTCGTCGGCGTTGCGTTCGGCGGCACTCCAGACACCGTAGGGGCGCTCTGCAAGCCGGACGTTGTAGTAGCGCTCGAGGTGGCTCACCTCGCGGCCGAGCCATCCCGGCCGCGGGAATGGCGCGTCTGCTGCCTCGAGCTCGACCTCGGCCACGACCAGCCCTGCGTTTGCGCCGCCGAATTCGTCGATCTCGAACAGCGAGCCGTCGACGACGACGTGATGGCGCACCTTCTCGACCTTGTCGCCCGCGAGCGTCGCGAGCATGCGCCGCGCGTCGTCGCCGGGAATCGCGTACTCGTATTCGTCGCGCTGCACGCCGCCGGTGGCCGACTTGATGTTGAGGAACGCGCGCTCGCCGGCCACGCGCACGCGCACCGAGCAGCGCGCGGCCGGCGGCCCGGCGAGATAACCCTGCTGCATCGGCTCGCTGCGCGAGACACCGGCGCGCCACGCGTCGCCGACGACGAGGAACTTCCGTTCGATTTCGATCGCCATGGGTTCAAGGCCGAAGAATAGAGATTGAAACACGAAGGACACGAAGAGAAGCAAACAAATCTTCCTTCCCGCTCTTCTTCGTGTCCTTCGTGTCGAAAGCGGTTGCTCTTCGCTTCCAGCCGACTCAACGCTCGAACAGCGCGATCGACTCGACATGGGCAGTGTGCGGGAACATGTCCATCACGCCTGCGGCAACGAGGCGAAAGCCGTGTTGCGTGACGAGCGTGCCGGCATCGCGTGCGAGCGAACCCGGATGGCAGGACACGTAGACGACGCGGTCGGTACCCTTGCGCGGCAGGTAATCGAGCACCGCCGCGGCGCCCGAGCGCGGCGGGTCCAGCAGCAGCTTGTCGTAGCCCGCCTGCGCCCACGCGGTGCCGCGCTGGTCGGCGGCGAGGTCGGCGGCATGGAACTGCGCATTCGCGATGCCGTTGCGCACGGCATTCTCGCGCGAACGCGCGACGAGCGCGGCCTCCCCCTCGACGCCGACGACGTCGCCGGCGACGCGCGCGATCGGCAACGTGAAGTTGCCGAGGCCGCAGAAGAGGTCGAGCACGCGGTCGCCCCGCGCCAGGTCGAGCAGCTCGAGCGCACGCGCGATCATGCGCTGGTTCATGCCCGCGTTGACCTGGATGAAATCGAGCGGGCGGAACGCGATGTCGATGTCCGAGGCCGGGATGCGGAACGACAGCGATACGTCGTCAGGCCACAACGGCGCCACGCTGTCGGGACCTCCCGGCTGGAGCAGGATCGCGAGGCCGTGGCGCTGGCCGAACGCGACCAATGCGGCACGATCGCCCTCCGAAAGCGGGCGCAAATTGCGGAACGTCAGCGCGACCGTCTCGTCGCCGGCCGCGATCTCGATCTGCGCGATCTCGGCGCGCGCCTCGAGCGCGCCGACGAGCGCACCGAGATCGGCCAGGCGCTCGCCCACTTCGGGCAACAGCGTGTGGCAGCGCGCGAGATCGGCGACGAAGCGCGGGTTGACCTCGCGGAAACCGACCAGCGCCTTGTCCTTCTTCGCGACCCACTTGACCGACAGGCGGCCCTTGCGCCGATAACCCCACGGCTCCCCGCCGAGCGGATCGAGCCAGCGCCCGGGAACCACCTTGCCGATGCGCTCGAAATTCTCGGCCAGCACATGCTGTTTGGCGGCGATTTGCGCCTCGGGAGAAAGGTGTTGCAGGCTGCAGCCGCTGCAGGTACCGAAGTGCGCGCAGCGCGGCTCGATCCGCTGCGGCGAACGCACGAGGATCTCCTCGGCGCTCGCCTCGTCGAAGTTGCGGTGCCGCTGCACCCGCCCGAGTCGCACGCGCTCGCCGGGCAGCGCGCCCGCGACGAACACGGTCTTGCCGTCGATGCGCGCGACGCCGCGTCCGTCGTGGGAGAGATCGATGATGTCGACTTCGGGGTTCTGCATGGGGTCCAAACGAAGCGCCCGCCGTTCTAGGCGGGCGCACAGGTATGCGGCAGGCCGATGCGAGTGGCTACTTCTGCTTCCACGCGCCGGAAGGATCCTGATAATACCAGCCCGGACGCGCCTGCTGGATCCATTGCCTCGCGAACGTGTCGCGGATCTGGCCCTCCCATTCGGCATGGCCATTGGCGAGCGCGATCTCGCGATAAACGGCCTGGCGGTCGCGGTTCTCGTCGGCGACCGCCGCGTTGACCGCGGCGCGCTCGGCGAGCGGCACGCTCGCGGCGTCGCGCACCGCGACGAGGCCGTCACGCGTGAAGCCGACCGCTCCACTCGCGCAGTATTTCGCGAGCGTCGTGCTGAACCGCTGGCGCATGCGTGCCTGGATCGCCTGGATCTGCGGCGTCTGGATCGTGATGTCCGCGCCTTGCGCGTGGGCGCTCGGGACGACGAGATCGAGCAGCATCGCGGCCGGCGAGCGGCCCGGCGGCGGCTCGGCCGGCGGCTGCGACGGCTCGACCGCCGGTCCGATCACCTTGTCGACGAATTGCTCGGCCGCCTTCTGCGCGGCGGCTTCGGGGAAATAGACGTTGATGGTGACGCACGCAGCCGGCAGGACGAGCGCGGCGGCGAGGACGGAACCGCTGAGGAGGTGGCGCATCGATAGGTCTCCCGTGTGTATGGACGCCCGTGGTCACTCGATGACCGGCCCGCTGCCGCGCGTCGCCTCGACGAGACGCCGCACGAGCGTGGGCCAATCCACGCGCCGGCGGTGACCGACGATCATGATGCGCGGCAGGCCCGATCCTTCGACGATAGTGTAGCCTGCGCTCGACGACTCCGCGCCGGCGACGATCGCGGGCGGGATCGGCTCGATGCCGCCCATCGAACACACGTCGTCGCGCAGGATGCAGCGGATGCCGAGTCGGCGGTAACCGAACGTGTCGAAGATCTTCAACGCCATCGTCTGCAGGTTCGACGACAGTCCGCCGCCCCCACCGAGCGCGGTGAGGTCGTCGACCGCCTTGTAACTCATGCGCCCTCCGCCGTCCGTGCGCAACCATGCGTCGAACGCGACCGGACTCCAATCGACGAGGCGCACGCCGCCGATCGTGCCGAAGAGGCGCCCGCTCATGCCGCCGAACGAGAACGCGCTGGTGACCTGCTCGAGGTCGAGGTTCTCGAAATGCGCATCGGCCGACAGCGACGGCGCGACGCCGAACGGGCGTTCGAGCGCGAGGCCGCTGATGCCGAGATGGCCATCGAACGCGTAGAGGTCGAGGCCGCCGCGGAACTCGACGCGATCGCCGACGAACTCGATCTCGGGAATGCCGCCCGAGAGCTTGCCCGGAAACCTCGGCCAGCCGAACAGGTCCGACAGGTGCGCCATGTCGATGCCGCCGAGCGCGAACGAGCCCGCATAGCGTTCGCCGCGCGCCGAGCGCGGCTGCGCCGTGAAGCGCTCGATGCGCATCTGGCCGCCGAGCACGTCGACCGCGAGCGGTCTTGCGAGCGCGATCGTGCCGTCGCGCGAGACGAGTTCCGCCCGCGCCGCCCCGAACGGAAGGCGGAACACGTCGAACGAACGCCACCCGAACGTCGTCGCCGGCCGATCCGCCGAGAGCGCCCAATCGACCGCACCGTCGAGGCCGTCGACGGCGAAGCGCCCGCCACCGTCGCGGATCGATACGTCGTGCGCACCGAAGGCGAACTGCCGCGGCTTGCCCCGATCGAGTTCGAGTCGGCCTTCGACGCGCCCGCTCGCCGCGAGCTCAGCGTAGCCACGCGTCGCGAGCCAGCTTCGCGCGTAGCGTTGCAGCGCCGGCGCGAGCCGCGCGTCGTGCAGTTCGATCCGCGCGGCCTGCACAGGTGGGACGGCATGCGGCGCGAATTCGCCACTCGCGGCGAAGGCGAGCACGTCCGGATCGTTCCAGTCGAATCGTTCGAGTCGCCAGCGGTCCGCGGCAACGACGAGATCGGCTGCGAGCGAGACCGGCGTCACCGGAAACTTCAGGTAGAACGCATCGACGAGCGCCTCGCCGCCACGTATGCGCGCGTCGACGCGGATGCGCGGAACGTCCGCGTCGACGTCGACGCGCACCGTGCCCTCGGCGGCGACGTGCGCGGCAGCCACGGCGCCGTCCGCGCGCTCGAAACCGAGGTCGCGCAGTGCGAAGCGCGTGCGCACGCGTTCGCCGGCGGAAGCAAACGGACGCAGCGCGGTCCGCTCGAGGGTGATGTGGCCACCGAGCAGGGCCGCGCGCAGCGCGCCGCGCAGTTCGAGCGCGCCATCGCGCGCTTGCCAGGTCGCTCGGGTCGGGCCGATCGCGACGCCGCCGATGCTCGCCTTGCGCCAGGCCAGGGCCGTCGGCACGCCTTCGCCACGTGCGGTCCAGTCGAAGCCACCGCTGAGCCCGTCGACCGCGATCGTTCGGGCCGGGTCGCGCAGGCTCAGGCCGTCGGTGGCCATCGCCAGGTGCCGCAATCCATCCCGGTCCACCTCCACGCGGCCCGTGACGCTGCCGTCGAGAGCGAGGCCGCCGACGCCGTGGGCAGCCAGTACATCGCCTGCGTAACGCCGCGTCGCCGCGGGGAACACCACGCGCGCAGCGGTCACCGACAGCGCACGCAATGGCACGGTCGCAGCCGGCTCGAACTCGCCATGTGCGTCGAACTCGAGCGCGCCCGGGTCGCGCCAGGCGAAGCGTTCCACGACCCACGGGCCGTCGTCGACGATGCGCGCGTCGAACCCGACGGCGACAGGCGCATCGGGGAATGCGAAGCGGAGGCTGCCCGCCTGCAGGGTGCCGCCGCCGATCTGCATGTCGGACTTCACATTGCGCGCCTGCGCGGTCGTGCTCGTCGCCAACGTGCCGCGGACGGCGATCCCGTCGACCGCGAAGCTGCCGTCGAACGTGCCGAGGGTCACCCGGTCGGCCACGTACGCTGCCTCGACTTCGCCGTCGTGGCGCCACTCGGCCTGCGCGTCGAAGATGCCCTCCCTCACGTCGCCGCCCTTCCAGACCATCGCGAGCGGAGCCTTCAGCCACGTCGCAGGAACGCGCCGCGCGCGCGCGAGCGCGGCGCCGTCGCCTGCCAACGGCAGCTCGATCGCGACGCTGCGCTCACCCTGCTCGAGCTCGAGCTCGAACCGCTCGGCGGTCGCGCGCACGCGAAGTCCGGCACTCGCCGTGTCGCGGCCGGATTGCAGGACGACGGGACCGGCGCAGGCCAGCGCATCGTCCTCGGCGCGCCGCAGCGTGCACGACCACTCGAGGCGCCCTTCGAGCCCGAGCGTCGCGCTGCTCAGCGCGTCGACGACCAGGGCCAGCGCACCGCCCGGCACCGGCGCGAGGCGCAGATGGACTCCCCGCGCGTCGACGTACGCATTGGCGACGCGCGCGGCGTCGATCGAAAGGCTGCGCGCACCCGCGGCCGGCGCGAGCGCGACGGCGAGCAGCGACAGCAAGGTGATCTGCGTTGACGGGCGGCGCATCGCCGTCCATTCTGCCTCATCGCCGAAGCATCAGTCCGTACCAACCATGACTGCGCCGCGCATCCTCGTCGCCGACGACAATCCGCTCAGCTTGCGCTTCCTCGCCGATGCGCTCGTCGGAGCGGGCGCCGAAGTCGGCGAAGCGATCGACGGCCTCGCTGCAGTGCGGCTGGCCGCAGCGACCGCGTACGACCTGCTGCTGCTCGATGCGCGCATGCCCGGGCTCGACGGCGCGTCGGCGCTCGAGCGCATCCGCTCGCAGGGAGCATCGCAGTGGGCGACGGCACTCGCTACGACGGCCGACGACGGTGCTGCGAGTGCCGCAGCCTTGCGCGCACGAGGTTTCATCGCGGTGCTGACGAAACCGCTGAGCGTCGACGCGCTGCGTGACGCAGTCGCCAGCCACCTGCCCGCCGGTGTCGCCTTCGCCGCGGCGCCCGCGCCCGCCGCCGTCGCCGAGGGCTCCGCGCGCGACGGCGCATATGTCGACGGCGCATATGTCGACGGCGCATGTGTCGACGGCGCGTATGTCGACAGTGCGCATGCCCGGTCCACCGACGCCGACGCGCTCGACGACGAGCAAGCGCTACGCGCCGCAGGCGGCGACAGGCAGATCGTGAGCGCCCTTCGCGGCCTGTTCATCGCCGAACTCGACGCGCTGCCGGACGAGATCGAGGCCTTCGCCGCGCGCGGCGATCGCGCCTCGCTGCGCGACCGCCTGCATCGTCTGGACGCATCGGCAGGCTTCTGCGGCGTACCCGCGCTGGTCGCTGCCGCATCGCGCCTGCGTCGCCTCCTCGACCAGGCGCCGTGGCCCGAGCAAGGCGTCGCGCAGTTCCTCGCGACCTGCGAAGGTGCGCGCCGCCGCCTGTCAGCCTGAGCCCGGCGACGCGGGAAGCACGGAACGCCCCCATGTCCACGCGTTGAGCTCGCCGCCGAGGTGATGGCGGATGACGCTTCGCATGAGTCGACGCAACTGCAACTGCTGGGCGGAATCGGGCATGACATCGGTGCCGAACGCAAGCAGCGCCGCCCCGGACACCGGCGGCAGGCGACTGTCGCCGGCGGCGACGCGCGCGCCCGCTTCCGGGTCGTACGCATAGTCCTGCTGCGGCGCGAGCGCATGACCGGACGCGTCGCGGTCGAGCACGAGCGCATAGCCGAGGTCGGACAGCAGTTCGCGTTCGAAGCGGCGCAGGGTCCAACCGGGCGGGTCCATTCCCGCGAGCCTGTCGAGGCACTGGGCATACGCGCCGAACGCGAGCGGATGCGCGTCGTTGCGCGCACACAGACGCAGCACGAGCTCGTTCAGGTACATCGCCGCGAGCAGGCGGTCGCCTGCGAGCGCGAACGGCGCGCTGGCGACGTCGGCCGCGACCAGCGTTCCGAGCTCGCCGCGGGAGACCCAGTCGAGCAGCAGTGGCTGCATCGGCTGCAGTACGCCGCGCGGAATCCGACTGCGCTCGCGGCGCACGCCACGGGCCACCAGGCCGACGCGCCCGTGATCGCGACAGAACACATCGAGCAGCAGCGACGTCTCGCGATAAGGTCGCGCGTGCAGGATGTAGCCGGGTTGCTGCTCGACGCGCATCCGCGATGGTGGCGGCTACTCGCTGTAGCCGAACTGCTTGAGCGCAGCGGCGTCGTCGCTCCACGACTCGCGCACGCGTACCCACAGCTCGAGGAACACCTTGCGATCGAAGACGCGCTCCATCGCCCGCCGTGCGGCACTGCCGATCTTCTTCAGCTGGGCTCCACCGGCGCCGATGACGATTCCCTTCTGGCCTTCCCGCTCGACCCAGATGACCGCGCCGATGCGCGCCAGTTCCGGCGTATCCTCGAACCGTTCGATCTCGACCGCAGCCGCGTACGGCAGCTCGGCCGCGAGCTGAAGCATGAGCTGCTCGCGCACGAGTTCGGCGGCAAGGAAGCGTTCGCTGCGGTCGGTGAACTCATCCGCGGGAAACTGCGCGGGCCCCTCCGGCAACAGGGCGACGATCTCGTCGAGCAAGGCGGGTACGCCGTCGCCGCGGCGCGCCGCGAGGAAATGCACCGCCGCGTAGGGGCGATCGCGCGTGACCTCCGCTGCGAACGGGAGCAACGCCTTCTTGTCGGCGAGCTTGTCGACCTTGTTGACGACGAGCAGGCAGGGCGACTTCTGCTTCGCGACGAGTTGCCAGACCGCCTCGTCCTCTTCGCGCCAGCGCACGCCGTCGATCACGTGCACGAGCAGATCGGCTTCCTCGGGCACCTGGCGCGCGACGCGATTGAGCTGCCTGTTCAACGCGCGCTTGCCACCGTGATGGAGGCCCGGCGTGTCGATGAACACGATTTGCGCATCCGGGCGCGTCTCGACGCCCAGGATGCGGTGGCGCGTGGTCTGCGGCTTCGGCGTGACGATGCTGAGCTTGGTGCCGAGGATCGCGTTGAGCAGCGTCGACTTGCCGACGTTCGGCCGTCCGATCAGTGCGACGCGCCCGAACCGGTGTACGGACACGTCAGGTTTCATGATCGATCCTCGATTGGGCGAGCTTCAACGCGTCGTCGGCCGCGATCTGTTCCGCGGCGCGGCGGCTGGACGCGGTCCCGCTGGTACGGATCGACAGCGTCGGTACCGCGCAGCCGACTTCGAACACGCGCGCATGGTCGTCACCGTGCGCGGCGACGAGATCGTACGTCGGGAGCGGCAGGTTGCGCGCCTGCAGGAATTCCTGCAACCGCGTCTTGGCGTCCTTCGGCGTGTGCGCGCCGGCTTGGACGCGCGCCGCGAAGAGGCGGCGGACGTGGTCGCGACAGGCGTGCCAGCCGGCGTCGAGATAGATCGCTGCCACGACCGCCTCGAGCGCATCGGCGAGGATCGAGTCGCGCCGGAAGCCGCCGCTCTTGAGCTCGCCTGGGCCCAGATTGAGACGGTCGCCGAGTTCCTCGACGCGCGCCATCTCGGCCAGGGCGGCGCCATTGACGAGCGCGGCACGCAACCGCGTCATCTCGCCCTCGGTCGCGCGCGGGTGCAGTTCGTAGACGAGTTCGGCGACGAACAGGTTGAGCAGAGCATCGCCGAGGAACTCGAGTCGCTCATTGTTCTCGTGCCCTGCGCTGCGATGCGTCAAGGCACGCCGCAACAGGTCGGCGTCGGCGAACCGATGTCCGAGGACGCCTTCGTTCACTCACCACCGGCGCCGGACAGATTGACCGACTTGTCGAATGTCCCGACCAGGTCGATGTTGTAGATGAACGGCACGCGCTTCTCGTAGTTCACGCGTACGGTAGAGGCGCCGGCTTCCTTCTTCAGCGAAATCGCCTGTGGCGGCACGCTGTTCTCGTCGACGTACTGCGTATTGAACTTCAGCGACAATTCGGCGCGCACTTCGGTGAGTCCCATGTTGGCCGAGCGAGGATCCTGCCGCAACTGGTCCAGCGCCTTCAGGACGCCGAAGTATTCGACGTACATCGGAACAAGCCGCATCGCCATGTAGGCGAAGAATCCGGCGACGAGAAGCAGGATAGCGAACCCGATCAGGGTGATGCCTTCGACCTTCCTACGCGTGCGCATGTGTCGCCCTCCCCGTTCTGCGGCGGTAAGCCGCCCCTGCCTGTGGAAATTCAGTGGATGATCGTACCGATCCGGCTGAAGTCGATCCCGCCATCCCAGTTCATCCAGATCACGAACGCCTTGCCGACGAGGTTCTCCTCCGGAACGAATCCCCAGAAGCGGCTGTCGGCGCTGTTGTCGCGATTGTCGCCCATTGCGAAGAAGTGTCCAGAGGGAACGGTCCAGCTCCCTTCCTTGGCGCCCCACGCCTGCGGCAGCTCGAGGATGCGATGCTCGATGCCGTCGAGATTCTCGCGCTTGACCTGCGCGCCGTCCATGCGGTGACCCGGCTCGGCCGGCCCGGTATAGGCACCGAGACCCGTTTCCTCCACCGCCTTGCCGTTCACGTACAGGATCTTGTTCCGGTAGGTGATTTCGTCGCCCGGGAGGCCGATCACGCGCTTGATGTAGTCCTCCTTCGGGTTCTGCGGATAGCGGAACACGAACACGTCGCCGCGCTTGGGCTCGCCGACGTCGAGGATCTTCGTATTCAACACCGGCAGGCGCAAGCCGTACGCGAACTTGTTCACGAGGATGAAGTCGCCGACCAGCAACGTCGGCATCATCGAACCGGACGGGATCTTGAACGGTTCGGCGATGAACGAGCGGAACAGCAGGATCACCAGCAGTACCGGAAAGAACGATCGCGCGTACTCGACCGGCACCGATTCCTGCAGCGCGGTGCGCGCGCGCGCCTCGCGCTCCTCCTCCGTCAACGCGGTCATCGCCTTGATGGTATCGGCGCGGTGGGCACGGCGCCGCGCGAGCAGCAGCCAGTCGAACAGCCAGACGACGCCGGTGACCGCGGTCAACACGACGAGCAGCAACGCGAAATCGAAATCCATCCGGAGC
This sequence comes from Dokdonella sp., assembly GCF_036518555.1. Classification (GTDB taxonomy): domain Bacteria; phylum Pseudomonadota; class Gammaproteobacteria; order Xanthomonadales; family Rhodanobacteraceae; genus Dokdonella_A. The sequence goes on along the minus strand of NZ_DATDMY010000342.1, from coordinate 24,751 downwards.
TCCTTCGGAGCCGGGATCCGGGCGCCGGGATTTCGGGATCCGACAGGGCGAGCCCTGCCGGACATCCGGAATGCCGAATCCTGAGTCCCGACGTTTCTATTTGTCCATCTGCAACACGGCGAGGAAGGCTTCCTGCGGGATCTCCACGCTGCCGACCTGCTTCATGCGCTTCTTGCCTTCCTTCTGCTTCTCCAGGAGCTTGCGCTTGCGCGAGACGTCGCCGCCGTAGCACTTGGCGAGGACGTTCTTGCGCAGCGCCTTCACCGTCGACCGCGCGATGACCTGCGCGCCGATGGCCGCCTGGATCGCGACGTCGAACTGCTGGCGCGGGATCAGTTCCTTCATCTTCTCGACCAGATCCCGGCCGCGCCGGTCGGCGCTCGAGCGGTGCAGGATCAGGCTCAGCGCGTCGACGCGGTCGCCGTTGATGAGCACGTCGACGCGCACGAGCGGGCCGGCCTGGAACCGCTCGAAGTGGTACTCCATCGAGGCGTAACCGCGCGAGACCGACTTGAGCTTGTCGAAGAAGTCGAGCACGACTTCCGCCAGCGGCAACTCGTAGCTGATCTGCACCTGGCTCGCCATGTAATGGATCGAGCGCTGCACGCCGCGCTTTTCCTCGCACAGCTTGATCACGTTGCCGATGTGGTCGGGTGGCGTGAGGATGTTGGCGACGATGATCGGCTCGCGGATCTCCTCCACGTACTGCGTCGCCGGCAGCTTCGCGGGGTTGTCCAACGACAGGATCGAGCCGTCGGTCTTCAGCACCTCGTAGATCACCGTCGGCGCGGTCGTCACGAGGTCGAGGTCGTACTCGCGTTCCAGCCGCTCCTGGATGATCTCCATGTGCAGCAGGCCGAGGAAGCCGCAGCGGAAGCCGAAGCCCATCGCCTCGGAGTTTTCCGGTTCGAAGCGCAAGGCCGCGTCGTTGAGCTTGAGCTTCTCGAGCGCCTCGCGCAGCTTCGGATAATCGTCCGCCGCGGTCGGGAACAGGCCGGCGAACACGCGCGGCTGCATCTCGCGGAAGCCGGGCAACGGCTTGCCGGCCGGCTTGCCGGCCTGGGTGAGGGTGTCGCCGACGGGCGCGCCGTGCACGTCCTTGATCGACGCCGTGACCCAACCCACTTCGCCCGCGCGCAGCGCATCCTTGACGAGGCGCTTGGGCGTGAACACGCCGACATGGTCGACTTCGTGGCTGCGCCCGGTCGACATCACGAGCAGCTTGTCGCCGGGGCGGATCTCGCCCTGCATCACGCGCACGAGAGAAACCACGCCGAGGTAGTTGTCGAACCAGGAATCGATGATGAGCGCCTGCAGCCGGTCGGTGTCGAGCGGTTTCGGCGCCGGAATGCGCGCGACGATCGCCTCGAGCACGTCGCCGACATTGAGGCCGGTCTTCGCGCTGATCGCGATCGCGTCGGTCGCGTCGATGCCGATGACCGCCTCGATCTCCTCCTTCACCTTCTCGATGTCGGCGGTCGGCAGGTCGATCTTGTTGAGCACGGGCACGACTTCGAGCCCCATCTCGACCGCGGTGTAGCAGTTGGCGACCGACTGCGCCTCGACGCCCTGCGCCGCGTCGACGACGAGCAATGCCCCCTCGCACGCGGCGAGCGAGCGGCTGACCTCGTAGCTGAAGTCGACGTGCCCCGGGGTGTCGATGAAGTTGAGCTGGTAGGTGTTGCCGTCCTTCGCGGTGTACGGCAGCGAGACGGACTGAGCCTTGATCGTGATGCCGCGCTCGCGCTCGATCGGGTTGTTGTCGAGCACCTGCGCTTCCATCTCGCGCTCGCTCAAGCCTCCGCAGAGCTGGATGATGCGATCGGCGAGCGTGGACTTGCCGTGGTCGACGTGGGCGATGATCGAGAAATTGCGGATATGTTGCATTCGGAATGCGGCTGCGGGCGAGCGATCGGCACAAGCGCCGGATTATCGCAGAAAATCGCCGTCCGCGTCCCGCGTCGCGATACGCTCGCCCGGCATGCGGACGGGGCCGATGCGGCCCCGTCCGTCGTCGACCGACCAGCGCCGGCTCAGCCTTTGCCGGCCGGCGGCACGGTGAGAGCGAGGAACTGCGTCTGCTCGTCGCGGCGCACGAGCAGCATCACCGACTCGCCCGGCTTGGCCTCCTTGAGGTCGGCGTTGAAGTCGGCGACCGACTTCACGGGCTTTCGACCGACCATGAGGATCACGTCGCCGGGCGCCAGCGCCGCACGGCGGGCGGCATTGCCCGTGATGCGGGTGACGACGACGCCCTGCCCGTCCGTGATGCCGAGTTGCTTGCGCTGGTCGGCGGTCAGGTCCTCGACGACGATGCCGAGCGGATTCCCGGCGACGGTCGCGGGCGCGGCACCGCGCACGCCCGCCAGTGCATCCTTGTCCGCCGGCAGTTCGCCGACCGTCACGGGTATCGTCAGGGTCTTGCCTTCGCGCCAGACCGACAGGTCCGCCTTGCTGCCGGGCTTGCTCGAGCCGACGAGCGGCGGCAGGTCCACCGACATCGCGATCTCGTGACCGCCGAAGCCGAGGATCACGTCGCCGACCTGGACGCCGGCCTTGTCGGCCGCGCTGCCGGGCGTGACCTTGTTGACGAGCGCGCCGCCGCTGCGCGGGAGGCCGAGCGCCTTCGCCTGCTCGCGATCGACATTCTGGATCTGCACGCCGATCATGCCGCGGCTGACCCGACCGGTCGCCTTGATCTGCTCGACCGCGTTCATCGCGATGTCGATCGGGATCGCGAACGACACGCCCATGAACCCGCCGGTATTCGAGAATATCTGCGAGTTGATCCCGACCACCTGGCCGTCGAGATTGAACAGAGGGCCGCCCGAGTTGCCACGGTTGATCGGGACGTCGGTCTGGATGAATGGCACGTATTGCTGGTCGGCGCCGCCGAAGTTGCGACCGACGGCGCTGACGATGCCGGCGGTGACGGAGTGGTCGAAACCGAACGGCGAACCGATCGCGACGACCCATTGCCCGGCCTTGACGATCTTCGAATCGCCGAGGCTCACCACCGGCAGGTTGGTCGCGTTGAGCTTGAGCAGCGCGATGTCGTACTGCGCGTCCGTGCCGACCACCTTCGCGTCGAGTTCGCGCCGATCGGACAGCCGCACCGTGACCTCGTCCGCGCCGTCGACGACATGGTTGTTCGTCAGCACGTACCCATCGGGCGAGATGATGAAGCCCGAACCCATCGACACGCGCATGCCGCGCTCGCGCGGCTGCGGCATCGGGCCGAAGAAGCGCCGGAAGATCTCCGGTACATCCTGCTGGTCGATCGCGTCCTGCGCCTGTGCGTCGGGATTGCCGCTCGCCTGCACGTTCACCACCGCCGGGCCGTAGCGTTCGACCAGCGGGGAGAAGTCGGGCAGGTCCGCCGCGGGCACGTTCGCGGCGAGCGCGAACACGAGCAGCGGCGCCGCCGCCCAGCGCGCGAGAGAGCGCCGTTCGTTCCTTGAAGTCGTCGTCATGGTGTCACTAGCCTCCTGGGGGATCCGGTTTCCGGCGCGACCGAACGGCCGCTGGCCGATTTGCCGCTATTGACGCGCCCGGCGCCGCAAAGTTCCGCTGCGACCGTGCGCGTTTCAGTGCCGCTTCAGCGCCCTGGCGCCGGCTTCAGCGAACCCACCATGCGCTCCAGGGTCGCGCGCGGCACGTCGCCGATCGCGGTGAAGCGCGTGCCGCCCGACGTATGCGAATAGATGCCGAGCATGCCGCGCCTGAGACGCTGGTCCGCGCGCTCGTTGCCGGCGTGCGGTTCGATGTAGATCGACACGTTCGCGAGGCCGTCGCTGTACAACTGGTGTTCGACGCCGTCGGCCGATGCGTGCGTACGCCCGAGCACGAAGCCCGGCGGCGGGTCGGCGACGCGCCAGCGTGCGGTGCCGGTCGCGGGCTCCTGCGCAGGCGGCGCGCCCGCGGTCGCGGCACTGGCGGCGAGGTCGGCGTCGCGCGGCTTCGCGCCGATGTCGAGCGTGACGAACATGTACTCTTCGAGCGTCCGGTGATTCGCGTCGACGACCGCCGAGCGCAGCGGCAGCCCGCTCGCATCCTCGAGCCACAGGCGATATCCGTAACGATAGCCGTCGCGCGGCACGACGTCGATGCGATGCGCACGGTAGCCCGCGACGCGATCGATCCCGGCCGCGGTGACCGCGTAGAGGTTTCCCGCGGCGACGCCCCGCGGCGTCGGCAGCAGCGGCAACAGGCGTGCGTCCGTGCCGCGGAATGCCGACGTCGTCGTGCCTCCCTGCAGGCAGGTCACGGTCGCGCCATCCCGCACGACTTCGCTGGGCGCGCCGTTCAGGCCGACCAGCCGTTCGCGTTCGATCGCCCCACCCGCGTGGAAAATGCGCAGCGCATCGACCTCGGCACCGCGCGAATAGACGAACGAACCCTGGTAATCGAGCTGGCGAATCGCACCGTGCATGCGTGCGAGCGCCTCCGCAGCGGCCTGCTCGGCGGCGCCCGCCTCGGCAGCGAAGATGCCGCCCGCAAGGCAGAGCAGCAGCCGAAACGACGCGATGGTCACGCGTGGAGCGCGCGCCGCGCGGACCGCGCACCGTGCCGCCGCAGCGGCCACTCAGCGGTTCCGCGCACCTGGTTGGCCCGCCTGCGCGGCTTCGCCCGGATTCTGCGGCGTCGCGAGCAGGACGTACGGCACGAAGCCCGACGTACCGGTCGCGCCGGCCGACTGATAATGGCGCACGAGATACGACTGCAGGCGCGGATCGAGCACGACGACCTGGCCACCCTCGCTGCCGAAACTCACCGGCGATGCCTCCGCGGGACCGCTGGGCACGAGCAACGGCGGGCGGACGTCGGGAAATGCGCCGACTGCGGGCGAGGAACTCGCGGCTGCCGGCGCCGCCGCGATCGTCGGGCCGGGCGAGGCCGGGCGCGTGGCGGCGACGGCCGGAGGCGCATCGCCCGGGATCGAGGCCGGGCGCGTGAGGACGAGCGCAGCGACTGCGACCGACGCGGCGATCGCGCCACCCGCGCCCCAGCGGAACCACGCACCGCCCGCATGGCGGCGCAGTGCGACTTCGGCATCGAGTCGAGCCATGATCCCATCGGCGAAGCCGTCGCGCAGGGGCACGATTTCCTGCCGGCGCAGCGTCTGCCGCGCGACGTGGTAGCGCTCCCAGCGCAGGGGCAGTGCCTGGTCGGTCGCAACCCGACGCAGCAGGAAGCGCGTCTGGTCGCGCTCGAGTTCGCCGTCCATCAGGGCCGAGAGTTGTTCGTCGATGTGTTCGTTCATGAGGTTCTGTTCTCCTCCGACAACAACGGACGCAATTGTTCGTCGATCGCTTCGCGGGCGCGGAAGATGCGCGACCTCACGGTGCCGATCGGGCAATTCATCGCGTCCGCGATCTCCTCGTAGCTCAAGCCGTCGACCTCCCGCAGGGTGATCGCCGTCCGGAGTTCTTCCGGCAACCTTTCGACCGTCGCGAACACGGTTCGTTCAATTTCCTGGCGCATGAGTTCGCGTTCGGGCGTTGCCGACTCGTGCAGGCGCGCCGCGCCGTCGAACTGCACCGCGTCCTCGACGGCCACATCCTCGGTCGGCGGACGCCGTCCCTGCGAGACGAGCCAGTTCTTGGCGGTATTGATCGCAATGCGGTAGATCCAGGTATAGAACTGGGCCTCCCCGCGGAACGAGCCGATCGCGCGGTATGCACGGACGAACGCCTCCTGGGCCACGTCCTGGCACTCGCTCCAGTCGTTGACGTAGCGCGAAATGACGCTGACCAGCTTGTGCTGGTACTTCCTGACCAGGAGGTCGAAAGCGCGTTTGTCGCCATTCTGGACGCGTTCGACCAGCGCCTGATCCAAGTCGCTTTCGCCCATCCGGGCCATTCTCCCTGTTTGCCGGCGCGTTCGGGCATGACAGCCTCGACCGCGTCCGGCGCGAATAGTTCCGCCTGCGCGACGACCGTCAGGCGCGCGCGGTCGGCACGGGGACCCGCCCGAGCAACCGGGCGCGCTCCTGCAGCAGGGCTTCGAAGCTGGCCGCGGGCAGCGGCCGGCAGAACAGGAAGCCCTGCAGCACCTCGCACCCTTCGGCGCGGAGGAAATCCAGATGCTGCTCGATCTCGACGCCTTCGGCAACGACCTCGCGGTTGAGATTGTGCGCCATCGAGATCGTCGCGCGCACGATCGCCTCGTCGTCGGGGTCGACGCCGATGTTGCGCACGAAGGCCTGGTCGATCTTGATCCGGTCTGCCGGGAAGCGCTTGATGTAGTCGAGCGAGGACTGGCCGGTGCCGAAGTCGTCGATCGAGATGCCGCAGCCGAGGCCGCGCAATCCGTGCAGCGTTTCGAGCAGGTTCGGGATCGATTTCACGTTGATGCTTTCGGTCACCTCGAGATCGAGCAGGTGCGGATCGAGGCCGGTTTCGCGCAGCACTTCGGCGACGACCTGCACGAGGTTGGGCTGGCGCAGCTGCAGCGGCGACAGGTTGACACCGATGCGCAGCGGCAAGCCGTACTGCGCCTGCCAGCGCCGCGTGTCGCGGCAAGCGGCGCGCAGGATCCATTCGCCGATCGAAATGATCAGGCCCGATTCCTCGGCGAGCGGGATGAAGAACCCGGGGCTGATCATGCCGAGTTCGGGATGCTCCCAGCGGATCAGCGCCTCCATGCCGACGATGTCCTCGGTCTGGCCGTCGAGCTGGGGCTGGTAGAACACGCGCAGTTCGCCGTTTCGCTCGGCCTGGCGCAGCTTCGCCTCGAGTGCGAGGCGCTGCTGGTGCGACTCCTCGGGCACCGCGACGTAGGCCTGGAAGTTGTTGCGACCCATGCCCTTGGCGGAATACATCGCGACGTCGGCGTGCTTGAGCAAGCGTTCGGCGTCGGTCGCGTCGTCGGGATAGAAGCTCAGCCCGAGCGAAGCGGTCATGCTCAGCTCGAGTCCGCCGGCGAGTTGCAGCGGCGCTTCCATCGCGCGCACGATCTTCTCGGCGATGCGCACGACGTCCTCGCGTTGCACGATGTGGCGCAGGATCAACGTGAACTCGTCGCCGGCGTATCGCGCGACCGTGTCGGAACTGCGCACGCTCGCGCGCAGGCGTTTGGCGACCGCCGCGAGCACCTGGTCGCCGACCGCATGGCCGAGCGAGTCGTTGATGTTCTTGAAGCGGTCGAGGTCGACGAATACCACGGCGAACATTTCGCTCGTGCGGTGGGCCTCGTTGATCGCCGAGTTGAGGCGGTCGTTGAACAGCAGGCGGTTGGGCAACCCGGTCAGCGGATCGCGCAGGCCGATCGCGCGACCCTGGGCGCGCGCGTGGCGCAGGTCGAGCTCGCACGCGAGCGAGTGCGCCATCACGCGCACGCCGGCGATCACGGCGGCATCGAGCACGAGCGAATCGTGGCGCGCCATCATGAGCGCTCCGAGGCAGGTCTGGCGCTCGCCGTACAGTGGCAGCCCGATCACGCACTCGTAGCGGTGCTCGCGCACCGACGCATCCGCGCCCGGGCTGCGCCACGCGCCGGACGCCTGCAGGATCTCGTTGCCATCGAGCACGTGGCGCAGGTTCACTTCGCGCAACGGATCGGGGCCGTCGCCGTCCTCGCGCCGGCGGAACACCGCGAGCGCCTGCGGCTCCGCGGCCTGCTCGACCGGCGCCTCGACGAACACGGCGTAATCGAGGGCGAGCCAGTCCACGAGGCAGCGCAGCGTGGATTCGGCCGGGTCGTGCGAGCCGGCCTGCGCCATGCGCAGCAATGCGACGAGCGCCTCCTGGTGCCGGCTGAGTTCCTCGATCTCGCGGAACAGATAGAAATGGACGACGCGCCCTTCCTGCACCGCGAGCCGCACGTGAAGATCGACCGGATAGCTGCCGCCGTCCGCGCGCGGCTTGCGCGCACGGACGTGCACGCTGCCGTCGCGCTCGAGCTTGCGCGCGATCTCCTCGCGCCGCTCGGCGGCGACGACGAGGTCGAAGCCGTCGATTCGACCCGCGAGGATCTGCGCGCGCGGATAACCCGAACGCTGCACGAACGTCGCATTCACCTCGAGCACGCGGCCGCTGGCCGGGTCGACGATCGCGAGCTCGTCGAGGCTGCCGTCGAATGCGAACTGGTAGCGCTCGCCGCCGGACACGTGCTGGCTGCGCACGGTGCCGGCGCTGCGCGCGGCGAGCGCGACCTTGATGCGCGCGAGCGCGTCGTCGGGCTTGACCGGGCGCGCGATCCACTCGATGAGGCCGGCCGGCAGGCGACCGTCGCGCCAGCTGCCGCCACGGCTGCCGAGGACGCCGATCACCGGCAGGTCGTGGCGCGCGTGCTTGCGCAACTCGTCGCAGAAGGCCAGCGCTTCGGCCGGGTCTTCGCCGAACTCGAGCAGGACGAGGTCGATGTCGAGGTCGGGCACGAGGAAGCCTCGCGCCTGCTCGATGTCCTTGGCCGAATAGATTTCCTCGAAGGCCTGGGCGTCGAGTGCGTCGAACAGCACGCGGCGATCCTCGCGGTCGGCCGCGACGATCAGCGCTGCACCGCGTGCGTCGACGGCGGGCCCGCTCATGTTACCCAGCGTCCGTCGCGCAGTCGCAGCTGGCGGTGCAATTCGCTCTCCACCGCGAGGCGGTCGTACATCCCGTCCAGTTCCTCCGGCAGCTCGCTGCGGGTGCTCACAAATACCAGTTTGCGCTCGTTGCTGGTCGGCGTGCGCGAAATGCGTCGCAACAGCAGCACGTCCGCCGGCTTGAGGTGCGACTCGTAGTCGACGAACATGTAAATGCCGAAATGCATGCTCTGCAGCACGTAGCGCAACGCGTCCGACATGCGCTTGGAGCCGGGTACGTGCATGCCGCTTTCTCGCAACGACGCGATGCCGCCGTCGGGATCCCACGCATAGATCGAAGCGCCACCGCGCATCGCCAGCACGCGCATCTGCGCCACCGTGTCCGCGACGCTGGAAGTCTGCAGTGCCACGATGTGATGCATCGACTGCACGATGCGGTCGAGCATCTTCTGGACGACCTGCAATTCAGCCTTGTTGTCGATCACACCATCCCCTGACGACGTGGCGGAGCGCGCACGCTCGCCGGGTCGCCTTGCCTTGCGCGACGCATCCCGGCCCATCGCATTCGCCGGCTCCTTGCTGCGATCGTACCGCAAGTGTGTTCCGCAACTCCTTGCCCGGGCTGCATTGACCCGACGCACGGCTTGCCCGGATTATAGCCGTCCCCCTAGCCTGCTCCCGGAGCCGGTCATGTTCGAAGGCCTGCGTTTCCAGCATTGGCAGACCGTCACCGACGCCGACGGCATCGTGGTGCTGACGCTGGATCGCGCCGGCAGCCCGGTCAATGCGCTGTCGCGCGCGGTCCTGGACGAGCTGTCCGAGATCGTTGAACGCCTCGCCATAGAACCTCCGAGGGGCGTGATCGTCCGATCGGGCAAGGCCAAGGGCTTCATCGTCGGTGCCGACATCAGGGAATTCGAAAGCTTCGAGAAGAACGGCACGGTGCAGGACGCGCTCGAGAACGGCCAGCGCCTGTTCGTGCGCCTCGGCCGCCTGCCGTGCCCGACCGTCGCCGCGATCCATGGCGTGTGCATGGGCGGCGGCACCGAGCTCGCGCTCGCGTGCCGCTACCGGATCGCCTCGCGCGACGCATCGACGCGCATCGCGCTGCCGGAAGTCAAGCTCGGGATCTTCCCCGGATGGGGTGGCTCGGCCCGCCTGCCTCGCCTGATCGGCGCGCCCGCGGCGCTCGAACTCATGCTGACCGGCCGCGGCGCATCGGCCGAGAACGCCAAGGCCATCGGCCTCGTCGACGCGCTCACCTCACCCGAGCTGCTCGTCGAGGCGGCGAAGGAGTTCGTCCGGCATCCGCGCAGGCGTCCGTTCACGCAGCGTGTTGCCGCATGGGCGACCAATCTCTGGCCGGTGCGCCAGGTCCTCGCGCCCATCCTCGTCAAGCAAACCGCGGCGAAAGTGCGCAAGGAGCATTATCCGGCACCGTTCGCGCTCATAGAAACCTGGCGCCGCGGCGGCTCGAGCCTGGCGCAGCGGCTCCAGCTCGAGGCGCGCGCGGTCTCGAAGCTCGCCACGACGCCGGCCGCGCACAACCTCATCCGCGTGTTCTTCCTGCAGGAGCGCCTCAAGGGCCTCGCCGGCAGCTCCGAGCACGGCGTCAGGCACGTGCACGTGGTCGGCGCCGGCGTCATGGGCGGCGACATCGCCGCGTGGTGCGCGCTGCGCGGCTTCGACGTGACGTTGCAGGATCGCGAGATGAAGTACGTCCAGCCCGCGCTCGACCGCGCGAAGGCATTGTTCACGAAGAAGCTGAAGTCCGCGGAACGCGTCGCTCCCGTGCTCGCACGCCTCAAGGCCGACGTCGACGGCAATGGCATTCCCCTCGCCGATCTCGCGATCGAGGCGATCTACGAGAACGCCGAGGCGAAGGAAGCGCTCTATCGCGCGACCGAGCCGAAGATGAAACCCGACGCGCTGCTCGCCACGAACACGTCGAGCATCCCGCTCGCCGAACTTCGCACGACCGTGCAGAAGCCGTCGCGGTTCCTCGGCCTGCATTACTTCAATCCGGTCGCGCTGATGCCGCTCGTGGAAATCGTGCGGCACGACCAGCTCGATCCGGCCGCGGAGAAGCGCGCGCTCGCGTTCTGCAAGGCGCTCGACAAGCTGCCGGTGCCCGTCGCCGGGACGCCGGGCTTCCTCGTCAATCGCATCCTCATGCCCTACATGCTCGAGGCCGCGCGTGCCTGCAGCGAAGGCATCCCGGGACCGGTCATCGACAAGGCAGCGAGGAAGTTCGGCATGCCGATGGGACCGATCGAACTCATCGACACGGTCGGCCTCGACGTGGCGGCCTCGGTCGGGGCCGAGCTCGGCCCATTCCTCGGCCTGGACATCCCGCCCGGCCTCGACGAACTGGTCAAGGGCGGCAAACGAGGCAAGAAGGACGGGCAAGGCTTCTACACGTGGAAGGAAGGCAGGCCGCAGAAGCCCGAAGTGGATCCGCACTACTCCGCGCCCGACGATCTCGAGGACCGCCTGATCCTGCCGCTCCTGAACGAGGCGGTCGCATGCCTGCACGACGCCGTCGTCGACGACGCGGACCTGCTCGATGCGGGCGTGATCTTCGGCACGGGTTTCGCGCCTTTCCGCGGCGGCCCGATCAAGCACGTGCGCGACACCGGCGCCGACGCGCTCAGGGCGCGGCTCGAGGCGCTCGCGAAGAAACACGGGCCGCGCTTCGCGCCGCGCCCGGGCTGGGACTCGCCCGCGCTGCGCGCCTGAACGGCCCTACCCGCGCGGCACCAGGCTCACGCAGGCGGCAATGTCGGCGGCGCGAGCCACAGGTCCTTGGCGAAGCGCACCGCATCCTCGTGCGGTGCGTAATAGCCGATCGACAGCATCACCTCTTCGTAGCCGAGGCGACGATAGAACGCGCGTGCCGCCGCATTGCGACGGCGCGCCTCGAGACGGATCACGCCGATGCCCGCCTCGAGCGCTGCCGCTTCGAGCCATCGCACGAGCTTCGTGCCCGTGCCCTGGCGCCGCGAGCCCGGGCGTACCGCGAGCAGGCACAGGCGCGCCTCCTCGTCGAGGTACTGCATGACGCCGAAGCCGACGAGACCGCCTTCGACGCGTGCGACCGCGACATTGGTGTCCCTGGCCGCGATCGCACGTCGCAGGCGTTCGGGCGTCCAGCGCCAACGCAACCCGTGCTCGACGAGTTCGCGCGACTGCAGCGCCATCGCGAGCGCTTCGTCGGCGCGGGCGAGACCGATGGAGACGCCGGTTTCCACCCTCCTCGTATGGTGGCGCGATGCCCGCCGCGCAAGAGCTTGCCCGTCACGCGGTCGGCGCATCGCCCTTGGCGAGGCCCGAGTGGCGCACGTCCTTGCCGTGCACGAGATAGAGCACGAACTCGCACAGATTCTTGCAGCGATCGCCGATCCGCTCGAACGAACGCGCGCACCAGAGGCGGTCGAGCTCGACCGGGATCTGCTCGGGTACCTGCTGCATGCGCGCGATGAGGGCCGACGAGATCGAACGGAAGGTGCCGTCGAGCCGGCGGTCGCGATGCATGACGTCGAGCGCGAGTTGCTCGTCGAGCCGCGCGAACGCGTCGAGCGCGCCGCGCAGCATGTCGCGCGCGACGTGGCCGAGTTCGGCGAGGGCCGAGGTCACGTCGGCACCGTCCTCCTCGCCGAGCAACCGTTCGGCGAGCCGCGCGATGCGCTTCGCCTCGTCGCCGATGCGCTCCAGGTCGGCGAGCATCTTCATGACCGACAACACGAGGCGCAGGTCCGACGCCGCCGGCTGGCGCCGCGCGAGGATGAACGCGCACTGCTCGTCGATCGCGAGTTCGGCCGCATTGATGCGCTGCTCGCGCTCGCGGATCGCGCCGAGCGCACCAGCATCCCTCGCGACGAGCACGCGCACCGCCGCGGCGATCTGATCCTCGACGATGCCTCCCATCGCGAGCACCTGACGCCGCACGTCTTCGATCTCGCTGTTGAACTGGCGGGAGATGTGCTGCGAGAGGTGCAGGCGGTCCATGGTGCGGAGTCGTGGTCGGGGCTGGATGTCGACTATAGCGGTCGCGTCGTCACGCGATCGGGTGGAGGGGTCCTTTCGCCGCGGCTCAGCCGTAGCGACCGGTGATGAAATCCTCGGTCTGGCGTTCGCGCGGGTTGGTGAACAGGGCGTCGGTATCGCCGAACTCGACCAGTCGCCCTGCATGCATGAACGCGGTGAAATCCGACACGCGTGCGGCCTGCTGCATGTTGTGCGTGACGAGCAGCAACGTGTAGCGCCGCGCGAGCTCGTGCAGAAGTTCCTCGAAGCGCAATGTCGCCGCGGGATCGAGCGCGGATGCCGGTTCGTCGAGCATGAGCACGTCGGGCTCGACCGCGATCGCTCGCGCGATCACCAGGCGCTGCTGCTGGCCGAGCGACAGGCCGAGCGCGCCGTCGTCGAGCCTGCTCGCGACCTCGTCCCACAGCGCTGCCGCCCTCAACGCCGCTTCGACGCGCTCGTCCAGCACGTGCCGGCTGCGGACGCCGAGCAGGCGCAGGCCGTAGGCGACGTTGTCGTGGATCGACAACGGAAACGGGTTCGGCCGCTGGAACACGATGCCGACGCGACGACGCAGTTCGTGCACGACGGCATCGGGCGCGTACACGTCGGTTTCGCCGAGGCGCACGTCGCCTTCGACGCGCGCTCCATCGATCTCGTCGTTGAGGCGGTTGAGGCAACGCAACAGGCTCGACTTGCCGCACCCGCTCGGGCCGATCAGCGCGGTGATCCGCCGCGCCGGCACGGCGAGGTCGATCGCATCGAGCACGCGACGCGCGCCGTACCACAGGCTCAGCCCACGCGCGTGCAGCGCCGGCGCCTCTTCGGGGGACGGCTCGCGGGGCGCGGCGGCAACGCCGTCTGCGACGTGGATGGCACGGGTGGACATGTGTTCAGGATCCGAACGCGCGATAGCGATCGCGCAGGCGATTGCGCAACAGGATCGCCGACAGGTTCAGCACGATCACGACGCACACGAGAAGCATCGCACAGGCGTAGGCGCGCGGCACGCCGCGGATCGCATCCGGGCTTGCGAGCGCCGCATCGTAGACGGCGAAGCCGAGGTGCATGAACTGGCGCGACGGATGCAGGTACGGGAATGCGTCGTCGAGCGGCGATGCAGGCGCGAGTTTGACCATGCCTACGAGCATCAGCGGGGCCACCGAGCCCGCCGCGCGCGCGATCGCGAGCACGAAGCCGGTCAGCACCGCGGGTCGTGCCGCCGGCAACAGCAGGCGCCACACGGTTTCCTCGCGCGTCGCGCCGAGCGCGAGCGAACCGTCGCGCAGACCCGCAGGAAGGCGCGCGAGCCCCTGCTCCACGCTGACGACCACGACCGGCAAGGTCAGCAACGCGAGCGTCAGTGCGGCCCACAGCAGACCGCCGCCCCCGAACGTCGGCACCGGCAGGCGGCTGGCGTAGAACCATCGATCCACATTCGCGCCGATGCCGTGCACGAACAGTCCGAGGCCGAGCACGCCGTAGACGATCGCGGGCACGCCCGCGAGGGTATCGATCGCCGTGCGCACGAGGCGTGCCCCGACGCCGCGGCGCTCGTGAAGATAGACCGCGGTGGCGACGCCGAACGGCATCACCAGCACGCTCATCAGCAGCACCAGAGTCACCGTGCCGACCAACGCAGGAAGCACGCCACCAGCAAGATTGGATGCGTCGGGGGCGGTCGAGACGAAGTGCGCGAGCCGGCGCGCGAAGACGCCGGCGCGCGCGAATGCACCGAGTGCGTTCGGCCGCACGACCTCGACCGCGCGCGCCGGTCCGTCGACGGCGCGCACGGCCGCCGCGAGTGCTTCGTCGTCGCCGCTGCCGAGCACGCGCCTGCCGTCGGCGAGGCCGATCGCGTATGCGTCGCCGGGCTCGCTGCGCAGGCGAATCGCATCGCGGCGCACGCGCTCGTAGCCTTCGCCGATGCGCCCGGTCTCGCTCGTGCGCAGCAACAGCGCCTCTTCGTCGCCGCCGACGACCTCGGCCAGACGCGACGATCCGTCGACGAGCTCAATGCGCTCGATCCTGGCCGGCCAGAGCGACGCGAGGCCGCTGCCGAGCGTGAACAGCAGCAGGCCGAGCATCGCGGCGATGCACACGCCGACCACGCCGCCCAGCATCCATGTGGCCGCCGTCTCGGCGCGCGCGCCGCTCATGCCGTTGCGGCCATGTACAGCCGCCGGCGCAGCCGCGCGCGGACGAAACCCGCTGCGAGGCTGAGCAGGACCGTCGATGCGAGCAACGCGAGCGTCGCCACGAGCAGGTCGCGCCACGGCGCGCTCGCGGGCGCGGCATCGGGCATGCCGAGCGCGATGTCGGCGCCGAGCGAGCGCAGCCCGCTCAACGGATCCCAACCGCCCACCGGCGTATTACCGCTCGCCATGAGCACGATCATCGTCTCGCCGAAGCAGCGCCCGATGCCGAGCAGCGCGGCCGCGAACAGGCCGGACCCCGCTGCGGGGAGGACCACCGTGGCCAGTGCCTGCCAGCGCGTCGCACCGAGCGCGAACGCGGCCTGGGTCTGCTCGCGCGGAACGAGGAACAAGGCGTCCTCGGCGACCGAGAATACGACCGGGAGCGCCGCGATGCCCAGTGCGATGCCGACGAGCATCGCGTTCCAGGGGCTCGCCGGAACGACCGACGGCGCGTCCGCGCGCGTCGACAGCCACACGCCGATCGCCACGACCGCGCACAGCAGCGGCAGCGTGGTCACGGGCAGCCATCCGTCGCGGCGCGACGCGCGACCGAACGCGAAACCGGTCGCGAGCAGCAACGCGGGTACCGCGACGATGAGCGCGAGGAGCGTCGCGACATGCGATTTGAGCCACGGCGCGAACGCGGTCGCAGCGACGAGGCCGAGGACGACCGTCGGGATTGCCTCGAGCATTTCGAGTGCCGGCTTGAGCCACGCGCGCAGGCGCGGGGCGCAGAAGTGCGCGCTGAACATCGCGGTCGCGAGACCGAGCGGCAAGGCGACCGCGACCGCGCAGGCAGTCGCGCGCAGGCTGCCCGCGAACACGACGCCGAGGTGCGCCCAGTCGACCCCGACCGCGGCGCGGGAGGCAGCGACGGCAGCGAGGAGGTACACCGGGATCGAGAGCATTCCGAGAAGCACGACTGCGGCAGCGGCAGCCACGAGCACGCGTTGCGCGCGCACGCGACCGGCGCGGCGACGCCATGAAGCGCGTATCGCGGCCGGGTTGAACAAGGAGTCGCAAGTCACTGGATTCACGGGCATTCACTCACGCTAGGCGGTCAATGTGACAGGCTTGTTACACACGCGCCAGCGCCGTCATCGATCCGCCATCGCACTGCCATACGCGCTTCAAGCCCGCGAGCGAGGCTCTGGCGCATGCCCGATGCGGATTCCTGCATGCGCGTTGCGATCGTCACCGAAACCTGGCCGCCCGAGATCAACGGCGTCGCCCTGACCGTGCAGTCGCTCGCACGCGGCCTGGCCGGACTCGGCCACGACGTCGAGCTCGTGCGCCCGTTCCGGGACGCCGATGCGGACGAACGCGACGAATTCGAGCAGGTGCTGCTGCCCGGCGCAGCGCTGCCCCGCTATCCCGGACTCCGGTTCGGCCTCCCCGCGCGTGGCCAGCTCCAGCGCCATTGGACGGCACGGCGTCCCGACGCGTTGTACATCGCGACCGAAGGCCCGCTCGGCTGGTCCGCCCTTGCGGTGGCGCGGCGCCTCGACCTCCCGGCGTGCACGGGCTTCCATACGCGCTTCGACGACTTCGTGAACCACTACGGCCTCGGCCTGCTGACGCCGGTCGTGTTTGCGTACCTGCGCCGCTTCCACAACCGTGCGGCGGCGACGCTCGTGCCGACCGCCGAGCTGGTCGAGTTCCTCGGCTCGAGCGGCTTTCGCAACGTGCGCCTGCTTCGCCGCGCGGTCGACACGCACCTGTTCCATCCGCGGCACCGCGATCCGGCGCTGCGCGCCGAATGGGGCCTCGCGCCGGACGACCTCGCCGTCGTGCACGTCGGACGCATCGCTCCGGAGAAGAACCTCGGGCTCGCGGTGCGTACGTTCGAGGCGATCCGCCTCGAGCATCCGCGCGCGCGGTTCGTCGTCGTCGGCGATGGCCCCGCGCGCGAGGCGCTCGCCGCGCAACACCCGCATGTCCATTTCGCAGGCACGCGGCGCGGCGACGACCTCGCGCGCCACTACGCGAGCGGCGACCTGTTCCTGTTCCCGAGCCTCACGGAGACGTTCGGCAACGTGACGCTCGAAGCGCTCGCGTGCGGAGTACCGGTGGTCGCGTTCGACTACGGCGCCGCGCGCGAACACGTGCACGACACGCTCGCCGGCGCGCGCGTCGCGCTCGGCGACGAGGGCGCATTCGTCGCGGCCGGCGTCGCGCTGGCGCGCCGCATCGCGACCGCCGGCGCCGATGTCGCGCGTCCCCGGGACGCGGCGCGCTCGGCCGTCGCCATGCTGAGCCCCGCCGGCGTCGCCGAGCATTTCGCCGACCTCCTCCTCGCACTCGGCAGGAGGCACGCGGCATGACGACCTGGCAACGCATCGGGATCGGCAGCGGCGAACGCCGATTGTGCCTGGCCATGAATCGCTGGGGCGCGCGTCGTGCATTGACCCGCCTGTTCCGCGGCGTCAGCCGGCTCGGCGACGGCGTGTTCTGGTACGTGCTCATGCTCGCGCTCGCCACGTTCGCGGGGCGGCGCGGACTGCAGGCCGCCCTGCACATGGCCTGCGCCGGCGTCGCCGCGGCCCTGCTCTACCGGACACTCAAGCGCTGGACGCGCCGTCCTCGTCCGTTCCGCGCGCACGCCGACATCACGCCCTACATCGCGCCGCTCGACGAATTCAGCTTCCCCTCGGGCCACACGTTGCATGCCGTGAGCTTCACGCTGATCGCGCTCGCGTACTTCCCGTGGCTTGCGCCGCTGCTGCTGCCGTTCACGTTGCTGGTGGCGATGTCGCGCGTGGTGCTCGGCGTGCACTATCCCAGTGACGTGCTCGCGGCGACGATCATCGGTTGCGCCCTCGGCGGTGCGTCGCTCGCGCTGGTCGGCTGACTCACGCGCGCTCGACGCGCGCGCGCGCGACTGCGGGGCGCTGCTGCGCCGACCAATCGGCGGCGTTCGCGACCTGACCCTCGCGGCGGACGCGGGCGAGCGCGTCGAGATCGACGTCCGCGAAGGCCCAGTCGTCGGTCGCGGCCGCGATGGCGGCGATGCCGTCCTCGGGAAAACCGCGGTCGACCGGCGTATAGACCGCGGCCGCGCCCGTATTGCGGTCGAGCGCGGGACTCCAGTCGGCCGCGCCCGACGTGACAGCGCAGGCGACGAAGGCCTGGTTCTCGAGTGCGCGCGCCTGGCAGCCGATGCGTACGCGGTTCGCGCCCGCCGCGGTGTCGGTGCAACTGGGTACGAGCAGCAGGTTCGCGCCCGCCTCGGCCTGCGCGCGCGCGTACAGCGGGAATTCGATGTCGTAACAGACATCGATGCCGATGCGGCCGAACTCGGTCTCGAATACCTTGATCGCGTCGCCGGCGTCGATCACGCCGCTCGCACGCTCGAAACCGGTCAGGCAGAGCTTGTCCTGGGACAGGAGCGTGCCAGCGGGCGTGGCAAGCCAGGCGCGGTTGCGATAACGCCCGTCCGCGTGCTCGACGAGGAAGGTGCCCGCGACGAGATGGATCGCGTGGCGGCGCGCGAGTTCGCTTGCGAGCGCTTCGTAGTCGCCACGCATGGACTGCAGCGCCGCGAGCGAGCGCACGAAGTCGGCGCGGACGTCGTGCGACTGCCCCGCAGCCGCCTCGAGCGCGAGGTACTCCGGCAGAACGATGCAATGCGCCCCCGCATGCGCGGCGACCGCGACGCGCGTGGCGACGCGCGTGGCGAACGCGGCGAAATCGGCCGGCTCGCCGATCGCGTACTGCGCGACTGCGACGCGCACGCTCACGACGGCTCCAGCGGTCGCAGCCAGAAGCGCAGCCGATGCGACGTCGTCGCCGGCAGGCCGACCTCGGGCCAGTCGATGCGGCAGACCATGTCGTCCTGGGGCCGGTAGCCGCGCTTGCTCCAGAACGAATCGTTCGGTCGATGGCCCGGTGGACGACGCGGGTCGTCGGCGTCGCGCTCGACCGCGCAGAACGCGGTCATGCGGAAGCGGCCGAGGCGGCGCGCATGGCGCTCGCGCTCGTCGAAGAAGCGATGGCCCAGCCCCTGGCCGCGGTAGTCGGGCAGCAGCACGGACTCGCCGAAATAGAACACGTCGGCGCTCGGGATCCCGCGCGCGACGAACGGCTCGACGAACGCGTGCGTCTCGTGTGCGAGCGGAATCCCGGTCGAGGCCCCGACCACGCGTCCGGCGTCGACGGCGAGCACGAACAGGCTTTCGGGCGACGCCGCATAGGTGGCGAGGTAGTTCGCCTCGTAGTCGAGGTCGCCTGCGTAAAGATAGGGCCAGTCGCGGAATACGGCGATGCGCAGGGCGGCGACGGCATCCAGGTGGCGCGCCGCTTCGCGGCCGGTCAGCGCGAGAATCTCGATCATGCGGTCACGGTAGCGCCGCCGGTGCGGGCAATCCAGCCCGCGGCGGCAGCGCCCGCGATTCGACCGCTCGCGAAACACGCCGTCAGCAGGTAACCGCCGGTCGGCGCCTCCCAGTCGATCATCTCGCCGGCGCAGAACACGCCGGGCAGGTTCCGCAGCATCAGGCGCGCATCGAGCGCCTCGAAGCGCACGCCGCCGGCACTGCTGATGGCCTCCTCGATCGGGCGCGCACGTTGCAGCGTCAGCGGCAATGCCTTCAGCGTCGCGGCGACAGTCGCCGGATCGCCGAGGGCGTCCTTGCCGAGTACTTCGCGCAGCAACCCGGCCTTGACGCCCTCGATGCCCGCGGCACGGCGCAGGTGTTCGCCGATCGATCGACGCCCGCGCGGACGCGCGAGATCGCGGGCGAGCCGCCCGGGATCTCGACCCGGCGCGAGGTCGAGCCGTATCCCGGCGCGGCCGTGCGCGGCGATCGCATCGCGCAGGATCGCGCTGCAGGCATAGACGAGGCTGCCTTCGATGCCATGTTCGCTGACGACGAATTCGCCCTGGCGGCGGTGCGTGGCGCCCTGCACGTCTTCGCACGCGAGCACGACCGCCTTGACCGGTTCGCCGGCGTGGCGCATCGCGAAGTGGGCGCTCCACGCGACATCGAAACCGCAGTTGGACGGCTGCAGTGGCGCGACCGCGACGCCTCGCGCGGCGAGCGGCGCGACCCAGCGCCCGTCCGAGCCGAGGATCGGCCAGCTGCCCCCACCGCAGGCGAGCACGACCGCTTCGGCCGCGACCGCGCGCTCGCCCTCCGGCGTCGAGAAGCGCAGCGCGCCGTGCTCGTCCCACCCGGTCCATTCGTGGTTGACATGGAAGCGCACGCCGCTCGCACGCAGGCGCCGCACCCAGCTGCGCAGCAAGGGAGCCGCCTTGAGGTCGAGCGGGAACACCCGGCCCGATGTGCCGACGAACGTCTCGACGCCGAGCCCGCGCGCCCACGCCCGCACTGCATCGGCGTCGAACTCGCGCAGCCACGAGGCAACCTCGTCCGCGCGCTCGCGGTAACGCGCGACGAACGCCTCGAACGCGTCGGAATGGGTGAGATTGAGGCCGCCCTTGCCGGCGATGAGGAACTTGCGTCCGACCGAGCCCATGCGATCGTAGACGTCGACGTCCGCGCCGGCCGCGCGCGCGGCTTCCGCCGCCATCAAGCCGCCAGGTCCACCGCCGATGATGCGCACTGGCATGGTCGCTGGATCAGGCGCCGACCTGGCGCAGCCAGTCCTGCAGGTTGTAGTAATTCGTCACGCGCGTGATGCGGCCTTCGCGCAGTTCGAAGAATGCGCCGCCGGGCAACACGTAGCGCTGGTCCCGCGCCGGCGGCAGCCCCTCGTCGGTCGCCTTGTAGCGGCCGTGCACGACGTATTCGGCGGCGGCCCGCCGACCGTCGACGGCAGCGAACACGGCGACGTCGCGCACCTGCTCCTCGTAGCAGCGCTCCATGCGCGCGAGGAAGACGCGGAACGCGTCGCGGCCGCGCTCGCGCCCGCCCTGGTTGAGATCGTGCACGACGTCGTCGGCGAGGCAGTCGAGCATCGCGGCCCAGTCGGCGCGGTTGAACGCCGCGTAGTAGGTTTCGATGAATGCGCGCGCGTCGCCTTGCGTCATGGCGTGTCCCGTACGATCGCCGGGCCGGATCGGCCGCTGGCCTGACCGCCTATCGTAACAGCAGCTCGCGACAAGGCCGGTGCGACCGCATTGCTCAGCCGGACACGCACGGTGCAGCCGACGGACGCAGCGTCTCCGACACGCACCCCGGCGTCGGTCGCCGCGCACGGGGCGCGGCCGGCCGACGGTGGCGGCATTTCAGTGGAACAGGCGCCAGGGATGCGCCCAATGGAATGCCCAATAGAGTCCGAAGAGCGACCAGGCGAGCTTCTTCACGCCGCGCGCGGCGAGCCAGGCGACGCCGAAAACGAGGGCATACGGCAGAAGCTTCTCGAGCGTCTCGCGCTGCGTCGGCGACAGCTTCGAAAGGGCAAGGGTGTTCATGGCGATCTCCTCCGCACCGTGTCGGTGCGGTAGCGATCATCGCGATGCGCGCCCTGGTGCGGCAGCCACCGTCGTCAACGATCGCGCCTGACGCCTGTCACCTCAGTCCCGGACCGGAAAGACCTCGGCATCCGGCTTGACGTCGCCGACGACATCGACGCCCTTCGGCGGCGTGAAGGCGAACATGCCGGCCGGCAACGACGGATTGCGCTTCCAGTCGGTGAAACGGATCTCGGTGACGTTGCCGAGTTGGTCCTTGAAGCGCATGCGCTGCAGCGACGCCGCATCGAAGCCGAGTTCGGCGTACTCGAAATCCGCTTCCTTCGCCTTCGACGTGAGGCGCAACCACGAAAGCCCGTCGTGCTCGCCGCCTTCGCTCGCCTCGAACTGGCGGTCGAGCTGGGACAGGTCGGTGAGCACGGTCAGCGGGCTGTGGGCTTCGGCCGCGCCCTGGTTGCGCACGGAGACCTGCTCGAGGTCCGGCTCGTACACCCACACCTTGGCGCCGTCGGCGACGATCGTCTGCTGGTACGGCGCCGTCGTCTCCCACCGGAACTGCCGCGGTGCCTCGAGCGCGAGCGTTCCCCGCGACGCGTCGCCGCGATGGCCGTTGGCGTCGGTGACCGACTGGCTGAAGCTTCCGCTGACCGCATGCAGGCCCTTGGAGAACGCCTCCATGCGCGATCGCGCCGTCTCGGCGGCGACGCCATGGGCGGACAGAACGAGGGCTGCGAGGGCTGCGATGCGGCGCATGGGGTCGTCGTCGAAGGGGTTACGGCGCGCGATTATGCGCGTTGCGGATGAATCGAAGCCGGCTCAGTCTTCCGGCGGCGGCGGCGCGAGCACCGTGCGGTTGCCGTTGTGCTCGGGCCCGCTGACGACGCCGTCGCGCTCCATCTGCTCGATCAGGCGCGCCGCGCGGTTGTAGCCGATTCGAAGGTGGCGCTGCACGCCCGAGATCGACGCGCGTCGCGTCTTCGTCACGATCGCGACCGCCTTGTCGTAGAGCTGCGCGTCCTCGCCGCCCTCGCCGTCGCCGGCGTCCTGCGGCAAGCCGGTTTCGCTGATGACCTGGCCGTTGCCGAGCGACTGCACCTCCTCGAGCACGCCCTCGATGTAATCGGGCGCGCCCTGCTGGCGCAGCCAATCGACCACCTTGTGGACCTCGTGGTCGTCGACGAAGGCGCCATGCACGCGCTCGGGCATCGCGGTGCCGGGCGGCAGGTAGAGCATGTCGCCGTGGCCGAGCAGCGTTTCCGCGCCCGACTGGTCGAGGATCGTGCGCGAGTCGATCTTGCTCGATACCTGGAACGCGATGCGGGTGGGGATGTTCGCCTTGATGAGGCCGGTGATCACGTCGACCGACGGGCGCTGGGTGGCGAGGATCAGGTGCACGCCTGCCGCGCGCGCCTTCTGCGCGAGGCGCGCGATGAGTTCCTCGACCTTCTTGCCGACGATCATCATCATGTCGGCGAACTCGTCGATGATGACGACGATGTACGGCAGCGGCTGCAGCGGCTCGGCGACGCGCGAGGGTTGCGAGGCATCGGGTCGGAACAGCGGATCGAGCAGCGGATGGCCGGCGTCGTCGGCGTCCTTGACCTTCTTGTTGAAGCCCGCGAGGTTGCGTACGCCGACCGCGGACATCAGCTTGTAGCGACGCTCCATTTCGGCGACGCACCAGCGCAGCGCGTTGGCCGCCTCCTTCATGTCGGTGACGACCGGCGCGAGCAGGTGCGGGATGCCCTGATAGACCGAGAGCTCGAGCATCTTCGGGTCGATCATGATGAGGCGCACGTCCTTCGCGCTCGACTTGTAGAGCAGGCTCAGCACCATCGCGTTGACCGCGACGGACTTGCCCGATCCCGTCGTGCCTGCGACGAGCAGGTGCGGCATCTTGGCGAGGTCGACCACCACCGGCTTGCCGCCGATGTCCTTGCCGAGCGCAAGCGCGAGCGGCGACTTCAACGTGTCGTACTTGTCCGAGCGCAGGATCTCGGAGAGATAGACGATCTCCCGGTTGGCGTTGGGGATTTCCAGCCCGATCACGGATTTGCCCGGGATCACGTCGACGACGCGCACGCTCGTCACCGACAGGCCGCGCGCGATGTCCTTGTCGAGCGTGGAGATCTGGCTGCCCTTGATGCCCGGCGCCGGTTGCATCTCGAAGCGGGTGATGACGGGGCCGGGGAACACGCCGACGACCTGTGCCTCGATACGAAAGTCCTTGAGCTTGAGCTCGACCTGGCGCGAAAGCGCCTCCAGCGTTTCCTCCGAGTAACCCTTCACCTGCTGGCGCGGCTCGTCGAGCAGCGACAACGGCGGCAACTGGCCCATGTCCGTCGCGCCGGAGAACAACGGGATCTGCGTCTCGCGTTGCGCGCGCTCGCTCTTCTCGATCGGCGCGACCACCGGCTCGATGCGGATCGGTTCGCGCTTGGCCTGCTTGATCGTCTCGATCTTGCGCACGACCTCGCGCTCGGCGCGCGCCTCGCGCGCGGCGTTCCAATCCTCGGCCTTCTTCATGCGCTCGGCCACGCCGGCGCCCGCGCCGAGCAGGAAGCGCCCGATCGCATCCATGAGCTTGAACCACGACAGTCCGGTCGCGAGCGTGACCGCGATCAGCAGCAGCGCGAGCAGGAACAACCCGGCGCCGAGCGGGCCGAAGCTGTCGACGAGACTGCCGCCGACGAGGTGCCCGAGAATCCCGCCCCGCCCCGAAGGCAACACGGTCGGCCCGCCGCCCTGAAGGTATGCGAGGCCCGGGGCGGCGATGAAGAACGTCACGAAGCCGATCAGGCGCAAGGTCGGTTCGAGCGGCGAGCGCTCCTCGCGCACGGCCCCGCGCAGTACGACCCAGCCGACCACGAGCAGCAACAGCGGGAACGCGTACGCGACGATCCCGATCAGGTAGAACACGAGATCGGCGATCCATGCGCCGAAGGCGCCGCCGAAGTTGTGTATCCCGTGCGCCCGATCGCCCGCATGGGACCAGCCGGGGTCGCCCGGGCTGTAGCTCGCCAGACATGCGAACAGGTAGATCGCGACCGGCAGCAGCAGCAGGAAGCCGGCTTCGCGCAGGCGCTTGTGCCAGTGTTCGTCGAGCCGCGGGGTCGGCTTTGCGGGTTTGGTTGTGCGCGCCACCAGGAGAATTTACCTGAAGTTCCTGTAACAGGCCACTGTTTTAACTGGAAAAATCAGTGACGGCACACCCTGCGCGGGCCTACCGCCCGCGCAGGATAGCAGGCCTGTTCAGCCCTTCAGCGCCGGATGGACGATCTTGCCGCCCTCGACGTTGATGCCGCGCTTGAGCGGCTCGAACTTCTTCCAGTTCTTGTCGGACGCGAGGCGCTGCACGTACGGCAGGATCGCCGCGCAGATCGCCTGCGACGACGTCTGCGGCACTGCGCCGGGCATGTTGGTCACGCAGAAGTGGGTGACGCCGTCGACCTGGTAGGTCGGCTCGGCGTACGTCGTCGGCTTCGAGGTCTCGAAGCAGCCGCCCTGGTCGATCGAGATGTCGACGAGCACCGAGCCCGGCTCCATCGACTTCACCATCTTGCGCGTGACGACGTGCGGCGCCTTCGCGCTCGGGATCAGCACGGCGCCGATGACGAGGTC
>NZ_DATDMY010000341.1:0-7784 GCF_036518555.1 Dokdonella sp. | reverse complement strand
GGCGCACGAGCGCGAGCTGCTGAACCGGGGTCAGCGGCACGCGCCGCTCCGGCGCGGCCGTGGCGAAGTCGTCGTAGACGGCCTTCTGCTCGCGCAGCTCGGCCGCGCTGCGCAGCGGCAGTACCAGCACCGCGCGGGCGGCGCCGTCGATCCGCGGCATGCCCGGCTCGTAGCGCGCGCATCGATAGAGCGCGATGCGCACCGCAAGGTCGCCGGGGCGGCGCCCGATCATGGGTTCGAGCAGCGCGCGCGCGGCGGCGATCTCCAGCCGTCCGATGTGCGCCTGCGCGCGCTCGAGCGCCACGTCGTCCTCGACCGCCGCGTCCGCGAGCACCTCTTCGTCGAGGAACTCGCGCCGCTCCCAGCCGATCCTGCGCACCGCGA
Organism: Dokdonella sp.; assembly: GCF_036518555.1. Classification (GTDB taxonomy): domain Bacteria; phylum Pseudomonadota; class Gammaproteobacteria; order Xanthomonadales; family Rhodanobacteraceae; genus Dokdonella_A. Next base: position 7,400 of record NZ_DATDMY010000341.1, on the reverse strand, counting down.
GCGCGAGCGCCGCACCGCAGACGATGCCGCCCGCGTGCGCTTCGAACGCGACGTTGGAATCGTGCACGAACGCGAGTTGCAGCACTTCCCAGCCGAGCCACGCGGGCAGCAGCACGAGCGCGGGGGCCCTGACGTAGTCGAACACGACGAAGAACCACCAGAAGAAGCGCACCTTGCGCATGCCCCACAGCACGCAATAGGCGCCCATGAGCGATGCGATCGCGCCGGAAGCGCCGACCAGCGAGCCGTGCTGCCCCCAGTGCCAGGCAAGGCTCGCGAGCGCGGCGCCGACGCCGCCGAGCAGGTAGGCGACGAGGAACAGGCCGGGGCCGAGCGCCCCCTCGACGAGCAGGCCGAGCAAGGCAAGGAACAGCATGTTTCCGAACAGATGGCCGATGCTCCCGTGCAGGAACATCGAGCCGAGGATGCGCACGGGTGAGATCTCCGACTGGCGCAGCTTCCAGTTCTCGGTGAATGAACCGTTCCAGAGGCGATCGAATCCCGCACGCGCTTCGCGCCAGTCGTCGAAGTCGGGCGCGTTCGGGTCGATCGCGGTGCCGTCGTGCAGCGCGGCGACGAACCCTTCGTCGGACTGCAGCACCGCGGCGGCGAGTCGCGCGTCGCCGTCGCCGGACGCCATCCGCTCGAACACGGCGCTGCGGCGCTCGTCGGGATGCTGGCCGAGCCAGTCGCGATACGCGGGGAACTCCCAGCGCGCGAGCCCGGTTTGCACGTAGTGATCGAGCGCCTGCTCCCTGGACGCATCGTCGCGCAGCTGCAAGCCGAAGAACACGAACGCATTGGCGAGGATGAGCGCGAGCGTCATCCACGGGAAATTGGCGCGGGTCGGCGCGCGGTGCAGTGGCAGGATCAGCACGCCGCGGCCCCTCCGCGATCGGACGATGAGTCGATTCTACGCGGTGACCCGTGGCGCGCGGATGCCACGATGGTAACGTGGGCGCTTTGCGAAGGACGGTGTTGCATGAGCCGATGGCGACCGCCTGCGCCGGCTTCCACGGCGATGATCACGCCCGACGGGCATGCGCGCCTCAAGGCCGAGCTCGACGAACTCTGGCGCGTGCGCAGGCCCGAAGTCGTGCGCGCGCTCGCTGCAGCGGCAGCCGAGGGCGATCGCTCCGAGAACGCGGAATACACCTATCGAAAGAAGCAGCTCGGCGAAATCGACCGGCGCGTTCGCTACCTGGGCAAGCGGCTCGAACGCTTGCGCGTCGTCGCCGCGCCGCCGACGGACCGCAGCGCGGCCTACTTCGGCGCATGGATCCGCATCGAGGACGAAGACGGCGTCGAGCATGCGTACCGCATCGTCGGGCCCGACGAGACCGACGCCGCGCGCGGCTGGATCAGCATCGATTCGCCGCTGGCACGTGCCGTGCTGAAGCGACGCGAGGACGACGAGTTCGAAGCCGAGCTGCCGGGCGGGCGGCGCTCGTTCGTCGTGGTCGAGGTGAGCTACGACGGGCCGCTCGAGTAACACGGGCCTTGGCCGCTCCTGCCCTTCTTGCTCGTGCTCTTCCAGCTTCTGCTCTGCATCATCGGGGCCTGGTCGGCGCTGGCCGGCGGCGGCCGAAATGGCCCGAAGGGGCGCGCGAGGGGATCGCGCGCCGCGTGCGCAGCCTTGCGACAACGCAGCGCTCCGCGAACGATGCCTCGTGAACGCCGCGAATCGACGAAGACCAAAGAAAAAGGGCGGCCGAAGCCGCCCTTTTCGATCCCGTCGAAGCGACGCGTTCAGCGCGTGATCGGCAGGTACACGCGATAGACCTCCTGGTCGACCGGCGTATCGGGCGTGGACATGTACTCGTCCCAGAAGCGACCGACACCGCCCTCGCTGTACCGATAGCCGTGCGTCTCCGCATATGCCTTCTGGTTGAGGCGGATCAGCGGCAACTGGGCCGCGCTGCCCGTGTATTCGGTGTAGAGCGCCGTGCCCTGGTACCACAACGCCGCGCGCACGTTGCCGTCGACGACGAGATAGCCCTTGTTGTCCTTCTCGCCCGGCGCGTAGGTCTTCGGCTGGCCGCTCTCGTCGACGCCTTCGTCGCTCTGGTTCGGCACCGGCGTCTCGATCGTGTAGGTCTGTCCGTTCATCGTGAACGACGGCACGCTGACCGGCACGGCGACACTGAACGTGTAGTCCTCCTCGCCCCACTCGGTCGTGATCGTCATGCGCGGGCCGGCGGCGGTGAGCCCGGCCTTCTTGAGCGCCGCTTCGATCTCGGTCATCGCCGTGCTCGTCGCGTCGGCCACTTCCTCGAGCGAGCGCTTCGCCTTCGTGTTGACGAGGAACACCGGCTTCGCCTCGACGTTGACGACGTCGATCTTCTGGTCCTTGTAGTCGGTGTTCGGGAAGCCTGCGAGCATCGCCGAGAGGCTCGCGAGGTTGCCCTGCACGATCGCCGACGGCTCGCCATTGATGTACAGGCCGCCGAAGCGATGCAGCAGGTTCCAGCCGTAGTCGACGTCGTAGGACTCGGTGACCTTCACGGTCTTGCCGTTCGCGGTCGGCTGCAGCGTGATCCTGTAGGTGCGGTTGGTACCGATCCAGTCGTTCTCGAGCGCCATCTCGACGCTGCTGTCCTGCTCGGACTTGGTGATCGTGAGCGAGCCGTCACGCACCTTCGGCGACGTGCTCGTCCAGCTCGCCTTTGCGCCGACGCCGGCTTCCGGGCCGGAGATCGTCATCTTGAGATTCGGATCGAACGCGCGCATGCCGTTCCACTGCGGGAAGCGACGGAACGAATTGACCGAGTCGTAGACCTGCCGCACCGGGCTCGGCACCTCGACGGTACGCTCGATATGGCCGTGGTCCGGCAGCAGCACGCCGACCACGACGGCGAGCAGGAACACGATCAAGAGAGCGATCAGCACTTCGAAAATACGAATCATCCGAGGTATCTCCAGAACCCAGCCATTGGCTGCACGCGGCAAGCGGCGCCCGGCCGGATCCGGCCTCGCCATCCCCTTGTGCCCTGCGTGCACGGTCCCGCGCCGGCGGGACAAGGGACGGATGGTACTGGAGTCGGGGGCGCATGTGCTACGACCCCATCCGCAGCGAACGATGCCGCGACACGGCGCGGCGTGGAAACCGCGCGCGGACGCGCTCGCGGCGCCGCCGGCGCCGTCAGGCGGCCCACCGGACGGCGCCAAGTGCGCAATCGGCGCAACACCGCCGCAGGGGCGGGCGGCAACGGCTCAGACGATGCCGAGCTCGAACGCCTTCAGGACCGCGCGGGTGCGATCGCGCACGCCGAGCTTGGAAAGGATGTTCGAGACATGATTCTTCACGGTTCCCTCGGCGACGCCGAGTGAATTGGCGATTTCCTTGTTGCTGTAGCCGCCGGCCATGAGGCGCAGGATTTCGGTCTCGCGCTCGGTCAGCGGGTCGGGCCGATCGAGGCTCGTGAACTCGTTGTGCATGCGCTCGAGGCCGCTCAGCAGGCGCTGCGTGACCATCGGCGCGACCAGCGAACCGCCTTCGGCGACGGTCTTGACCGCGTCGACGAGCTGGTCGAGCGAGACGTCCTTGAGCAGGTACCCGCGCGCACCCGCCTTGAGCCCCGCGAGTACGAGCTGGTCGTCGTCGAACGTCGTCAGGATGATCGTCGGCGGCAGCTGGTCCTTCGCCGCGAGCGCATTGAGCACGTCGAGGCCGGACATGCCCGGCATGCGCATGTCGAGCAGCACCACGTCCGGTTTCACGCGCGGAATCGTCTCGACCGCCTGCGTGCCGTCGCCGGCCTCGGCGATCACGCGGATCGAATCGGACAGTTCGAGCAGCGAGCGGATGCCCTGGCGCACCAGGGTCTGGTCGTCGACCAGGCAGACTTGGATCACGAGGTTCCCTCCAATGGCAGCAGGGCGTCGAGCGCGAAGCCCTGACCCCTGCCGGTGACGATGTCGACGCGGCCGCCGAACTGCGCGAGGCGCTCGCGCATGCCGGTGAGGCCGTTGCCCTGGCGCAGCTCGCTCGCGCCCTGGCCGTCGTCGCGCGCATGGATCGCCATCTGGCGATCGGCGCTGCGTTCGAACGTGAGCCACAGGTTGCGGGCGCCGGCATGGCGCACGGTGTTGGTGATGATCTCCTGCGCGCAGCGCAGCAGCACCTGCGCGCGCTTGGGATCGTCGACGCTGAAGCGCGGCGGCAATTCCAGGTGGATCGCGAGGCCGGGCACGCCTTCGGTGAGGTTGCGCAGCGCCTGCGTGAGGTCGATGCTGTCGCCCTCGCGCAGCTGACTCACCACCTCGCGCACGTCGCTGAGCAGCAGCTTCGCGACCGACTGGGCCTGGCGCACGTGCTCCTGCGCCTGCCCCTGCACGAGATGGCTCGCGACCTCGAGGTTGAGGCTGAGCGCGGTCAGGTGGTGGCCGACGAGATCGTGCAGCTCGCGCGAGATGCGCATGCGCTCGGCGAGCCGGCTCGATTCGGCGAGCAGCGTGCGCGTCGCGCGCAGCTCCGAATTGAGGCGCCGCTGCTCCTCGCGCGCTTCGACCTGCTGCTTGGTCACGAGCGCGGTCACGAACGCGAGCACGATGAAGCCCGAGTACAGGCTCGACTGCAGGAACGCGTCGCTGAGGCTGAAGGCCGGCTCGCGGATGCTCGCGAACACCGGCACGAGCGAGAAGTTCTGCAGCACCATCCAGGCGATGCCGATGCGCAACGGCAGAAGCCACGGCAGCACCACCGCGACCACGGCGAGCAGCAGCGCGGAGATGCCACTCTGGCTGAACCAGCCGATCGCGACCGCCATGCCGTTGAGCACGACCAGCAGCGCGATCTGCAGCGCGCGGCGGAACGGCGTGCGGCGGCGATCGCCGAGGTCGCGCGTGAGGTACCAGTAGACGACGCCGAAGACGACGTAGCAGGCGAGCCAGAGGTGGACGTAGCTGCCCGGCAGCTGCTTCTGGGCGAGGTCCTCGACCACGGTCTGGTAGCGCAGGAACGGCGTGCCGACGCTCGCGTACTGAAACAGGCCCGCGTAACGGAGCAGCTGGATGTGGTTGAACTGCGGCCAGGGCATGCCCGCATCATAAGCCGGCTGGCCGGTGGCCGACCTCCCCGGAAAGTCATTGTCGGCAGGTCGGCCGCCGCCGCTGCGCGTGCGCCCCGCCGACGTGGCCAACAGTGCCGCTAACGTTTCCGTAACGCGATCGCCCGCAACGCGCCATGACCGCACCGCGGGCCCATGCGATAATCCGCGTCGGTGGCCGCGGCCGGCAGCCGCACGCCCCACGCCATCCCACGGAGCAAGCAATGGCCCTAAGCATCCGCGACGTGCAACCGCACGATCTGGACTCGGTGCTCGCACTCAACAACGCCGCCGGCTCCACGATCCTGCCGCTGGACGTCGCCGGCCTGCGCAGGCTCTATGACGAAGCGAGCTACTTCCGCGTCGCGGAGGTCGACGGGCACGTCGCCGGCTTCCTCATCGCCCTGCGCGAGGACGCGCGCTACGACAGCCCGAATTTCCACTGGTTCCGTGCGCACTACCCGGAATTCGTCTACATCGACCGCATCGTCGTCGCGCGGCCGTACCGTGGCCTCGGGCTCGGCCGCGTGTTCTATGCCGACGTGACGAGCTACGCGGAAACGCACGTTCCCCAGCTTGCGTGCGAGGTCTTCCTAGAACCCCGCGACGACGTTTCGCTGCTGTTCCACGGCACCTCGGGTTTCCTCGAGGTCGGCCAGCAGACGATGCCGAGCAACGGCCGCCGCGTCGCCCTGCTCGCGAAGACGCTGTGCAGCTACCCGTTCGTGCGCGACACCTACCTGGAAGGGCCGACCGGGCGGCTGCCCGAGCTGCCCTGGCTCGGCGAGCGCGAGCGTGCGAACGTCCCGGTGCGCGGCGCGCGCGCTGCCGGCGGCGCATGAACGTGGCGATGACCGCGGCGGAACTCGCCAGCCTCGAGCCCGTCGCCGAGATCAAGTTCGGCCAGGTCGGCATCGCCAACCTGAAGCTCAAGCGCCTCGATCCCGATGCGCTCGCGGCCGAGCTGCGCGGCAAGGTCGACAACGCGGAACGGCTGTTCCTGCGCGCACCGGTCGTGCTCGACCTCAGCCATCTGCCGACCCTGCCGGACGTGGACGTCGTGCGCGACCTGCTCGAACGGATCCGCGCGTCCGGCATGTTGCCGGTAGGGCTGTCGTACGGAACGGGCGAGAACGAACGCATCGCCCAGGCGCTCGGCATTCCCGTGATCGCGAAGTTCCGCGCGTCGTACGAGCGCGCGCACGACGAGCCGGCCGAGGCGTCCTCGCGCGCGACGCCGCCGCCGCCTTCGCGCGAACCGCCCGCCGCATCGCGCGCGACCGCGCCGGTCGCACCTGCGAATGCGGGCGCGGGCTCGAGCGGCCTGTTGCACGACAAGCCGGTGCGCTCCGGGCAGCAGGTTTATGCGCGCGGGCGCGATCTCATCCTGACCGCGCTCGTCGGCAACGGCGCCGAGGTCATCGCGGACGGCTCGATCCACGTCTACGGCGCGCTGCGCGGTCGTGCGCTCGCGGGCGCCCAGGGCGACGAGAGCGCGCGCATCTACTGCCAGGAATTCCACGCCGAACTCGTCTCGATCGCGGGGCAGTATCGGGTGTTCGAGGACATTCCGAAGGACCTGCGCGGGCAACGCGTGCAGTGCTGGCTGGAAGGCGACAAGTTGATGTTGAAGAAGCTGTGAATCGGGAATGGGGAATCGCTGGAGCACCCGAGCCGCGCCGCTTTCGATTCCCGATTCCCGACTGACCATTCCCGCTCCACAGGAGATACACCCTTGACTGAAATCATCGTCGTCACGTCCGGCAAGGGCGGCGTCGGCAAGACCACGACGAGCGCATCGCTCGCGGTCGGCCTGGCCCGGCGCGGCAAGAAGGTCGCGGTCATCGATTTCGACGTCGGCCTGCGCAACCTCGACCTCATCATGGGGTGCGAACGGCGCGTCGTGTACGACTTCGTGAACGTGATCCAGGGCGAGTGCACGCTCAAGCAGGCCCTGATCAAGGACAAGCGCGTGGAGACGCTGTACGTGCTCGCCGCGTCGCAGACGCGAGACAAGGACGCGTTGAGCAAGGAAGGCGTCGAGCGCGTGCTCAACGAGCTCGCCGAGGACGGTTTCGACTACGTCATCTGCGATTCGCCTGCGGGCATCGAGAAGGGCGCGAGCCTCGCGATGTACTTCGCCGACCGCGCGATCGTCGTCGTCAATCCGGAAGTGTCGAGCGTGCGCGACTCCGACCGCATCCTCGGCCTGCTCGCGAGCAAGACGCGCCGCGCCGAACAGGGCGGCAGCGGCGTCGAGCAACACCTGCTGCTCACGCGGTACAACCCCGACCGCGTCGCCAACGGCGACATGATGGGCATCGCCGACGTCAAGGACATCCTCGGCATCGA
>NZ_DATDMY010000340.1:0-2034 GCF_036518555.1 Dokdonella sp. | reverse complement strand
GCTCGGCCTCGCGAGCGTCCAGCGCCTGCTCGGTGCGGTCGCACTGCAACGCTCGCTCGGCAAGATCCCGCTCGCGATCGTCGGCACCAGCGGCCGCGGCGTCGCCGACAGCCGGATCCTCGCGAGCCTCGCGCGCGATCTCGGCGCCGATGCCTCGACGCTGCGGATCGAGACCGCGTCGCTCAATACCTGGGAGAACGCGCAGGCGAGCGCACGGCTCGCGCCGGCCCTGCCGCGTCGGATCTGGCTGGTGACGTCGAGCCTGCACATGGCGCGCGCGCTCGTCGCGTTCCGTGCGGCCGGCTTCGACGCCTGCGCGTACCCGGTGCAGCCGCGCTACCACGGACCCGATCATCTCGGCTACCTGCTGCCGACCGGCAGTGCCACGATGAAGTCCGAGGACGCACTGCACGAACTGGTCGGCGAAATCGTCTACCGCGTGCGCGCCTGGCACGCCATGCGCGACTGACGTTGTCGCGCGCGTCGCGGCATGCTACCTAGCGCACGATCACCGTCGCACGGACCTTCGCCATGCCCTCGCGTCACCCTCCGGCGCCGACCAGGCGGAACGCGCTCGAAGGCATGGGCGTCGCGCCGCTCGAAGAGCGCGCCTACCGCCTGCTGCTGCGCCACGAAGGCCTGCCCGCGGGCGAACTCGCGCGCCGCCTCGACCTCACGCCGCGCCGGGTCGCCGACGTGCTGCGCGCGCTCGGCGACAAGGGCATGGTGTCGCACACGCCCGATCGTCCGCCGCGCTATTTCGCGGCGCCCCCCGACGTCGCGGTCGAGGCGCTGATCGCGACGAGCCAGCGCGAAGAAGAGCAGCGCCAGCGTCGGGCGCGCGCGGCGATCGCCGCGCTCGGCACGGCCGGGGCGGGCGCGGTCGCGCGCGACGGTCGCCTCGTCGAGATCCTGAGCCCGAGCGCGACGGCGCAGCTGTTCATCCACATGCATCGCACGGTTCGCAGCGAACTGCTGAGCCTGACCCGACGCCCGATGCTCGTCTCGAACATCGCCGAGCCGGACTACCTGCTGTTCGACGCCCTCTCGCGCGGGGTGCGCTGCCGCGCGCTGATCGACAGCGACCTGCTGTCGATGCCCGGCTGGAGCGAGCACATGCGCGACAACGCCGCACGCGGCGAGGAATGCCGCATCGCGGCGTCGCTGCCGTTCAAGCTCGTCGTCGCCGACCGGCGCATGGCGATCATCCCGCTCGACCTCGAGCGCCCGGACGGACCGGTGCTGCTCGTGCGGCCGTCGTCGCTGCTCGACGCGCTGTGCGAGATCTTCGAGATGCTCTGGCGAGCGGCGACGCCGTTCACGGTCGCGCCCGACGGTGGCGCCGGCGAGCGCGATGCGCTTCTTTCGCTGCTCACCTCGGGCCTCAACGACAAGGCGATCCAGCTCGAGCTCGGCATCTCCCACCGCACGCTCGCGCGGCGCATCAGCGCGCTCATGAAGGAACTCGGCGCGGCCACGCGCTGCCAGCTCGGCTTCATCGCGGCGCAGCGCACCGGCGCTCGCGGCTGATCCGTCGGCAGGTTTATGCCAACGGCATAAATTGGTCACTCCCGGGCGTTGTCCGCACGCGCGCCGCGCACCTAGGCTGTGCCGGTTCCGCCGTCGCGGCGCCCGTGCGAGGGGTTTTCGCGTCGGTCGCGACGCCGGTCGCGCGGGACGCGCGGCGAGGGTGGTGCGCGAATGCGCACCGCGGCGGACGAAACGAGCGCGCCGCCGAGGCGCGCGATGCCCACGGTCGCCGTGCAGGAGCGCGGCGGGCCGGAACCGCCGCGCCGTCCGCCGGCTGCGTCCTGTCGACGCGGACCTCCGTGCGCGCGGTCCTGCAACCGGAAACGAGCCATGAAACCGTCGACGACTGCGCGCCTCGCGCAGCACCACCCATTCCCGTACGTGCTCGACCCGAGCGCCGACCATGTACAGCCGGTGCGCCGCGTCGCCGCCGTCGCGATCGCGCTGCTCGCGGCCGCGCTCGCCGCCGCGCCCGCGCTCGCGGCGACCACCGGCGTGCGCGGC
>NZ_DATDMY010000339.1:0-16596 GCF_036518555.1 Dokdonella sp. | reverse complement strand
CGCGCCAAGATCGAACTCGGCGAGCGCCCGCGCGGCGAGGCGTGCGATCACGTCGTGCGCGGTCTTCGCGCGCGCATGCGGCTGGGCGGATAGCGCGCGCGCCGCATCGGCGATCTGCTCGAAGCGCTCGCAGAACATGCGGCGCGCCGCGGGCCCGGGCGGCAACGCCGCCGCGTCGCGCAGCGCGATGAACGAGACGCCCGCGTTCACGTTCGATCCCGGTGTGGCGGGCAGGCGCGCCGCGAGCTCGGCGAGCGGCACGAGCGCGTGCATGAGGCCGATCGCGAGATCGAGCGAGAGGTTCTTTTCACTCTCGCCGGAGCGTACCGCGTACGCGTACGCGAGCAGGCGCAACATGAGGCCGTAGCAGCTGCTCGCGAGATCGACCACGGCGACCGCGGTCGGTTCCTCGATGCGCACGCGCCCTTCCGCGCGCGGCGGACTACGCAGCACCGGGTTGGTCGCGGCCGGGAACGCGGGCTGGAAATCCGCCGCCTGTGCGCGCAGGTCGGCGAACTCGCGTCGGATCTGCGCGAACTTCTGGTAGTGCGAGCCTTCGACATGGCTCGGCGCGCCCTCGCCCTGCGTCACGATCGCCTCGAACGCGGCGAGCGCGGTCTTCGAGCAGATCACGCGCGCGGCATGCGGCAGCCCCGCTTCCGCCGCGGTCAGCTGCAGCGCCGGATCGCCGCAGAACGTCGTCGCCTCGCCCCACTGCTCGACGAGGTCGCGCAAGCCCTGGCCGATCGCCGCGTAGAACGCTCCGACCGTGTCGTAATCCATCGCCATCGGCGTGATGCGCTTGCCCGGAGCGCCGCGCGTGAACGCACGCTCGAGCGCGAACCCTTCGCCATCCGCCTCGTCCGATCCCGCGGGCCGTTCCAGGAAGATGAAATGCTGCAGCGTCTTCTCGTCGAATGGCGCGAGCTTGACCACGACGCTCGCGGGCAGTGCACCCGGGTCGAGCGGCAGGTTGAAGCGACCGATGCGCGGCGCGCCGCCGAGCGCGGAGGTGATGTTCCAGACCGCGACGAGATGGCCCATCTCCTCGATCGCGACCTGCAGCAGCACGTCGCGCCAGCGTCGCGTCGCCTCCAGCTGCGCCGGAGCGAGACCGTCGGCGTCGTCGGTCTTGAGCGAGAACGCCGCGTAAAGATACGTGCACATGAGGCAGTGCTCGAGCTCGGCCGCCTCGTAGAGCTGGTGCAGCACGTGCTCGCGGCTGCTCACGGTTTCGCGATCGCTGAGGCGGTTCATGCGGGGCTCCTGCGCGTCGGCCCCGACGGCGACGAGGCTGGCGTGCGGACTCTACGCTGCGACCGTGTGTCGGGACAATCGCGCGCGCGCGAACCCGACCGCGAGCGACCGCTGGGCGACGGCCGGTGCGACGCGCGACGCGGTCACGGTGGCGCCTCGCTCGCCCAGGCCATCGCGATCTCGCGCTCGCCCGCATCGAAGCAGCGCAACTCGGCGTGCGGCAGCATCGCCTTCCCGGCGTCGTCGATCGCGGCGACCCAGGGCCGCTGGGTCACGACCGCGCAACGGCCGATTTTACCGAACCGACCGAATGCGGCGCGGATGTCCGCCGAGACCTCCTCGAGCGTGGCGCCATCATGGCGCGACATGTCGCAGAACAGGTTGATGCGCGCGCGCGTCGCGAGCCGGCGCTCGACCTCGGCGCCGCAGACATGGAAATCCTCGCCCGTGAGCGAACCGTCGAAGCGAAACGCCGCCAGGTGCGGCGGTGCGGGCAGTGTCGCGATCATGGCATTCCCCTGCTGCGTTGCCGCCGACTATCGCCCCCTGCGCATGACTGGCGCCGGAACGCATTCATCGCATCGTCCCGAGCCATGACCCACGACGACGATGCGCGAGCGTGCATGACTCGGACCCGAATGCTTCCCGACCAGAGCAACGCGCGCGAGCGAGTGATGCCAGGCCTCGCAGCGCACGCCCGTCCCTCGCTCAGCGAGCGACGCGTGCGAGGCCCGCGAGCAGTGACTTGTCGAGTTTCGCCGCGACCCCGACGCTGCGTCCGGCGAGGTTCGCAATGCGGTATTCGACGGCACTGCCGAGCACCTGCGCGCTTTCGGAAAGGTCGAGCCCGTAGTCCTGCCGCAGCCAGTCGATGAGGCCGGTAGTCGCCGCGCGCACCGCTTCGTCGAGCGAGCCGGCCTGGCCGAGCACCATGAGCTGCGACGCGGATTCCACGCGCGGCGAGGACGGCGCCCCGCCGTGCACGACGTCGACGGCGAACTCGACGTCCATCGAGGTCTCGAGCGCGTACTGCGACGTCTCGCCGTCGCCTTGACGCGCGTGCGCGTCGCCGAGGTAGAGCAGCGCGCCCGGTTGGTACACGGGCAGGTAGACGGTCGCGCCTTCGGCGACCTCGTTGAAGTCCATGTTGCCGCCGAAGCGGCCCGCATCGCCGGTCGAAACCGGCGCGGAACCGAACGGCGGCGCGACCGCCAGGCCGCCGAGCATCGGCCGCAGCGGCACCTCGAAATGCCGCAGCCGCTCGCTTGGCTGCTGCGGGCGCGCGACGCCGCGCTCGCGATCGATCGCCCAGCGCACCGGTTTGCCGAGCGAGCGCGCGTCGGCAGCGAGGCTCGCGCCGAGGGCGCGCCCGACGATCGCATCGAGGCTGTCGGCGAAGTCGCGGTCCGGGCGCAGGCGCACGATGCGCACGACGAGCGTGTCGCCGGGTTCGGCCCCGTCGACGTAGAACGGTCCCGTCTGCGGATTGCCGAACAACGCACGCGTGACGTCGTGGGCGTCGACGCCTCCGGAGTCGACCGTCCGCGTGCGCACCGCGTCGCCCGGCCAGATCGTGAGCACGGGCGGGCGATGCGGCGAGAATTCGTTGGAGAACGTCCCGGGCTCGAACGTCCATGTGCGCGGCGGCCCCGGCGGCCGCTCGGCAATGCGGCGCGCGACGAATGCGTGGCGAACACGCCGACCCGGATGGTTGCTGTCCGGCCACTCCGCACTACCGCGCAACGTATCGCCGCTGCCTTCGCCGTCATACGCGTACGTGTGGCCGTCGGCCGCATGCACGCGCACGTGCAGCATGGCGCCACGGCGCTCGGCCGTGAGCGGGTCGCCGTCGAACGTCCCCGTCCATGCGTGGCCGTCATGGTGCAGCTCGAGCAACGCATGGCTCGGATTGCCCCACAGATCGGTGGTGACGAGCCAGCGCCCGCGCAGCGCTTCGCCGGCGGTCGCAGGCGGCTGCAGGAGCACGAAGAGGAAGACGAACGAAACGATGCGCATCGAAGGACTCCGGGACGGGTCACTACGGGATGCGCGATCGGCCGGGAGCGTCGCGTGCGTGCCGCGGCCGATCAGTGGCAGGGATATCGATCGCGCACGTGCTCGGCGTAATAGCGCCCCGGAGACGCGGCCGTGCGCAGGCCGTCGAACACGTGCGCAGGCACGTCGCAGAAGTCGTACGTGTTGCCTTCGACGAAACGGATCTTCATGAGCCGCGTCGCCGCGTCGTAGCCGATCGCGGCAATCGCGGAGGACTGCACGGGGATCATGTCCATCGGCATTCGTTCGGCGGATTCCAAGCGCGACCGTACGCCCGACCGCAGCGGCCGTCACGTGCCGCGGGCGAAATCCCCGCGCCGCGATGCATGCGTCAGCGACCGACCTGGCGCTGTCGCTCGGGCGGATAGCGATCCCCGTACACGGCGACGTCCGCGAGTGCGGCGTCGATGCCGTCGAGGTCGGCCTGCGACAGCTCGATCGACGCTGCGGCGACGTTCTCGTCGAGGCGATGGCGTTTGGTCGTACCCGGAATCGGCACGATCCACGGCTTGCGAGCGAGCAGCCAGGCGAGTGCGATCTGCGCGGCCGTGACGCCCTTCGCCATGGCGATTGCCGCGATGCGATCGACGAGCGCCTGGTTCGCGCGACGCGCCTCGACCGAGAACCGCGGCAGCGTATTGCGGAAGTCGTTGCTCTCGAACGCGGTGTCGGCATCGATCGCGCCGGTGAGGAAGCCGCGCCCGAGCGGGCTGAACGGCACGAACCCGATGCCGAGCTCCTCGAGCGTCGGCATCACGGTCGCCTCCGGCTCGCGCCACCAGAGCGAGTATTCGCTCTGCAGTGCGGCGACCGGCTGCACCGCATGCGCGCGCCGGATCGTTTCACTGCCCGCCTCCGACAGGCCGAAATGCAGCACCTTGCCTTCCTCGACCAGGCGCCTGACCGTACCGGCGACGTCCTCGATCGGCACCGCGGGGTCGACGCGATGCTGGTAGAGCAGGTCGATGCGGTCCGTGCGCAAGCGTCGCAGCGACGCTTCGGCGACCGCGCGGATCCGCGCGGGCCGGCTGTCGAGGCCGGCGTTCGCATCGGCATCGCGGAAACCGAACTTGGTCGCGATGGCGACGTGCTCGCGCAGCGGCGCGAGCGCTTCTCCGACGAGTTCCTCGTTCGTGAACGGTCCGTACACCTCGGCCGTGTCGAACAGGGTCACGCCCTGCTCGACCGCGTGCCGAAGCAGCGCGATCGCGGCCGTGCGTTCGGTCACCGGCCCGTACGCATGGCTGAGGCCCATGCAGCCGAAGCCGGTCGCCGAAACCTCGAGGCCACTACGGCCAAGCGTGCGCATCTTCATGGATCACGCCCTGCCGTCAGCGCCCGAGGCTCGCGCTGTCGATGACGAAGCGGTACTTCACGTCGCTCTTCTGCATGCGGTCGTACGCTTCGTCGATCTTCTGGATCGGGATCATCTCGATGTCCGCGACGATGCCGCGTTCGGCGCAGAAATCGAGCATCTCCTGCGTCTGGGCGATGCCGCCGATCAGCGATCCCGCGATCGCCTTGCGGCCGAAGATGATCGCGCCGACGTTCGGGCTCGGATGCGGATGCTCGGGTACGCCGACGAGGCAGAGGGTGCCGTCGCGCTTGAGCAGCATCGTCAACGCGTCGAGGTCGTGGCTCGCGGCGACCGTGTCGAGGATGAAGTCGAAGCTACCCGCGTGCGCGCGCATCTCGTCCGCATTGCGCGAGACGACGACGTCGTCGGCACCGAGGTCGAGCGCGTCCTGCCGCTTGCCCTCGCTGGTCGTGAACGCGACCGTGTGCGCGCCCATCGCGTGCGCGATCTTGATGCCCATGTGGCCGAGCCCGCCGATGCCGACGATGCCGACCTTGCTGCCGGGACCGACGTTCCAGTGGCGCAGCGGCGAGTACGTCGTGATGCCCGCGCAGAGCAGCGGTGCGACCGCGGCGAGCTGCGCCTTCGGGTGACGGATCTTCAGCACGAACTTGTCGTCGACGACGATGCGCTGCGAATAGCCGCCGAGCGTGTGCCCGGGTGCATCGGCCGTCGGGCCGTTGTAGGTGCCGACGAAACCGTTCTCGCAGTACTGCTCGAGCCCTTCGGCGCAGGAAGCGCAACGCTGGCAACTGCCGACGAGGCAGCCGACGCCGACGGTGTCGCCGACCTTGAACGCGGCGACGGCGTCGCCGACCGCGGTGACCTCGCCGACGATCTCGTGGCCCGGCACGCATGGATAGCGCGTGCCGCCCCACTCCGAGCGCACCGTGTGCAGGTCCGAATGGCAGACGCCGCAATAGGCGATCTGGATCTGCACGTCGTGCGCGCCGGGCGCGCGGCGCGTGATGTCGATCGGTTCGAGTGGCCTGTCGCCGGCATGGGCGCCCCAGGCTTTGGTCTCGTTCATTCCATGCTCCGTGATGGGTTGCGCGGACCGACACGATAAACCTCGCCGGTGACTTTCTCCATCGCCCATGCGCAGGGCGGCCGTTTCCGCGCGCACCCGCGGCTGCGATTGGGTACACTTTGCCGCTTTGGTGTACGCCACCGGATTCGGAGCAGGGGAAATGAAGGGGATGAACGTCGTGCTGGCACTCTTGCTGGCGTCGGGCATGATGGCGAGCGTCGCGGCGCCTCGATTCGACGAATTGGGGCATGACTTCCCCGCGTTCGACTATGCCGATCGGTTCGGCCTCGCGGTCGCCGATTTCGACGGCGACGGCAGGGACGATCTCGCGTTCCTCGGCTCCACCGCCGCTATCGGCACGACGATGACGATCCACGTCGCAGGGAGCACGGGCAACGCGCTCGACGTGAAGCAGTCGTTGCTGCTGCAGGTCGACGGAAACATGCCGACGCGGCTGCTCGCGTTCACCGCCGCCGACGGCGCGCACCTGCTCGTCGTCGGCGAGGGCGGAGCCGCGAGCGAGTGGGTCGGCTGGCCGCTGCGTCCGCTGCGTACGTTCCCGATCCTCGTCGATGCCTCGTCCGCCACGGTCGGCGACATCGACGCGGACGGGAATCCCGACCTGGTCGTGCGCAGCGCGTCGACGATCGCCGCCTACGCGATGCCCGCCGCCACTCCGGAATGGAGCATGCCCTCGGACGGCCCCGGCGAAGTCCTGCTCGCGCAGCTCGACGACGATGCCGCGCTCGAGATGGTGCTCGGCGGCGTCAAGCCGGCCCGCGTCCTCGACGGAGCCACCCGCGCGGTCGACTGGAGCTACCCCGACCGCTTCGGTACGTGGCTCGCCTCGGGTCACTTCGGCTCCGCGACGAATCGCGGGTTCGTCGGGGCCGGGGACCGGTTGACGGTGTTCTCCGCAGCGCCCTACTCGCCATTGTGGGATTTCGCCGACGAACTCTACTTCAACGTGGTGGCGCTCGCCGCCGTCGACGCCGACGGCGATGGCGTCGACGAGATCGTCTTCAGCAAGAGCGCCTACGACGTGGAGCTCCTCGATAGCGTCACGCGCGCGGTGCGCATGCACTATCCGGCACTCGGCGGCGCCGGCGCGATCGCCTCGATCGCGACCGGCGGGCCGGGCACGCCCCGCCAGCTCGCCTTCGCCGCGCCCACATCGATCACGATCGTGGATGCGGCGAGCGGGAACGTGCGATGGAGGCTGGAATCGCGCAGCGCGCCGCAGGTCGTGGCGACGATCGGCGACGTCGACGGCGACGGCGCGAGCGAACTCGTGGGCAGCGCCGGATTCGTGCCATGGGACCATTCCGCGGGGTTGCAGGTACGCGACATGCGCACGGGCGCGACCGAGTGGCTGTCCGACAGCGAGGCCGACCCCGAGGTGTACGCGACCGCACCGTACCGGCTCCTCGTCGTCGAACCCGTCACGCCGTCGGGCGAGAAGCGCATCCTCGTCGCCGGCACTTCCCTGTACGACGGCCGCATGCTGCTCGTCGGTGGCGCCTCGCACGACCTGTACCTCGATCTGGGTCGGGAATCGGGATTCGACTCGCGCGGCATCATGGATGCGATCATGCTCGACATGGACGGCGACGGCGTCGACGACATCGTCGCCGCGAGCGAACCGATACTGAGCTGGGTGACCGGAGCGATGCTGCATGCCTACTCGCAGGCCGGGAATCCCATCTGGCAATCGGTGGGAATGGGCCCGAACGGAGACCAGAGGATCAACGGCGTATTCGCGTTGCCGCCCGCGACGGGCGCCGGCGACGAAGTCGTCGCCGTACTGCCGAGCGGATTGCGCGCATTCGGACGCCTCTCGCACGTGCTCGACTGGACATTCGAAGTCCCGAACGATGCCGCATTTCTCGTGGAACAAGGCGTCTCCGGCGCGGAGATCGGCATCGAGAAAGACGGCACCCTTTCGTTCTACCAGGCCTCGACGCGCATGTTCCTTCGCTCGTTCACGCTGGCCGAACCGATCGATGCGGTCAAGCCGCTCGGTGGCCGCGTCGACCGCCTGCTCGTATCCTCCGGCGGACGCTTGCGCCTGATCGATGGGACCACGGGCACGGAGCTCGCGCAAAGCGACTTTCTCGCCGCTCACCTGGCCGAACGCGACCAGCTCGCCGTCGAACCGCGCCCGTTCGACGAATGGCGCATCGCTGCAGGCAGCGACGTCGGCATGTTCCGCTATCGCCTCGCGTTGTCCGACCGCATTTTCGCGTCGGGCATGGAAACGAGCCCCTGACCTTCGCGCGTCGCGCCCGACGCCGCCTGCGCCCCGCCCCCGCGGCGCAGGCGGTTACAGCAGCACCGGGCGATCGGGCAACTCGTCGCGATTGCGCTCGCCGTCCGCGGGAAAGTGTCGCGCAAGCAGTTCGCCGACCGCGGCGACGCCCTCGAGCGCGCCGTGCTCGTAATCGCCCTTGCGGAAACGGTCCTGCATGAGCGCGCAGATCGGCGCCCATTCGCGCTCGGGAATTTCCTTCGCGACGCCGCGGTCGGCGACGATCTCGATCGCGTGGTCGGCGAGCAGGAGGTAGATCAGCACGCCGGTGTTGTGTTCGGTGTTCCATACGCGCAGGCGCGCGAACACCTCGTGCGCGCGGTCGCGCGCATCGCGCCCCCGCACGACGTCGACGAACGGCAGGCTGCCTTCGACCGCGAACACGATCTCGCCGCGATGCCGGTGTTCGCTCGCCGAGATCGCATGCTGGATCGCGTCGAGTCTCGCAGGCGGGAAGCGCCGCTTCGAGGAAACGAACAGATGGCGGATCACGCGCATGTCACCAGCTCCCCGACGCGCCGCCGCCACTGAAACCGCCGCCGCCGCCGCTGAATCCACCGCCACCGAAGCCGCCGCCGCTGCTCCAGCCGCCACCACCGCCGCCGAATCCGCCCCAGCCGCCGCGATTGGCGAAGCCGCCACCGCCGCCGCCACCGAGCAGGCCGAACACGAGTCCGAACACGCCGAGGCCGAGGCCGAGCGGCAGCAGCCCGCTGATGAGCCAGCCGATGCCGCCTGCACCCACGCCGACGATCGGCGCGCGCACGCCCGCGGGCGCGCCGCCGAACAGCCCGCGCAGGAACAGCGCGGCGAACCACGCGGCGATGATCGCGGGCGCGAAGCGGTCGCCCTCGTCGCCGCCGCCGTGTTCCTCGGTCAACGGCGGCGGCAAGGGTTCGTCGTTGACGAGCTTCGTCAACGCGCCGAGTGCATCGTGGACGCCGCCGTAGTAATCGTTGGCACGGAAACGCGGTGCGATGTACTCGCGGATGATGCGCGCGGCCGCGGCATCGGGGATCGCGCCTTCGAGGCCGCGCCCGACTTCGATGCGAACGCGGCGGTCGTCCTTGGCGACGATGAGGATGACGCCGTCGTCGGTGCCCTTGCGGCCGAGCTTCCACGCGTCGCCGACGCGGATGCCGTACTGCGCGATGTCCTCGGGCTGCGTCGTCGGCACGATCAGCACGCCGACCTGCGCGCCTTTGGCCTTCTCGAGCGCGGCGAGTTCGTCTTCGAGCGACTGGCGCTGGGTCGCGTCGAGCGTGCCGGTGTAGTCGCTCACGCGCGCGGTCAGCGCGGGGATCGCCTTCACGTCGCCGTCGGCGGCGAGCGCCGCGCCGCACGTTGCGAGCAGCGCGGCGACGCATGCGAGGGCGCGGAGTGAATGCATCAGGGGCCGCCCGTCGCAGGAGCCGCGAAAACGGCAAGGAGGATCGAGGCACGCAGCGCCGGATCCGCCGCTTGCGCGGCTTGATCCGGCCCACCGGGTCCCCCGCGGCCCGCCATCGGGGCTTCGACTCAGTGCGCCGGTTCCGGCTGCGCCGGCGCGGGCTGCTGCTGCGCCGGTTGCTGCGCGGGAGCCGGCTGCGGCGGCGTGGGCTTGCTGAAGTCGACCGTCGGCGCGGTCGAGATCTGCTTTTCGTTCTCGACCGTGAAGTTCGCCTTCGGCTTGTAGCCGAACATCATCGCGGTGAGGTTCTGCGGGAACTGGCGCACGAACGTGTTGTAGTCCTGCGTGCTCTGGATGAAGCGGTTGCGCGCGACGGTCACGCGGTTCTCGGTGCCTTCGAGCTGCGCCTGCAGGTTCTGGAACAGGCCGTCCGCCTTGAGGTTCGGATAATTCTCCGAGACGGCCATGAGGCGCGAGAGCGCGCTCGACAGTTCGCCCTGCGCCTGCTGGAACGCGCGCATCTTGTTTTCATCGGTGAGGTCGTCGGCGGTGAGGTTGATCTGGCCGACCTTCGCGCGCGCCTCGGTGACCTTCGTGAACACCTCTTCCTCGTGCGTGGCGTAGCCCTTCACCGTGTTGACGAGGTTCGGCACGAGGTCGGCGCGCCGCTGGTACTGGTTCAGCACTTCGGACCAGGCCGCCTTGACGCCCTCGTCCTTCGACTGGATCGCGTTGTAACCGCAACCGGAGAGCAGGCTCGACGCGACGAGCACGCACGCTAGCAACAGGTACCGCATGGGACGTCCTCCCTCGTGAACGACGCTGCCAACACTGTGGAGCCGGACGCGCCTGCGCGCAAGTGGCCCACCACCCCGGCCGCCCGGGGCGGCATCGAGGCCAAAGACCAAAGACCAAAGACAAAGACCAAAGACCAAAGACCAAAGACCAAAGACCAAAAGATTGAAACACGAAGGACACGAAGGACACGAAGGAAAAGCAAAGCAGTTCAGAGATTAAAACAGCAAAGCTCTTGCTAGCTTTGCCTTCTCCGTGTGCTCCGTGTGCTCCGTGTTTCAAGCTTTGACGCTCTTCCCTGATCTTGCTTTCCTTCGTGTCCTTCGTGTCCTTCGTGTCGAAAGCTCTGGCTCTGGCTCTGGCTCTGGCTTCGGCCCGGCCTTCACGCGCCATCTGCGCGCTGCGCGGCCCGCTCCTCGGCGCGGCGGCGGCGGCGCCGGCGCGCGACCAGGTTGAGCGACTCGACCGCGCCCGAGAAGGCCATCGCGAAATAGAGGTACGCGCGCGGCACGTGCAGGCCGAAGCCGTCGCACAGCAGCACCGCGCCGACGAGGATGATGAACGCGAGCGCGAGCATCTTGATGGTCGGGTTGCGGTCGATGAAATTCCCAATCGGGTCGGCGATCGTGATCATCACGAGCACCGCGAGCACGATCGCGCCGACCATCGCCGGCAACAGGTTCACCATGCCGACTGCGGTGATCACCGAGTCGAGCGAGAACACGATGTCGATGAGCGCGATCTGCGCGATCACGAGCGCGAAGCTCGCCGACGCCTGCGACGCGCGCTGGTCGGCGGCGTCCTCGGTCAGCGCCTCCCAGATCTCCATCACGCCCTTGACGACGAGGAAGATCCCGCCGCCGATGAGCACGAGGTCTCGGATCGAGATGACCTGGCCGAAGATGCGGAACAGCCCGGACGTGCGATCGTCCATGCGTGCGAGGTGGGCGAGCGAAAGCAGGAGCAGGATGCGCGTGACGCAGGCGAACGCGAGCCCGATCCGGCGCGCCGCGGGGCGCCGCGCGAGCGGTAGTTCGCTGACCGCGATCGAGATGAAGACGAGGTTGTCGACGCCGAGCACGATCTCGAGCGTGGCGAGCGTGAGCAGCGCGATCCAGGCCTGCGGGTCGGCGAGAAGCTCCACGCGCTAGCTCAACCGAACCGCGGCCACAGGACGAGGCCCCAGCACAGGACGACGTTGGCCATGAGCAGCAGTACCGCGGCGGAGCCCATGTCCTTCGCGCGGCCCGCCAGTTCGTGGAACTCCGGACTCGCCTTGTCGACGATCGCCTCGACCGCGGAATTGAGCAGTTCGGCCGACAGCACGAGGACGAGGCTGCCGGTCAGCAGCGCCTTCTCGATCGGTCCGCGGCCGATCCACAGACCGAGCGGAAAGAAGATCGCGAACAGGTAAGCCTCGAGGCGGAACGACGCCTCGTACCGCCACGCGGCGCGCAGGCCCATCATCGACCATCGGAAGGCACGGGCGATCTGGCGCGGGCCGCGCGGTTCGGTACTCGGCATGAAGGTCGTTCGAGGCGTGCGAAATGCCGGCTATGATGCCATAGGCCGGCCGCCTGCCGGCGCCTGCCCCCGGGGACGAATGGATCGCCGACTGCTGGCCTGGACCGCGCTCGCCGCGGCGCTGCTCGTGCTGGCCGGGATCGCCGGCATCGACCGTCCCCTCGCCGAATGGGTGCGCGCGAGCGGGATCGAGAACGCATCGGTGTTCGTCGTCGGGCTCGCGGCGCTCGATGCCGCCAGCGGCATCCCGATCTGGTTCTGGCTCGCCGGTTGCGTCGCGATCGCGGTCGGCGCGCTCGGCTCGGCTGCGCGGCGCGACGCGCGCTGGCCCCGCGCCGTGCTCGCCGCCGGCGTCGTGCAGGTCGCGACGTTGCACACGGTGGATCTCGGCAAGGCGCTGTTCGGCCGACTGCGCCCGCAGCAGCTGTTGGAGACCGGCGCCTGGTCGCACGCGTGGCACGCGGGCGGAACGTCGTTCCCGTCCGGCCATTCGGCGTTCTACTTCGGCCTGTTGTTGCCGCTCGCCGCAGCGTGTCCGCGCTCGTGGCAGCGCGCCGTGCTGATCGCCATGCCTGTCTTCGCGATCCTCGCGCGCATCGACATGGCCAAGCACTTCCTTTCCGACGTGGCCGCGTCCGCGCTGATCGCCGCGTCGTACTCGCTGCTCGTCGCGACCGTGCTGCGACGCTGGCTTCGCGAGCCGTCGATGCGCGCCAGCGCTCCGATGCAGGCCCGGCGCTGATCGAACCGCGACCGGTGCGCCCATCGCGCGCGCTGCACCTGCGCCGCATTCGCGCGACGCATGCGCGGCGTAAATCCGTGCAAAGGACCGCGAACGAGGCAGAGACCGCGGCCGCGACGCGCGCGCGAGGGCGCTATGCTTGCGACATGGCTCGCAACCGCATCCTGATCGCCGACGACGACGAGGAACTCGCGCAGCTCCTGCGCGACTTCCTCACCCGCGAAGGCTTCGACGTCGTCATCGCGCACAGCGCCGATGCCGCGCTCGCGGCCGCGCGCGCGCAGGCGTTCGACGCGCTCGTGCTCGACGTCATGATGCCGGGCCGTTCGGGCCTCGACGCGCTGCGCGAACTGCGGCGCGAGTCGGCGCTTCCCGTGATCATGCTCACCGCGCTCGGCGAGGACATCGACCGCATCCTCGGCCTCGAACTCGGCGCCGACGACTACATCCCCAAGCCGTGCAATCCGCGCGAACTCGCCGCGCGCCTGCGGGCGGTGCTGCGCCGCGTGCGCGGCGAAGGCGGCGATACGCTGACCGACCTGCACAACGGCCCGATCCGGCTGCGCGCGGCGTCGCGCAGCGTGAGCGTGGACGGGCGGCCGCTGTCGCTGACCGCGACCGAGTTCGACCTGCTCGCGCTGCTGCTGCGCGAAGCCGGCCGCGTCGTCAGCAAGGAACGCATCTCGCAGAGCGTGCTCGGGCGCCCGCTCGGGCCGTTCGACCGCTCGATCGACGTGCACGTGTCGAACCTGCGCCGAAAGCTCGGCGACGCGCCGGACGGCGGCTCGCCGATCACGACGATCCATCGCAGCGGCTACCTGCTGCGCCAGCTCGGCGACGGCGCGTGATCGGGCCCGTTCGGCCATGATGCAGCGACTGTTCTGGCGCATCTTCGTCGCGTTCTGGATCGCGACCGTGTTCCTGCTCGTCGCGTTCGCGTGGATCGCGACGAGCAACTTCGAGACCGAGAAGATCCCCGGGCTCGAGATGACGCGCCTGCAGGCGGCGATGGACGACCTGCTCGCGCGCACCGGGCGCGAGTTGCGCCATGAAGGCGTCGAATCGACCCGGCAATGGCTGCGCGCGGCAAGCGGGTTCGGCCCGATCAGCGTGTACCTGTTCGGACCGGACGGGCGCGAGCTGCTCGACCGGCGCACCTCCGAAACGGTCGCCGACGCCGCGGTGCATGCGTTCGAGGCCGTGCAAGTGGCCGATGCGCCGTACGGCCCGGTGTACAGCGCCGAACGCCTGCGCGCGCGCTCGATCCGCACGCGCAACAGCGAGGTCTACGCCGCCGTCGCGGCGCTCGAAGGCAGCTTCCTGTCCCGCCTCGCCTCGCGCCGGCCCACGTGGTTCTGGCAGAACATCCTCGTCGCGATGGCGGTGAGCGCGGCCTTCAGCCTGCTGTTCGCCTGGTACGTCGCCGCGCCGCTGCAGCGCATCCGCGCGAGCACGCGCCGCTTCGCCGAAGGCGACCTCGACGCGCGCGTCGGCGTGCTGCGCTTCGGCCGCAGCGCCGAGATCAGCGCGCTCGCGGTCGAGTTCGACGCCATGGCCGAGCGCATCAAGGCGTTCATCGAAAGCCACCGGCGCCTCGTGCGCGACGTCTCGCACGAGCTGCGCTCGCCACTCGCGCGCCAGCGCGTCGCGCTCGAGCTCGCGCGCGGCGGCGACGCCGCGCAGGTGGCCGCATCGCTCGATCGCATCGAATGCGAGTCCGACCGGCTCGAGGCGATGCTCGCGCAGGCGCTCGAGCTGTCGCGGCTGGAGACGACGAACGTCTCGATGAACGACCGCGTCGAACTCGACACGTTGCTCGAGGACGTGATCACCAACGCCGACTACGAAGGCGTGCCGCGCGGCCGCAAGGTCGTGCTGCTCGAGCGCGCGCGCGTCTCGCTCATCGGCTCGCACCATGCGCTCTACAGCGCGTTCGAGAACGTGATCCGCAACGCGCTCGCCTACACCGCCGACGGCAGCACCGTCGCGGTCCGGCTCGCGCGGGTCGGCGGGTGGGCTTCGATCCGCGTGCGCGACCACGGCCCGGGCGTCCCCGTCGGCGAGCTGTCGCGCATCTTCGAACCGTTCTACCGCACCGACACCGCGCGCGCGCGCTCGAGCGGCGGTACCGGCCTCGGCCTCGCGATCGCTCGCCGCGCGATCGAACGCCACGGCGGCACGATCATCGCGCGCAACGCCGACGGCGGCGGGCTCGAAGTCGTCGTCGAGCTGCCGCTCGGTGCGTAGGCGGCGGGCGGGATGCCGACGGCCGACGCGGCGCCGCGCAATCCCGCATCCGGAACCGTCCTGCCTTCGTACAATGCAGCGATGATCGCCCCCACCGCCATCCGGCGCGGCTTCTTCCAGCGCGCGCACGGGCTCGCCGAGACGCTCGCCTGGTTGCGCCTGTGCGCGGTCGCCGGGCAGGCGCTCACGGTCGCGGTGGTCGCGCTCGGGCTGCGCCTGCCGATCCCGGTGGCACCGCTCGCGATCGGCATCGGCGCGCTCGGCCTGTTCGCACTGTTCGCGTTCTGGCGGCTCGACCAGCCGTGGCCGGTCACGCTCGCCGAGGCGTTCGGCCACGTCGCGGTGGACATCCTCGTGCTGGCGTACCTGCTGTACTGGTCCGGTGGCGTCGACAATCCGTTCGTCTCGCTGCTGGTGATGCCGATCGCGCTCGCGGCCACGGCGCTGTCGCTGCGCTACGTCGCGGCGGTGGCCGTGCTCGCGTCGACCTGTTTCGTGCTGCTGATCGGCTGGCACGCGCCGCTGCCCCCGCTGCACGACGTGCGCATCGCCGGCTCGGACCTGCACGTGGTCGCCGTCTGCGCGAACTTCGTCGTCACCGCGGCCGTGCTCGCGTTCTTCATCGCACGGCTGTCGCGCGCGCTGCGCGCGCGCGAGGCCGAAGTCCAACGCGAGCGCGAGCGCACCTTGCGCGACGAAGGCATCCTCGCGATCGCGACGCAGGCGGCGGGCACCGCGCACGAGCTCAATACGCCGCTGTCGACGATCCGCACGCTGCTCGCCGAACTGCAGCGCGAGCGCGCCGGCGACCCCGCGCTCGCGGCCGACCTCGCCCTGCTGACCGGACAGGCCGATCGCTGCCGCGACATCCTGCGCCAGCTCGTCGACGTCGGCAGCCGCCGCCTCGCCGGCACGCCGGAGCGGCTCACGCTGGCGACCTTCGTCGACGGTTGCGAGCACCAGTTCCGCCTGCTGCGCCCGGAGATCGCACTCGACATCGGCTTCGACGGCGATGCCGGCGGGCGCTGGATCGAGGCGCCACCGGATCTCAGCCATGCCCTGATCAACCTGCTCAGCAACGCGGCCGACGCGTCGCTCACGGCCGGCTCGGACGCGGTCGAACTGCGCCTCGCGGCGACGCATTCGCTGGTCGAGTTCGCGGTGCGCGACCACGGCCGCGGGATCGCGCCGGGCGCCGGCGTCGCGTTCCGCACGAGCAAGCGCGACGGCCTCGGCCTCGGGCTCGCGCTCGCCCATGCGACCGCCGAGCGCCTCGGCGGCGAACTCTCCGCGCACGCGGCCGACGGCGGCGGCCTGCGCCAGCGATTGCGCCTACCGCTGCTCGCGAACGACAATCCACCGCGATGAACGAACCCCATCCGCTCCTGCTCATCGACGACGACGCCGTGTTCGCGGCCGTGCTCGCGCGCGCGCTCGGCGCGCGCGGGTTCGCCGTCGACATCGCCAACGACGGCGTTCGGGCGCTCGCGCTCGCGCGCGAGAAGGCCCCGGACTACGCCGTGCTCGACCTCAAGCTCGGCGCCGAGAACGGCCTCGCGCTGATCCCGGAACTGCTCGCGCTGCGGCCCCACCTGCGCATCCTCCTGCTCACGGGCTACGCCTCGATCGCGACTGCGGTCGAGGCGATCAAGCGCGGCGCGCACGACTACCTCGCCAAGCCCGTCGACGCCGACCAGGTCGTCGGCGCGCTGCTCGGCGACGGCAGCACCGCGGTCGAGCGCGCCGTGCCGGCCAACGCACCGCCGCTCAAGCGGCTCGAGTGGGAGCACATCCAGCGCGTGCTCGCCGAGTGCGACGGCAACATCTCCGAAGCCGCGCGCCGCCTCGGCCTGCATCGGCGCACGCTGCAGCGCAAGCTCGCCAAGCGCCC
>NZ_DATDMY010000338.1:0-35802 GCF_036518555.1 Dokdonella sp. | reverse complement strand
TAGCGCGCGATCAGGGTGCGCAACAGCTGGCGGGCGCGGGCGTCGAGGTGCTGGGACGGACTGTTCATCGGGTTCCGGTGGCGCGTCCGCGCCGGTCGTCGTTGCACGCTAACAAGCGGCTCCGGGCCGATCAATAGCGGCACCCCGGCGCGGGAGGTCAACACGCCGCCGTGAATCGGGCGCGGGTGGCGTCCGCTGGCGCGAGCCCCGGCGTGCACCGGCCTCGCGACACCGGACGGACACGATGCCTCGCCCGGCCCTGCCGACATGGGCGCGCGGATGGGGGATTTCCACCGCGCCGACGCGGCGGAAGCGACGTCCGTCTCCCGCGGTGCGACGACACGCGCGGAGGATCGCGTCGTCGCCTTGGCCGCTGCATGTGCGCATGCTAGCGTTCGGCGGTTTCGAGGACAGCCCGCGCGCCCATGCTGGAAAGTCTCTACGTGAAGGATTTCGCGATCGTCGGCGAGGCCGAGATCGCATTCGGCCCCGGCATGACCGTCGTCACCGGCGAGACCGGCGCCGGCAAGTCGCTGCTCGTCGACGCATTGCTGCTGCTCGCGGGCGGCCGCGCCGACGCGTCGATGGTGCGCCATGGCTGCGAGCGTGCCGAGCTGTCGGCGACGTTCGACCTCGGCGGTCGCGCCGACCTGCGCGACTGGCTCGTCGCCGAGGACCTCGACGAGGACGGCGCCTGCCAGTTGCGCCGCGTCGTGCGCAGCGAGGGCAGTTCGCGCGCATGGATCAACGGCCGGCCCGTCACGCTGACCCAGCTCAAGGCACTCGCCGCGGAGCTCATCGAGATCCACGGCCAGCACGAACACCAGGCCCTGCTCGACCGCAGCCAGCAGCTCGCCCTGCTCGATGCGTTCGGCGCCCACGAGGCCGAGGCGGCCGAGGTCGCGCGCACGGCGCGCGCCTGGCGCGACACGGGCGCGCGCATCGCCGAACTCTCGCGCGGCGAGGATCACGCCGAGCGGATCGAATGGCTCGGCCACCAGGTCGAGGAACTCGATCGCCACGCGCTCGCGGCCGACGACCTCGCGGCGCTCGAGGAGCGCCACCGACGCCTCGCCAATTCGGGCCAGCTGCTGCAGGGCTGCGCCGCGCTCGTCGAACGCCTCGACGGCGACGGCGAGTTCGCGCTGCTGCGCCTCGTCGCGCGCGCGCAGCACGAAATCGCATCGCTGGCCGCGCTCGACGAGCGCCTCGCGCCGGCCGGCGAACTCCTCGACGCCGCACAGATCCAGCTCTCGGAAGCGAACGACGCGCTCGCGCGCTACCAGAGCGCGCTCGACCTCGACCCCGACAGCCTCGCCGAAGCCGAGGCGCAACTGGGCAAGCTGCACGAACTCGCGCGCAAGCACCGCGTGCGCATGGCCGACCTCAAGCCGCATGCGGACGACCTGCGCAAGGAACTGGAAACGCTGCGCGGCGCCGGCGCCAGCATCGCAACGTTGCGCGAGCAGGAGCAGCGCCAGCGCAAGGCGTGGGAGGCGGCCGCGAAGGCGCTCGGCCAACGACGCACGGCGACCGCAAGGGCCTTGTCGGACGCGGTCTCCGCGCTCATGGGTGAACTCGGCATGCGCGGCGGCCGCTTCGAGGTCCAGCTCGAAGCGAGCGACGGCGGCGACCCCGACCCGCAAGGCGCCGAGCGCTGCGAATTCCTCGTCAGCGCAAACCCCGGGCAGCCGCCGCGCGCGCTGCGCAAGGTCGCATCGGGCGGCGAGCTTTCGCGCATCAGCCTCGCGATCGAGGTCGCCGCGCTCGGCAGCGACACGATCGGCACGATGGTGTTCGACGAAGTCGACTCCGGCATCGGCGGCGCGATCGCCGAAGTCGTCGGCCAGAAGCTGCACGCGCTCGGCACCCGCGCGCAGGTCCTGTGCGTGACCCACCTGCCGCAGGTCGCCGCGCAGGGCGACCGCCACCTGCGCGTGAGCAAGTCGAGCGACGGCGACTCCACCGAGACGCGCATCGACGTGCTCGACGGCAAGCCGCGCCAGGAAGAAGTCGCGCGCATGCTCGGCGGCATCGAGATCACGCGCGAGACGCTCGCGCATGCGAAGCAGATGCTCGGGAAACGCGGCTGACGCCGCGTCGCGGGTGCGCCTGAGCACCGATCGTGCTCAAGCCGCTCGACAGCGAGCGTACCGGTCATAGGGCCGGCTTCAGCGGCGATGTCCGCCCGCTACCTCTGACACCGGCATCGGCGATCAACCCGAACCGTCAATACCGCCCCATCGCGCATCCGTCGCTCACCCAGGGGCGAGGGCCTATCGCGCGCTGCGTTCGCGTGCGGTCCGCCCCACACTGCCCGCTACGCCCGCCGGAATCCCTCCGCGCGGGAATCGCGCCGGACGCCCGCGATTCGGGACGCGGTGTGGCCGGAGGCCAACCAGCATTGCGGCTGAAGCCGCCTACCGCTTCTTGAGCGGCCGCACGTAGAGGACGAGGCTGTGGTCCTCGATCGCGTAGCCGTGGCGCGCGGCGATCTCGTGCTGCAGGCGTTCGATCTCTTCGCTGGTGAACTCGATCACCTTGCCGGATTCGATGTCGACCATGTGGTCGTGGTGCTTGCCGCGGTCGAGTTCGTAGACGGCCTGGCCGCCCTCGAAGTTGTGCTTGAGCACCATCCCCGCGGCCTCGAACTGGGTCAGGACGCGGTAGACGGTCGCGAGGCCGATGTCGTCGTGGTGTTCGAGCAGCTGCCGATAGATGTCCTCGGCGGTGAAGTGCCGGCCGTCGTGGCTGTCGAGGATCTCGAGGATCCGCATGCGCGGATGGGTGACCTTGAGGCCTGCCTTGCGCAGTTCGGTCGATTCCATGTTCATGCCTCCGGTGCCCGTCCCTGTCGATGGCCCTTGCGATTCAGGCCGCTAGTGTATCATCGGCCCTTTAACGGCTTCCGGATTCACCGCGCATGCGTCTTCGCTGGCTTGCCCTGCTCGCCCTCGCTCCGCTGTCCGGCTGCGGCCTCATCTACAAGGTCGACGCCCAGCAGGGCAACCTGTTCGACAAGGCGACCGTCGAGTCGCTCAAGCCCGGCATGAGCAAGCGCCAGGTGCTGCTCGTGATGGGCTCGCCGTCGGTGATCAGCCCGTTCGACCAGGATCGCTGGGACTACGTCTCGACGATCCGCCGCGGTCGCAACAAGATGGCGACCAAGGACCTCACGCTCTACTTCGAGAACGACCAGCTCGCGAAGATCGACGGCGACTATTTCCCGGAGGATCCGGACCAGCTCATCCGCGACGCGCGCAAGTACAAGCGCGAGTACCCGGACGAGAAGCGCTCGGACGAGGACCGCAAGAAGAAGCGTCGCGGCGGCGACCAGGGACAGGGCTGAGCCCGGTTCAACGCCTCGTCACGCGGGCGCTCTCGGCCCGACGCCGGCGCGCTTCCTTGGGATCGGCCTTCAACGGGCGATAGAGTTCGACGCGATCGCCGTCGGCGAGCACGGCCGCGCGCGGTGCCGGCTTCGACCAGATGCCGCTCGCGAGCGCCGCGGGATCGATAGCGCAGGCCGCGCCGACGCCGGACGCCTCGATCGCATCGGCGATCGTCGCGCCCGCCTCGAGTTCGAGTCGGCGCAGGAACTGTCGCGACGGCTCGGCGTACGCGACTTCGATCGTGATGCGCTCAGGCATGGGATTTCATCGCCGCCGCGCAGAAGTCGTCGACCATGCGGCTGGCGAGCCCCTGGAAGCCGAGTCGCAACGCGCTGCCGGTGAGACGGCCCGAATAGTCGAAATCGAGCGCGAGCGCGATCTTGCACCCCTCGTCGCCGAGCGCGGCGAAGGTCCACTCGCCTTCGAGCGCGCGCAGCGGCCCGTCGACGAGTTGCATGCGCAGGCGATGCGGTCGCTCGAGCGTGTTGCGCGTGGTGAATCCCTGCGTGATGCCGGCGAAGCGCAGCTCGAGGCGCGCGACGAGCGCGGCATCGCCGTCACGCTCCAGCACGCGGGCGCCGGCGCACCAGGGGAAGCGGCTCGGGTATGCTTCGACGTCGTTGACGAGATCGAACATCCGTTCGGGCGTCTGTCGAATCAGGGCGTGGCGGCGAATCTCGATCATGCCTTCTTCAAGAGTCCGGCCAGGAGGGCCGCTCCATTCTCGCGTCCAGGAAGGAACGCAAAATACACAACCCGCATGGCAAAGACCAAATCCAGCGACAAGAAGGGCGACTCGACGATCGCGCTGAACAAGCGCGCACGCCACGAGTACCACATCGACGAGCACTTCGAGGCCGGCATCGCACTGCAGGGCTGGGAGGTCAAGAGCCTGCGCGCGGGTCGTGCCAACCTCGGCGACGCCTACGCGATCGTCAAGGGCGGCGAGATCTTCCTGTTCGGCGCGTCGATCGTGCCGCTGATCTCCGCGTCGACGCACGTCGTGCCGGAGGACCGGCGCACGCGCAAGCTGCTGCTGCATCGCGAGGAGATCGACAAGCTCGTCGGCGCGATCGAACGCAAGGGCTACACCTTGATCCCGCTCGCGATGTACTGGAAGAACAACCGCGCCAAACTCGACCTCGGCCTCGCGCGCGGCAAGCAGGAGCACGACAAGCGCGACACCGAGAAGGAACGCGACTGGAACCGCGAGAAGCAGCGCGTCATGCGCGCGAAGAACAAGCAAGCGTAGGGTCGGCCTTGGCCGACCGATGGTGGGTCGTGCCCCTCGTATAGGGGCCCTGCCCGCCTTGGTCAAGCAAGCGGCGCACTGCCCCCGGACCGTCCGCGACGCCTACGCGTACCCCGCCGGCACGTAGCCGAACCGCTGCATCTGCTCGCGGTGCGCACCGATGACGCGCTGCACCTGCTCGCGGCCCAGTGCCTCGCGCCATTCGTTGACGCGACCCTTGCGGAAGAAGCGCGCGCCCTTGTCGGACGCTTCGATGAAGCCGTGCTTCTTCTCCAACGAGGCGAGGCTCTGGAAGCCCGCATGACGGATCGCGCGGTCGATCCGTGCGCGGTCCTGGCCGAGGCCGACGAGCTTCGCGACCTTCGCGAATGCCTTCGCCGGCTTCTCGAGCAGGTCCTCGTAGCGCAGCACGAGCACGCGCTCGCTGGCCATGTCGGCCCAGCCCTGCACATGCAGCGACCACGAGCCGAGGATCTGGCTCACGAACAGCGCGTCGTTGCCGGTCGCGACGTTCGGATCGGCGAGCCGTTCGATCGCTTCGTCGAGGCCGATGCCGAAGTGGTGGGTCATGCTGACCGCGACGTCGAGCGGGTTGCGCACGACCACGATGGCGCCCGCGCTCACCTGCCAGTTGTGCAGCGGATGGCCGTCGAAGCTGCCGGCCATGTTGTGCGTCTTGACGAAGCGCGTGCCCTGTGCGCGTTGCGCGATCGCCGCGTGCACCCGCGGCCGCAGTGCGGCGATCTCGGCGATGTCGAGATCCGCGCTCGGCTTGCCCGCGAGTGCGGAAAAGAGGTCCGGGTTCGCCTCGTCCTCGGCGTAACGCGAAAGCTCGTTCAGCGGCACCGGATCGGGTCGGTTCGCGACGAGGTTGGCGAGGAACGCGCGCACCCAGGTATTGCCGGATTTCGGGTACGACGCGAGCCAGACGATGTTGCCCATGGAGGCGGATTCGATGAACGGAAACCGCGCATCCTAGCAGCTCGACTTGATTTCCCGGCGCCGCACCGCCACCATGCATGTTCCCCGGGGGCGACATGGTTTCGACGGGGGACGCGAAGTAGTCTGGAGCATGCCGAGGGCGTCATCTTCCTCGTTAATCCGATGGCAAAAAACTAGACGCGAACGACGACGTCTACGCTCTGGCCGCTTAAGGCCTAGCCCCGAACCCACTTGTGCCTGTGCTCGTGGATGTAGGGTCACTATCACAGGATCGCCCGTGCCGGCGCCTTTCGGTTACGGGCTAAATCCAAGAGGCTGGTCCGGCGGTGCGCCTCGCACGTTGTGTTGCCGTCGGACGAGATCAAACAGCGTGACAAGCATGTAGCGCCGGGCGCGGAGCGCCTTCGGACGCGGGTTCAATTCCCGCCGCCTCCACCAAAAAAAGCAGAAGGGCCGCCTCGTGCGGCCCTTCTGCTTTTTTTGGGGGATGCCGACGTGGATGCGACCCCTAGCGCGCGCGCAGCGCGCCGCGGGCTCACTGCGCAGGCAGGAGCCTGCGCGAACATCGCCACAGGCGATGGCCCTCGCGCACCGCGCGAGGGTGAGCGCCAGGGATGGCGCGAATCATTCCCGCCGCGCGCCAAAGCGGGCCGCCTCGTGCGGCCCTTCTGCTTTTCTGGGGGATGCCGACGGTGCGTCCAGCACATAAGACGGCCGCCTCGCGGCGGCCGTCGTTGATGCATCGCTGGTGCGTCTCGAAGCCTACTTGCGCTCAGCCGCCGTCGCGTCGCGCGTGGCGCGGAACTCCGAATCCTGCGCCCAGTTCGGCCAGCGCGTCGAGTTGGCGAGATCGCTGCCGAGCTTGTAGAGCAGCGGCAGGTCGTGCGTCATGCCCGCGAACGTCCACGTCGCCTGCCATTCGTCGGCCGGCTGGTGATAGCGGTTCTCGACGTAGTCCTTGCCGGATGCCTCGCCGGCTTCGGTGCCGCCGACGACGAGATCGTTGCCCGATTCGTACGACAGCGCCGGCACTCCGCGCTTGGAGAACGGGAAGTGATCGGAGCGGAAGAAATGGCCCGCTTCCGGATGCGGGTCTTCCGCGTAGGCGAGGCCGAAGCCCTTCGCGTCCTTGACCAGTTCGTCGAGGAGGTCCGACTTGGCGCTGCCCGAGGTCGAGAAGTTGCGCGCGACGCCGGCGGGATCGAGCGCGTCGGTATTGATGACCGCGACGGTCTTCGCGAGCGGGTACAACGGTTTCGCCGCGTAGTACTCGGAGCCGAGCAGGCCCTTCTCCTCCGCAGTGACGTTGAGGAACACGATCGAACGCTGCGGCTTCGGCCCGTTCGCGAACGCGCGGCCCATCTCGATGAGCGCCGCGGTGCCGGTGGCGTTGTCGACCGCGCCGTTGTAGATGCGATCGCCCTTCGCATCGGGCTCGCCGACACCCAGGTGATCCCAGTGCGCGCTGTAGATGACCGTTTCGTCGGGGCGCGTGGTGCCGTCGACGCGGCCGACGATGTTCTGCGAGGTGATGACCTTGCTGTCGACCGCGTAGTCGGCCGAGAACGTCGAACCCTCGAGCACGACCGGCTTGAATGCGCGCGTCTGCGCCTGCTTCTTCAGCGCGGCGAAGTCGAGGCCGCTGCGCTTGAACAGGTCGACCGCGAACTCGCGCGTGATCCAGCCTTCGACCGGCACGTGCTCGGTCTCGGGATGGTCGCGCACGATGTCGAACATCGTGTTCGTGTTCGAGTTCTTGACGGTCGCCCAGCCGTACGAGGCGGGATCGGTTTCGTGCACGATGAGGAGGCCCGCGGCGCCACGGCGCGCGGCTTCCTCGTACTTGTAGGTCCAGCGGCCGTAATACGTCATCGCCTTGCCGCCGAAGTCGCCCTTGCCGGTCTCGAAGTCGGGGTCGTTGACGAGCACGATCGCGACCTTGCCCTTGAGGTCGAGGCCCTTGAAGTCGTCCCAGTTGCGTTCGGGCGCCGTCACGCCGTAGCCCGCGAACACGAGCGGCGCGTCCTTGATCGACACCGACTTGGCGCCGTTGAGCGGCGCGCGCACCGCGATCTCGGCGCCCTGCGTGAGCGCCTGCGCCTTGCCGGCATGGTTGACCGACAGCTTCGGCTCGCCGCTGATCTCCGCGCGCAGCAGCGGCACGGCCTGGGTCCAGGCACGCTGGCCGTCCTTGAGGTCACCGCCAGGCTGCAGGCCAGCGGCCTTCATCTGCTCCACGACGTAGTCCACGGTCTTCGTCTCGCCCGCCGTCGCCGGGCCACGCCCTTCGAACGCGTCCGAGGACAGCACCTTGACCTCGTCCGACAAGCGCTTGGGATCGAACTTCGGCGAGTCGACGGCAGCCGCGAGCACCGGCAGGGCGAGCGCGATCGCGATCGCGAGGGTCTTCTTCATGGGGAACTCCGTACGGATAACCCTTCGATCCTAGCAAAGGTCGCGCCCGCACGATCCATGACTTTACACACCCTTGCGCTTTGCGCCGGAAGCGGTTCCGCAGCCGACGCACCGTACGCCTCGGCGCGATCGCGGCGCGGGTGACGTCGCGCCGCCCGCGCCGTGCCGCCGGCATTCATTCGCCGGGCGCAGCCCGAAAGCCGTGGCGTCGAAGCGCCGCGCGAGCGTCTCCTCGGCCTGCGGGCTTGCCCAGGGCGAACCGTGCAGGGCTCGCCGCGGCGAGGCTCAGCCGCGGTCGTCCGAGGGATGGCGCTGGCGCCATTCGGCGAGTGCGCGCTCGTAGCGCTCGAGCGCGTCCTCGTGAACGTCGTAGATGCAACGCACGCAACCGCCGCCGCAACAGTCGGCAGGGTCGGGTTCGGGCGGCCGCTGCGGCCGCGGATCGTCGTTCACGGCCATGCCGCCGTCGCTCGAGCACGACCGGCGATCGCTCCAGCGGGCGAGGCGCCGCCCGCTGGCGCGCGGTTCGCCCGTGCTGCTACTGTCGCGACGCGACCACGACGACGGAGCCGGGTATGCAGGTCCAGTTCAACGGTGCCGCAGGTGGCGAAGTCACCGGTTCGTGCCACCTCGTCGACGTCGCAGGCCGTCGCGTGCTGCTCGACTGCGGCATGATCCAGGGCAGCCGCGAAGCAGAGGCGCGCAACCTCGCCCCGTTTCCCTTCGATACCGCCTCGATCGATGCGCTCGTGCTCAGTCACGCCCATATCGACCATATCGGGCGTGTTCCGCTGCTCGTCAAGCGCGGCTTCCGCGGCCCGATCTGGGCGCACAAGGCGACCTGCGACCTGCTGCCGATCATGCTGCTCGATGCGGCCTCCCTCGCGGAACAGAGCGCCGAGCGCGCGAACCGCGAACGCGGCGACGGCGAGCCCGAGATCGAGCCGATCTATACGCGCGAGGACGTCGAAGAGACGCGCAAGCGCCTGCGTCCGCTGCCGTACGACGAGCCGCACGCGATCCTGCCCGGCGTCACCGTGCGACTGCACGACGCCGGCCACATTCTCGGCTCCTGCATCGTCGAGCTGACCGAGGAAGGCGCATCGCCGCGCACGCTCGTGTTTTCCGGCGACGTGGGCATGAAGGGCACGCCGATCCTGCGCGACCCCGCGCCGCCGCCGCGGGCGGACCTGCTGCTGATGGAATCGACCTATGGCGACCGCAACCACAGGGATCGCCTCGCAACCGTGGCCGAGCTCGGGCGCATCTTCGCCGAAGCGCACGACGACGGTGGCAACGTCGTCATCCCCGCGTTCGCGGTCGGGCGCAGCCAGGAACTGCTCTACTGGTTCGCCGCGCATTACGAGGACTGGAACCTGTCGCGCTGGCGCATCTTCCTCGACAGTCCGATGGCGGCGAAGGTGATGGCCGTGTACGGTCGCAACGAGCCGCTGTTCGATTCCGAGGCCGCGCGTGTGTGGCGAGGGCGCATCCAGCCGTTCGCATTGCCGAACCTGCATGTCGCCGAGAAGGTCGACGACAGCAAGGCGATCAACCGCCTGCACGGCGGCGCGATCATCGTCGCGGGGTCCGGCATGGCGAACGGCGGCCGCGTGCGTCATCACCTCGCGAACAATCTCGCGCAACGCGCCACGCACGTGATCTTCGTCGGCTACCAGGCACGCGGCACGCTCGGTCGCCTGCTCGTCGACGGTGTCGAGCGGGTGCGCCTGTTCGGCGACGAGATTCCGGTGCGCGCGCGCATCCATACGGTCGGCGGCCTGTCCGCGCACGCCGACCAGAAGGGCCTGCTGGACTGGTACGGCGCGGGCGCCGCGAGGCCTCCGGTCGTGCTCGTGCACGGCGAAGATCCCGCGCGCGAGATGCTCGCCGGCGAACTGCGACGTCGCTACGGCGTCGACGTGAGCCTGTCGGAACCGGGGATGCGCCTGACCGTGTGATTGCAGACGGCGCGCGACGACGCATCGCAGCGCCGTCGCCTGCCCGATCGCGCTCAGGCGCCGACGCGCGCGCGCACCTGCTCGAAATCGCGCACCGGCCGCAGCTCGATGCAGCCGAAGCGTGCCCACGGGAACTCCATCGCGATGCGCACGGCCTCGTCGATGTCGGCCGCCTCGATGAGGTTGAAGCCGCCGAGGATTTCCTTGGTTTCGGCGAACGGCCCGTCGACGACGCTCGCGCGGCCGTTGCGCACGCGCAGCGACTTCGCCGTGTTCGCAGCCTCGAGCTGTTGCGATTCGATCAGCTTGCCCTCGCCCTTGAGCTCGTCGGCGTGCGTGATGCAGCCGTGCATGAGGCGGTCGAACTCCCCCTCCGGGAGTTCCTGCAGGATGGAATCGTCGGTGTAGACGAGCATGAGGAACTTCACGGCGCCTCCATGGCATCGAGGAAGAACGGCTCGACCTCGCCCTTGAGCTTGATCGTCATCGGATTGCCGTGGCGGTCGCGTGCGCGCCCCGCGGCGACGCGGATCCAGCCTTCGCTGACGCAGTATTCCTCGACGTCCATGCGCTGCTTGCCGTTGAAGCGGATGCCGATGCCGCGGGTGAGCAGCCCTTCGTCGTAATGGGGACTTTTCGGATTCACGCACAGGCGATCGGGCAGCGCATCGGTCATCGGGTTCACCTCGCAGGTCATGCCGGCGCGCGCCATCTCCGCGACGCGCGCGAATGCGAAGCATAGCCGGTGGCCATGCGCAGTGGCGAACGCCCGTGCGCGCACGCGCGCGCCGCCACGGGCACGCGCCCGTGCCGCTTCGATCAGGAAAGGCCGTACGCGCGAAGTGCGTTCCGCCGCCGACGGGCGGTCCTGCACTCAATATTCGCCGCCGACCCGCTTCGCCGCGACCTCGCGCCGCGGCGGCGCTCCGAACAGGCGCCGGTACTCGCGACTGAACTGCGACGGGCTCTCGTAGCCGACGCGATGGGCCGCGGCGGCCGCCTCGAGCCCTTCGACGAGCATGAGCCGGCGCGCTTCCTGCAGGCGCAGCTGCTTCTGGTATTGCAGCGGTGTCGTCGCCGTCGCGGCGCGGAACCGCTGGTGCAGCGACGACGCGCTCATGTGCGCTGCCGCGGCGAGTTCCTCGATCCGCAGCGGTTCGCTGTAGCGTGCCTTGAGCAGCTCGATCGCGCGCGCTACGCGCTGCGACGGCCCGTCGATCTCGCACAGCCTGCGCAGGCGCTGGCCGAGTTCGCCGACCAGCACGCGGTAGTGAATCTCGCGCAAAGCGAGCGGCGCGAGCACGGCCGCCTCCGCCGGCGCATCGAGCAGGCGCACGAGGCGCAGCACGGCGTCGAGCAACGGCGCGCTCGTGCGCGCGAGGAACAGCGCGCGTTCGTCGTCCGCACGCGAGGGTGCGGCAGGGCCGAGCTGCACGAGCAGCTCGTTGACGAGCTTGGGCTCGACATCGATGCGCAGGCACAGGTACGGTTGCGCGGGCGTCGCCTCGATGATCTGGCTCACGAGCGGGATCGACATCGAGACGACGAGGTAGTTCAGCGGGTCGTACACGTAGATCTCGTCGCCGAGCAGCGCGCGCTTGCGCCCCTGGACCACGACGCACAGGCTCGGGTGGTAGACGCACGGAATCGGCTGCGACGGCGAACTCGCGCGGATCAGGCTCAGGCCCGCGATCGCGGTGTCGCGCACGCCGTCGCCGCCCGCGTTTCGGGCAATCCGGTGCGCAAGTTCGGCCTGCTGCGCCTCGATCCCCGACAGCGCCTCGACGACGCTGGATGGCTTGTCGTTCATCGGACATCCGCAAGGAAGGACTGGGCGTCGATTATGCCGCCGGCGAACCCGCGCGCGCGCGAGGCCACCGCACCGTGGACGATCAGGCAAGAATCGGCGAGCATCCGGCACGCGCACGGCGTGCCCTCGCATTAGGGTATGCACCGACCCAATTTCTGCGCGGAGCGCCCATGAACACGTTCGATTTTCCACGCCGCACCCTCGGCCGCCAGGGCCTCGTCGTTTCCGCGATCGGTCTCGGCTGCATGGGCATGTCCGACTTCTACGGCCCGAGCGACGAGGCGACCAATCTCGCCGTGCTCGACCATGCGCTCGACATCGGCGTGAACTTCTTCGACACCGCCGACATGTACGGCGTCGGCCGCAACGAGGAACTGCTGGCGCACGTGCTGCGCCGGCGCCGCGACGAGATCGTGCTCGCGACGAAATTCGGCAACGTGCGCGCGCCGAACGGCGACTTCCTCGGCATCGACGGCCGGCCCGAGTATGTCGCGGCCGCCTGCGACGCCAGCCTCAAGCGCCTCGGCGTCGACCACATCGACCTCTACTACCAGCACCGCGTCGATCGCAGTGTGCCGATCGAGGACACGGTCGGCGCGATGGCGCGCCTCGTCGAAGCCGGCAAGGTGCGTCATCTCGGACTCTCCGAGGCGTCCGCGGCGACGATCCAGCGCGCGGCCGCCGTGCACCCGATCGCGGCGCTGCAGAGCGAATACTCGCTGTGGACGCGCGATGTCGAGGCCGAGATCCTGCCGGCCTGCCGCGAACTCGGCATCGGCCTCGTGCCGTACAGCCCGCTCGGCCGCGGATTCCTCACCGGCGCGATCACCGACACCGGCACGCTCGCCGCGAATGACTGGCGCCGCCAGAACCCACGCTTCCAGGATGCGAACCTCGCGCAGAACCTCGCCCTCGTGGCGACCGTCACGCACCTCGCCGACGCGCGAGGCTGCACGCCGGCGCAACTCGCGCTCGCGTGGCTGCTCCATCGCGGCGAGGACATCGTGCCGATACCGGGCACGCGGCGCGTCGCGCGGCTCGACGAGAATGCCGCCGCGGCACGCATCCGTCTCGACCCGGCGGAGCTGCGGACCATCGACGACACGCTCGCGCGCCACTCGGTCGCGGGCACGCGTTATCCGGCTGCCGGCATGGCCGCGATCAACGGTTGAGCGGTCGCGGGCATCGGCGCACGGGCCGAGGATCTCCCCTGCCCGGCGCGCTCGCTGTCGCGACGCCGGCGGCGCGCGAGCGCTGCCTGATGCGGCTGCGCACGGTGCTGCGCGATGGCGCCTCGCGTATGCTCGCGTGATCGAAGCCTCGACGTCACACCAGGGAGTCCGCATGACGAGGATCCTCGGCATTTCAGGGAGCCTGCGCGCCGGCTCGTACAACACCGCCCTGTTGCGTGCCGCACAGGCCGTGGCGGGGCCCGACATCGAGGTGGATGCGGCGACATTGCACGGGATCCCGCTCTACGACGGCGACGTGGAACAGCGCGAGGGTCTGCCGGCCGCGGTCGCGCAGCTCAAGGAGCGCGTCGCCGCGAGCGACGGCGTGCTGCTCGTGACCCCCGAGTACAACAGCGGCATCCCCGGCGTGTTCAAGAACGCGATCGACTGGCTGTCGCGTCCGGCGGCCGACATTCCGCGCGTATTCGGCGACCGTCCGTTCGCGCTGATCGGCGCGTCGCAGGGCGGTTTCGGCACGATCCTCTCGCAGGCCGCATGGTTGCCGGTGTTGCGCAAAGTCGGCGCGCGCTACTGGTCCGGCGGCACACTGCTCGTGTCGCGCGCGACCCAGGTGTTCGACGAGTCGGGCGCGATCCGCGACGAGGCGATCCGCAAGCAGCTCGGCGATTTCGTGCGGGGCTTCGCTGGCTGGATCGACGCGGCGCGACCGCGATGAACGCGTGATGATCTGCGCGGCTCGCGCGTGCGGGCGCGAGCGATCCTTCGCTCGCCCCGGCGGCGACGCGGCGACCCCGCGGTCGCGTCACTCGTCGCGCAAGGCTTCGACCTGGATGCGCAGCGCGACCTTCATGTCGAAGCCGTAGTCCTTGCCCGCGTCGAGGCCGAACGCCGAGCGGTCGAACGAACCGCTCGCATCCGCCCCGCACAGCTCGCGCTTGTAGATCGGATGCGGAATGCACTTGAAGCGACCGATCGCGAGCGTGAGCGGTTTGCGCGCGCCGTGCAGGTCGAGCGTGCCGACGACTTCGGTCGGTGCGCCGTCCACGAAACGCGCGAGCCGACCCGTGTACGTCGCCTTCGGATACTTCGCCGTGTCGAAGAATTCCTTGCCGCGCGCCCATTCGTCGAGCTTGTCGAAGCCGAAGTCGATGCTCGCGAGGTCGATCGTGACCTCGACCGTGCCGCTGTTCGCATCGCGGTCGAGCACGACCTTGCCCGAACTCGAGTCGAGCTTGCCGCGCCAGTAGGAAATGCCCATGTGGTCGGCTTCGAAACTCGGGAAGGTGTGCGCGGGGTCGAGCGTGTAACCGACCGGTGCCGCGGCCGCGGCGCCGGTCGCCGTCATGGCGGCAAGCAGGAGTATCGGTCGGATCGTACTGCTGAGCATGGGCGATTCCTCGGTGGCGGTGAGTCGTCGGCCGGCGAAACCGGCCGTCCATGCAGGTGCGACGAACGGCAGGCGCGCGAATCGACATCGCCTTCACGCGCAGGCAACGCGAACTTCACGCGAACGTGAACGTGCGCGCGGGGTTCATGCGCGAGTCGGACGCCGCCGCGGAAGATAGGACGTGCAGTTCGACTGCCGTCGGCCGATCGGGCCGACGTCCCCTGAAGCAGGAGAGATGTCATGGGCCAGCAACACGCTCCGCAGAATCCGTCCAATACGCAGTCCGGCCAGCAGAAGATGCCGGGGCAGCAGGACGACAAGCAGCGTCATTCGCAGGCGAAGGATTCGCAGCAGAACCGCTCGAGCCAGAACCCGGACTCGAAGAAGCCGCAGCGGGCACAGGACGAATGATCCGCACCCCGTGAACGAGGCAATCCGGTCGCCGTCGGTCGATCCGGCGGCGATCGCCCGGCGCACGCCTCCTCAAGCGTCGCGACCGAGCGCACGCCGTGCGAACAGCACGCAGATCGTGCCGAACACCATGTGGGCGACGACGCTCATCGCGATCCAATCCGGATGCGTGAACGACGGCGAACGCCCCACGCGCGACAGCGGCATCACGACGAAGTTCATGCCAACGTAAAGCACGATGCCGTACAGCGGTCCCTTCGCGGCGATGCCGCGCAGCAACCCGGGCACGCGCCGTGCGACGAGCGTGTAGATCGCCACGAACGTCGTCGCCATGAACAGGTGCAGCGCGGCACCGAGGAGCGCAGCCGGCACGCCGCCGTCGTAGCTCGCCTTGCCGAGGACGCCGACCGCGATGGACTGGAACACCTTGGTGAATCCGTTCGCGTCCCAGCTGAACCAGACGGTCGTTGCGAATGCGGCGTCGCCGGCGGCGATCAGCACGCCGCCGAGGAATACCTGCAGCCAATCGACGGAACGCTCGGCACGTGCTGGGACGGCAACCATGTCTTGCTCTCGTTTCGGGTTGGACCCAGTCTGTCAGGAACGATGTGACATCGGTTGCGCACCGACGGTGCGGATCCCGCGGCGCAGCGCCGCCGCCGGCCGGGAATGGCGAACCACGCGGCTGGAGCGGCTGGAGCAGCCGGCGCAATCCCGCAATGGGGGCCTCCGGCGACGAGGCGCTCCGGGAGGCTATTTCCCGCGCCGCTCCGCCGTGCCACCGACCCAGCCGTCGCTCGTGCAGGCGGCTCAGCCGGGGCCGTCTACGTAGGGGTTGCGCGCCATCGCCTCGACTTCGGCCCGCGTGATCGTCGCGCCGACCAGCGCAGTGAAGAAGCGCACGCCGACCATCAGCGATATCAGCAGCACGTCCGGGTCGGCGCGCGCGCCGACGACTTCGAGCGCCGCCGCGATCGGGCGCGCACAGAAGAAGCCGACGAACACCATGAGCAGCATCGCGACGAAGGTCGAGCCGCCTGCGGCAAGCCTGTCGTTCATCCATGCGAGGCGCGGATCGGGCGAGCGCAGCGCCTGCAGCAACGACAGCGACAGGGAGACCACGATGTATCCCACTGCCCACGCCATGGCCGAAGGATGCAGTCCCTGCAGGCGATCGCGTGTCGCCGCGATCGGGTCGGCATGCTCGCCGCCCGCGGCGATCGCATACGAGATGCACACGAACAGCAGCAGGAACGCGAGCAGCGCACACAGCTTGACGAGGTCGAACAGGTGCGTAAGCAGGCCGCGCTGCGGGTAGAACGGCACTGTTGCGAGATTCAACAGCACGAGCTCGAGCGCGAGCAGCCCCTGCATCGCGACATACGGCAAGCCACCGCTCAGGCTCGCGACGAGCAGCACGGCATGCGCGAGCAGGATCTGCAGCGCCACGGCCGGCGGAATCCGGCGCAGGCTTTCGATCAGCGTCAAGGCGGTTCCTCCCGCGCCCAGCATGAGCCACGGTCGCGTCGTGCGCGAGCGCTCCGTATGATCGCGCGATCGCCACTGCTGCCGATACCGATGCCGCCCTCCCTCGAGGTCTTGACAGCGCCCGCGAGCGAACGCATCCGCCGCTGGGTGCTTGGCGTGTTTCCGCGCGACCGGGACGGCATCGACTACGAGCACCCCGAAGGCGACCCCGGCCTGTTCGGGCCCGACAGCGCGACCTGGCGCATCCACGCCGACTTCCCCGGCATGCTGTCGGGCGGTCTGTGCGCGCTCATGCTGCAGGTCCTGCATCCGCTCGCGCTCGCGGGCGTCTGGGATCATTCGAACTTCCGCGCCGACCTCGTCGGCCGCCTGCGCCGCACCACGGCATTCGTCGCGGGCACGACCTACGGCTCGCGAGCCGACGCCGAAGCGCTCATCGCGCGCGTCGCCCGGATCCATGCGATCGTCCGCGGGCACGCCGCCGACGGTCGCCCCTACTCCGCCGACGACGCCGGACTGCTGACCTGGGTCCACGTGACCGAAGCGTATGGCTTCCTCGAGGGCTACCGGCGTTACGCACCGATCGCCTTGCCCGCGCGCGCGGCCGATCGCTATTACGACGAGGTGCGGCGCGTCGCCGAGCGGCTCGGCGCGCGCGACGTACCCGCATCGGAGAACGAGGTCGCTGCCTACTTCTCGCGCATGCAGCGCGAACTGCGTTTCGACGCGCGCTCGCGCGAGGTGCTCGCCGTGCTCGCGCGCATCCGCCTGCCCGTGCCGCTGGCCGGCATTTCGCGCGACACCTTTCTCGGCGCCGGCGCCGCCCTGCTGCCGGACTGGGCCGAAGCGATGATCGAGCGCTCGGCGTGGCAGCGCCTGCAAGCGCACGCCGCGTCGCGCATACTGCGGACGCTGGCTCCGATGTTCCGCGTGGCCCTGCCCGACGGCATCGCGCCGCGCGCCTGCCGTCGCGTCGGCGTCCCGCCCGCCGCGCTCGCGCAGTGGTGAGCGCGCCGCGACTTCCAGCACATCCGGTGCTGGCGCGGGCCCGGCAGCATGGGCGTCCATCCGCATCGGAGACGGACGTGCCCACCTCGCTGCACGCGGGACTCCTCGCGTTGCTGTTGCCGCTCGCCGCGCAGGCGGCTCCGCTGCTCGACGGCCTCGTGCTCGATGTCGGCCCCGCTCCGACGCCGGTACGCAGCGGCTCGACCGCGCGACTCGCCTACGAGATCCACTTCGCCAACCACGCCAGCGTGCCGATCGTGCTCGAGCGCATCGACGTGCTCGACGGCGCGACCACGGTGCACCTGGCGTCGTTCGCGCAGGACAGCCTCGAAGCTGCGCTGCGCCTGCCCGGCGCGGCACCGGGCGAAGGCGCGACGCGCGCGATCCCGCCCGGGCGCGTCGCGATCGCCTACTTCGACCTGCGTATCGATGCCACGCGTTCGCTTCCGGCCGCGTTGCGCCATCGCATCGCATGGACGCGCGACGGCGCGACCGCGACGATCGAAGGCGCGCGCACGCCCGTCGCCGCGCGCGCGCCGGTCGTGCTCGGCGCGCCGCTCGGCGCCGGCGACTGGGTCGCGCTGTACGATCCGGCGATGGCACGCGGCCATCGCCGCGTCGCATTCGCGATCGACGGCAGCGTGCGCATTCCGGCCCGGCATGCGATCGACTGGATGCGCGTCGACGGTGACGGGCGGCTTTCGCGCGGCGACGAGCAGGTGCTTGCGAACTGGTACGGTTACGGCGCCGACGTGTTCGCGGTCGCCGACGCGACCGTGGTCGCCTTGCGCGACTCGATCGCCGAGCCCGCACGCCTCGACGCGGCCTCTCGGCACCCGCTCGGTGACGCGAGCGGCAATTTCGTCTCGCTCGACCTCGGCGACGGCCGCTACGCGCACTACGAGCACCTGCTGCCCGGCAGCGTGGGCGTGCGGGTCGGCCAGCGGGTGCGGCGCGGCGGCGCGATCGCGAAGCTCGGCTTCAGTGGCGACGCGACCGGCCCGCACCTGCACCTGCACGTGAGCGACGGCCCGACGCCGCTCGCGGGCGAAGGACTGCCGTACGTGTTCACGCGGTACGACGCGATCGGCGCATTCGCGTCGATGGCCGCGCTCGGCACGCCGTTCACCGCGCAATCGCCGACGGCGCGACGCACGAATGAGGTGCCGGAGCCCGCCGCGGTCGTGCGGTTCGCCGATGGCGATCAACGCGTACCGGCGACCGCGCCCGACGCTTCCGCCTCGAGCGTGCGCCGCCATTCGCGTGGCGAGCGCCCGACCCAGGTCTTGAACGCGCGCGACAGCGCGGCCTCGCTGCCGTAACCGACCTCGTCGGCGACGAGCTTGAGGGGGCGCCCACGGCGCAGTGCGTGCTGCGCGAGGCCGACTCGCCAGCGCGCGAGGTAGTCAGCGGCCGTCGTGCCGACGGTGTCGCGGAACGCGGCCGCGAACGCGCTGCGCGACATGCGGGCTTCGGCAGCGAGCGATTCGAGTGTCCACGCCTGCGCGGGACGCTCGTGCATCGCCGTGAG
The DNA here is from genome assembly GCF_036518555.1 of Dokdonella sp. GTDB lineage: Bacteria > Pseudomonadota > Gammaproteobacteria > Xanthomonadales > Rhodanobacteraceae > Dokdonella_A. The sequence continues at coordinate 17,012 of NZ_DATDMY010000338.1, read as the reverse complement.
CGCGCGCGCGAGCTGCGGGTGAGCCAGGCCCGCGAACAGCCCGTGCTCGATGCGTCCGTCGTCCATGAGCCGTCTCAGGACGAACACGAACACGGCTTCGAACAGGCGATCGACGAGTACCTGGCGCCCACAGCGCGGCTGGAACGCTTCGTCGAACAGCACCTCGAGCACGCCCGCGCAGCCGTCGAGGTCGGCGAGCGGCAGGCAGATGAACGCGGGCAGCGCATCGGCGAGGGGGTTGGTGCCGCCCGCGGCGAAGCTCAGGTGCGCGCACGCCATGTCGGCGCCGACCGCCGGATCGGTGTCGAAGCGGTGCGCGAGCGGGCGCGGATAGAGCAGGAGGCTCGGCGCCTGGAGGCGCACCTCCGGCGCGCCCGCATGCGACACGCCGATCGGACCGCGCCGCACGAGGTGCAGCTGGCCGAGGCCGGGCTCGGCGGCGAACTCCGTGATGCCGCACAGAGCGCCCGCGTGGAACATGCGTGCGCTCACCGAAAATCGCTGCAGCAGCGTGTCGAGGCGGTCCATGAGGCTCCCGGGGACGATGGATCAAGTTATTGAGACTCTACATCACCCAGCGTACGACCACGGCCCCTAGAGTGCGCAGCGTGCCGACCGGCACGCAGCCCATGAAGGTAACGCCATGTCGTACATCCCTGCCCTTTCGCGCGATGCCGTATCCCCGGCCGTCGCTGCCAGCCTCGACGCCGTCCAGAAGAAGCTCGGCGCATTGCCGAACCTGTTCCGCACGTTCGCGCACACGCCGGTCGCATTGAACGCGTACCTGCAGCTCGCGGAGGTCGCCGCGAGCGGTCGCTTCAGCGCGAAACAGCGCGAACTCATCGCGCTCGCGGTCGGCGAACGCAATGGCTGCGATTACTGCCTCGCCGCGCACAGCGCGATCGGCCGCATGGTCGGCCTCGATGCCGGCGACATCGCCGCGGCGCGCGCGGCGGGCGCGAAGTCGGCCGGCGACGCCGCGACGCTCGCGCTCGCCCAGCGCATCGTCGACACGCGCGGACACGTGCCGACCGAAGAGCTCGACGCGTTCAAGGCTGCCGGTTTCGACGACGCCGCGATCCTCGAAGTGCTCGTCAACGTCGTGCTCAACATCTACACGAACTACACGAACCATCTCGCGCGCACGGAGATCGATTTCCCGGCGGCGCCGGCCGCACGCGCCGCGTGAAGCGCGTGATCGGGCCTCGCGCGCGCGAGGCCCGGTCGATCATGCGGCGGCGGCGGGCTCGACCCTCGCCGTCGCATCGACTGCGCGCGGCGCCGCGCGCAGCACGAATGAGCCGAGCAGTGCGGCGACGAGCGCGAATGCGGCGCCGGCCGCGAACGCGACGTGATAGCCGCCCGTGAGTGCGAGCGCGGTCGACACGCCCGTCGCGGTGAGCGATTCCGTACGCGCCGCGGAAAGGCTCGCGAGCACGGCAAGGCCGAGCGCGCCGCCCATCATGAACGAGGTGTTGACGAGGCCGGAAGCAAGACCCGCATCGCCGGGGTCGACGTCGTTCATCGCCGCGAGCAGCACCGGGTTGAGCGCCATGCCCGCGCCGACGCCGATCAGCGACATGCTCGGCAACACGTGCAGTTCGAAGCGACCGTCGACCGGCGCGAACGCGAACAGCAGCAGACCGGCCGCGGCGAGCAGCAGGCCGACCCCGATCGGCCCGCGCAGGCCGAAGCGCATGACGATCTTCGCCGACAGGCCGAGCGAGAACGCGGCCATGATGAGGTTCGCGGGCAGGAATGCGAGTCCGACCTGCATCGGCCCGTAACCGAGCACGAGCTGCATGTAGAGCGCGGAGATGAAGAACCACGCGAACATCGCCGCCGCCCACAGCACGCCGATTACGTTCGAGGTCGCGACGTTGCGCAGGCGGAAAAGGCCGAGCGGCATCAACGGCGAGCGCACGCGAGACTCGATCGCGAGGAACACGCCGAGCAGTACCGCGGCGGCAGCGAGCAGGCCGAGCGTCTGCGCCGAAAGCCAGCCCGCCTCGTTGCCGTTGACGATCGCGTAGACCGCGAGCATGAGCGAGGCGGTGACGCTCGACGCACCGCCGACGTCGAGCCTGTGGCCTTCGCTCGACGAATGCACCGCGGGTACCAGCTTCACGAACAGCGCGAACACGAGCGCACCGATCGGAATGTTGACGAGGAAGATCCAGTGCCAGCTCAGCGTGCTCGTGAGCAGGCCGCCGAGCAGCACGCCGATGCTGCCGCCGCCGGCGCAGACGAAACCGTACACGCCCATCGCCTTCGCGCGCTCGGTCGCATCCGTGAACAGCATCATGATCAGCGACAGCGCGACTGCGGTGACGACCGCGCCGCCTAGCCCCTGCACGGCGCGCGCGGCGACGAGTACGCCCTGGCCGTGCGCGAGCCCGCATCCGAGCGACGCGAGGGTGAACAGCGTGAGGCCGACGAGGAACAGGCGCTTGTGGCCGTACAGGTCGCCGAGGCGTCCGCCGAGCAGCAGGCAGCCACCGAACGTGAGCATGTAGGCGTTGACGACCCAGACGAGGGACGTCTCGGTGAAACCGAGGTCGGCACGGATCGACGGCAGCGCGACGTTCACGATCGTGGTGTCGAGCACGATCATGAGCACGCCGAGGCACAGCACGATCAGGGCGAGCCAGCGTTTGCCGGCATCGAGGTCGGTAGTCAAGGTGATTCCTCCGTATCCGTGATGGTGCGGCGATCGGTTCCACGACGGCCGCTCGTCGACGACGACGAACGGAACCGCGCCGATTCGACAATCCCCGCCCGTCGGTTCGATGGCTGCGGCGCGCTCAGCGCAGCTGGCTGTCCTTGCTGCCTCGGCGGTTGTAGCCGCCGTGGGCGGACTGCTCGCGGTCGTGCGCGCCCTGGCATGCGACGCACAGGCGTACGCCGGGCACTGCCTTGCGGCGCGCCGCAGGGATGGGTGCCTCGCATTCCTCGCAGTGCGTGAGGCCCGGTCCGCGCTGCAGGCGGCTGCGCGCGCGCTTGACCGCGTCTTCGACGGTCGCGTCGATCTGGTCCTGCACCGCGCCGTCGCCGGCCCAACCGGTGGCCATGGCTGCCTCCTTCGAACGGCCTGCGATTCTACGCCGCGTGGGAGCCCCCGGCGAAGTCCGCCTGGCCGCGGTCGCGACGGAGGCGGGCCTCGCGACCGAACCGACCGGTCGCGGATCGAGCCGAGTCCGGTGTCAGCGATCGGCCGCGTCTGCGTCGATCGCGACGTCGAGGCCGCGCCAGACTTCGCGCACTTCGATCGTCGCCACGCGCGCCATCGGATGGCTCGCCGCGATCGCGAGGGCTTCTTCTTCCGATCCGCATGCGATCAGTGCGAACGCGGCGACCTGTTCATCGGCGGAATCGAAACACCCCCGCCGCAGCAAGGTGCGCCCACCCCGCGTGCGCACGCTCGTCGCCTCGTGCGCGGGCCGCAGCGGTCGCCCGTCCACGAGGACGCCGTGCCGCTGCGCGGCGTCCACCCAGTCGATGATTTCGGCGACCAGTGCCGGCGACGGAACGAACGACGCGCCGTGCCGGATGACGAGCAGGAACTGCATCGATGCGTTCATGCGGCAGGCCATGGGTCGCGCCAGGCGGGCAGTGCCATCAGGCGCTCGTTCCAGCGCACGAGCGCCGGATAGGCCTGCATCGGCAGGTGCGCCTCGTCGGCGTAGGGCAGCATGCGCGCGACGAAGAAGTCGGCGAGCGTGAGCTCGTCGCCGAGCAGGTAGGTGCGTTCGCGCAGGTGGCCGTCGAGGATCGCGGCGAGCGGATGGAACTGGGCCGTCGACTCCTCGATCTTCGCCGGGTCCGCATCGGCGCCCATCCACGGCTTGATGACGTGCTCGAAATAGAGGCCGCCGGCCGCGCGAGAGAAATGCGCGAGCTCCCAGCTCAGCCAACGCACGACCTCGGTCTGGCGTGCGGCGTCGGCCGGCCACAGCGGGTCCCCGACCTTGCGCGCGAGATGGCACGCGATGGCGGCCGCCTCCCACAGCACGATGCCGTCGTCGACGAGCGTGGGCACCTTGCCGTTCGGATTGAGCGCGAGATACCCGGGTCGACGATGCTCGCCCCGGCCTAGGTCGACGTGCACGTGGTCGCATGCGACGCCGACGTGGCGCGCGACCGCGCACGCAAGGCGTGGATTGGGCGTGTGGAAGTAGTACAGCTGCATGCAGGGCTCCTGTCGGTGCACGGCGCACGACTCTAGGACGAGCCACGATATGTTCAAGAACATTTCCAGGCGCACGGCTAGACTGCCGCGATTCCCGCAGGAACCGCACCATGCCCTACGCCGCCGAACACAAGAGCCGCACGCGCGAACGCATCGTCGACTCCGCGCGCGACCTGTTCAACCGCAAGGGCTTCGTCGACGTGTCGATCGACGAGATCATGGCGCGTGCCGGGCTCACACGCGGCGGCTTCTACGGCCACTTCGCCAGCAAGGAGGACCTGTTCGTCGAGGTCGTGCGCGCGTACGAGGAGTTCGATCCATCCGCGCGCTGGCACGACATCGCGTTCGATGTGCGCGCCCCGGCGAACGCATTCGCCCGCCAGATGGTCGATGCCTATCTCTCGCGCTCGCATCTCGACGATGTCGCCGGCCACTGCCCGATGATCGCGCTGCCGTCGGACGTCGCCCACGGAACGGCGCGGGTCAAGCAGGCTTATCGCGCGCTCGTCGAGCGCATGAGCGGCGTGTTCGCGGCCGGACTCGCCGGCGATGACGACACCGCCCGGCAACGCGGCCTCGCCCTCACCGCGCTCTGCGTCGGCGGCATGGTGCTCGCTCGCACGTTCGACGACGACGCATTCCGCGAAGCGATCCGCGCGGCGACGCACGCGCTCGCCGCCGAGATCGTCGACGCCGGCTCCGGCGCCTGACCCGCGCAGCGACGACGGTCGGCGCCACGGACGCATCCCGATCGCGCGCGTCGCCGTCATTGCGGACCTTGGAGAAAAAAAAAGCCCCGCAGTCCCGGCGTCTCACGACGAGCGGATGCTGCGGGTAGTGGTTGCCCGTGCGGAAGGGATGCCGGGCGGGATGGAGCGTGCGCGAGGTGCGTCTCAACCGCTGAGATTCGAGGCGCCGCCCGCGCTGCGACAGGGCGCACGCGACACGACGCCTTCGACGACCGATCTCCCGATCCCCGCGCGCGACGGCGAGTCGCGCCGCCGATCGCGCGATGCACGGGCGATCCCTGCGAGACCCTTCTTGGAAAGGCCGTCGACCGCGGACGCAAGATCGCCCGCGCCCCGAGCGGGACGCCTGCCGAACCCGCCGAGCCGGCTCCAGGCAGCCTGGCCCAAAACCGGCGCGACCCTGACCCGCCCCTTTGGATGCGTGGAAGCGCCATAAGTCCTCGGCGGATCACGAAAAATACCGATCGCGTCAGGAATCCGTCATGCTTTGGGTGGCTGCGGCCTGCTGCAATCGGGCCTCCGTCATCCACGAGATCACCGCATGCGCCGCTCCGCATCGAACCGCTCGAGATTCCGTCCGACGCAGGCGCCGCTCGCCCTCGCGATGGCGCTCGCGCTCGGACCCACCCTCGCCGCGACGGCGGTTCCGAAGCTCGACCTCACGCCGCTCCGCGTGTCCGAATCCGCGCCCTTCAACACCGGCCTGCGGATGGGTCAGCAGACGGCCGCGATTCGCCACCAGCTGGCCCACCGCGACGCGCTGCCGGCGCCGGCAGCGCCGCGCCCGGCGTCGACGATCACGGTCACCAACTGCGACGACGCGGGCGCCGGATCGCTGCGCGAGGCGTTCACCAACGCCGTCTCCGGCGACACGATCGACCTGACCACGCTCGCCTGCAGCACGATTTCGCTGACCGGCGGCGCACTCACGACGAGCGCGTACGACCTCGCCGTGCGCGGTCCCGGCGCCGGGCAGCTCGCGATCGACGGCGGTGATGCGACGCGCCTCATCGCGCACACGGGCTACGGCCTGCTCGACATCGACGGCGTGACGCTGCGCAACGGCCGCTACGACTACACCGGACCGGTCATGTACGCGGGCCTCGCCGCGGGCGCGTGCCTGCTGTCCTCGGGCAGCGTCACGATGACGAATTCCGCGGTCGAGCACTGCAGCGCGAGCGGCACGAGCGTCTCGGGCGCGGCGATCGACGCGGGCGGTCGCCTCATCCTCACCGACAGCACGGTCAGCGGCGTCAGCGCGAGCGCGCACTCCGACGAGATCTCGGCGACGATCTACGGTGGCGCGGTGTATGCGGCGGCCTCGTACATCACGCGCGCGACGATCAGCGACGCGACCGTGACGGCGAGCGCCTCGACCGCGTTCAGCGGTACGTTCGGCGGCGGCGTGTTCTCGCTCTACGGCATCGTACTCACCGACAGCCGCGTGAGCGGCGTCTCGGTGGACGTCTCGGCCGGGAAGATCGCCTATGCCAAGGGCGGTGGCATCGGCTCGCCGCGGACCGTGATCATGTCCGGCAGCACGATCGAGGACAATCACGTGCGCGGCACGCCCGGTGTCGGCGCGAGCGGCGCATACACCTACATCAGCGCGATCGGCGGCGGCGGCGTCTACATCGCGTCGATCCCGCGCGGCGTGCCGCCCGCGTCGTCGATCACCGGCTCGACGATCAGCGGCAATACGGCGACGTGCGCCGGCGCCCTCGGCGACTACACCGTCGGCGGCGGCGGCGGCGTCGGGACCTGGTCGCCTCTGCCGCTCGTAGTCACGAATTCGACGATCTCGGGCAACAGCGCGGCGACGATGGGCGGCGGCTTCTACACGCGGCACGGCGGCACGCTCGCGCTTTCGAACAGCACCGTCGCCGACAACACCGCGCCGGCCGGCAGCGGCATCGCCGACCAGGGCGAGACATCGGGATACGACCTCTCGCTCGTGAGCAGCATCGTCGCCGGCAACCACACGACCGATGGGGCGTCGTTCGAGATCACGACGCTGCACGCGATCACCGGCAACACGAACCTGCTCGGCACGGCGAACGTCGCGCTGCCGGGCGATTCGCTCGGCGGCGATCCGATGCTCGCTCCGCTCGCGGACAACGGCGGTCCGACGCGCACGCACGCGCTGCTGCCGGGCAGCCCGGCGATCGACGCGGGCAGCAACCCCGGCGCGCTCGAGAACGACCAGCGCGGCGCAACCTTCGCGCGCACATCAGGAACGAGTACCGACATAGGCGCGTTCGAATTGCAGTCGATGCCCGACGAGATCTTCGCGAACGGGTTCGACTGACGCGCCGACGAACAGGCAGGCCCGCCGGCTCCCTCTCTCCCTCGCCGGCCTCCCCAGCATGGGCCTGCTTGCGCTCCTCCCGCGGGGTTGGCTCCCTCCCCCCGCGGGAGGAGGTTTTGCGAACCGACTCCCGCACGAGCCTGGCGCGGAGTCGGGCGAGCATCAGTGCGGGCGACCGTCCGAGCCCGGGACACCCCGCGCGACGATCGATGGCGCGAGCGCAGCGGGCGACGTCGCGCACCGGCGCGAACGCAGCGGTTCGCTCGCCTTCTTCGACGCAGCCCATTGCAGCTCGACGACGACCGACGCATTGTCGCCGAGGGGCGCGAGCGCCCTGCACACCGTGCCGATCATTCCGTCCGCGTTCACCCGATCACGATCGACCACGACGACGAGGTCATTGTCGTCGAGCCAGAACACGTCGCGCACGCCGTCCAACGGACGCACGGCCGCGCGGGCGGCGTCGATGTCGATGCCGCGCGGAACTGCGGGCGCCGAGTTGCGCCCGGTGACGTCCCGCGCGCGCGCCGCGTCGTCCTCCGAAGGCGCACGACGCATGGCGCTGCCCTCGCCTGCGAGCGAATACGGGTCGAGCGCGGGCGCAGCCGACTGCCGCCCCGCATCGTCCGGAACCGGCGGGACGCGCGCGCCACGCGTCGCGGTCATGCGCGGCAGCGGACGCACCATCGCATTGAGCGAATGCACGACACCCGCGCAGACGACGACGCACGCGGCGAGCGCGAGCGCCGGGACGAGCAGGCCGCGTCGCGGCGCCGGTCTGACCCGCGGACCTGCGCTGAGCGTCAACTGGGGATGCGCGTACATCGGCGGCGCACCGTCGCGTGCCGCGGCTTCGACCGTATCCTGGTCGAGCATCGCGCGCAGCGCGTCGCCGTCGACGAGCTCGAGCTGCCCCAGGCGCGCGGCCACGTCGATCGCAGCCGCAGTGAACTCGCCACTGGTGACGTAGATCGCGCCGGTCGCCGCCTCGTTGAGCATGATCGCGTGCAGCTCGCGCACTTCGTGGTGCGGCACCTGGAACGCCTTCCAGCGCTTGCATTGCACGATCACGTGCGCGTCTTCGCGGCGCAGCGCCAGATCGAAGCCGCGGTCGAAGCGTTGGCCGGTGAAGTCGGCGCCGACCTGCTCGACGACCCAACCGCGGCCGCGGAAATAGTCGGCAAGCAACGCTTCGAAGCGCGCGGGGTCGATGCGCGCGAGCGCGTCGTCCCACGGAGTGTGGTTGGTCTTCAACGTCACCGAGCGCCCCCTGCTCCTCCGTCCATGCGTCCACGCCAGCGCGCAGCCGTGGGCATCGCCCGAGTCCGCGTCGACGGAACCGGCAAGCAACAACGGGGCCAATGGGCACGCTGGCCGATGCGCGAACGATTTCATGCGCTTCGCGCACTTCCCTCGACACGGCCTCAGCGCGGGTCGAGCCATGCCGGTCACTTTGTGACGGATTGAAACGGTTGGACCTGCGCCACGGAACCGGCCGCGCAGGAGCGGGCCAGACTCAGCCATCGCACCCAGCCGCATCTGCGCCGGTCGAATCGCAGCCTCGCGGTACGTCGAGGCGCGCATCCGATGGCCCGCGCGAGTACCCGCTTGCGTGGAGCGGATGGGCACCCGAAAACGAGATCCGCCATGTCGCTCGTCCTCAACTGGTCCACTCCGTCTTCGCGCCTGCGCGGCGCGCTGGCGGCCTTCGCGCTCTGCGCGTTCGCCACCGTCTCGCCCGCACCGGCGGCCGACTATGCGCTCCGCCAGGAGCTCGGTGCGATCGCATCCGGCGAGGGATCGCCCGGGGGCGTGTTCGGCTATTCCGTGGCGATCGACGGCGACATCGCGGTCGCCGCCGATCTCGGCATCCCGACCCGCCCCGGCAAGGTACGCACCTACGTGCGCTCGAACGGCGAATGGGTGCGCGAGGCGGGGCACGACGTCGACCTTCCCGGCGATTCCAGCGCGATGCTCTCGTTGCGCGAAGGCACGCTCGCGATCAGCGCCTTCGACTCCGCGACGAGCCGAAGCTATGTGCAGATCTTCGAGCACACGCCCACCGCGTGGCAGCTCGGCTACAGCGTTTCGACGCAGAGCGCCTACTTCGACCGTGTGGCCACGTCGGGCAACATCGTCGTGGCGGGCGAGCCGGGCTACGACGGCGCGGCCGGACAGAACCAGGGACGTATCCGCATCTTCCGCCGCAACGGCGACTCATGGTCCTCGACGAACCTGCTGCCCTCGACGCCGCACGCGGGAGCCCTGTTCGGTGCGTCGGTTGCGATCGTCGCCGGTGCGATCGTCGTCGGCGCGCCGCGCGAAACCGTCGGCGGGTACGCGGAAGCAGGTGCCGCGTACGTCTACGAACTCCCGATCGACACCTGGGACGAGGTCGCGCACCTCGTGCAGAGCGCGGGCGATCTCACGGGCAACCGCTTCAGCAGCGCCGTCGCGATCAGCGGCGCCGACCCGTCGACGCCCGACCGCCTGCTCGTGAGTTCGCCGTCGAACGCGGGCACCGGCCGCAGCGGGCGCGTGCACAGCTTCACGCGCACGAACGGCGTCTGGACCGCGCGCACGGTGCTGCAGGCACCGTCGCCGTCGGCCACCGATGGTTGGGGCTGCGCGCTCGCGCTCGATGGCTCGTGGGCCGCCATTGGCCAGTGCGACAGCGGCGCGCAGGCCGCCGGCGCCGGCGCGATCGAAATGGTGCGCTTCACGAGCAGCTTCACGAGCGTCGCCGCGGTGTCGGTCGACACCGACCCGTTCGGGGACGCGAACGAACACCTCGGCTACCGCATCGACGTCGACCGCAGCGGCCCCACCCTCATTGCCGGCAACGCGGGCGCGGCGATGTACGGCAATGCCGCGCAGGGCGTCGTACTGTTCGGGGCTTGGGGGAACGAAACGCTCTCGCTCGCGCGCGAACTCGACCTCGGCCAGGGCCTCAGCGGCGCGCGCGCGAGCACGCTCGCGAGCGACGGCGACACGCTGTTCGTCGGCGCGCCGCAAGAGGACGTCGGGCTGCAGCAGGAACGCGGCGCAGTGTACGTGTACCGGCGCGCCGGGGCGCAGTACGCGTTCGAATCGCGCATCCTCGCGCCGGACGGGATGGCCGGCGACTATTTCGGCTCGCGCATCGCCTTGCAGGGCGACGTCGCGCTGGTCAGCGCGATCGGCCGCACGCAGGGCGATGTCGACGCCGCCGGCGCCGTCTACGCGTTCCACCGCGACGGCGCGACGTGGTCGCTCGAGCGCCAGTTCCTGCCGGTCGCACCCGGATACGAGGAGGAATTCGGCGAAGGCGTCGCATTCGATGCCGGCACCGCGATGATCAGCAACCGCCACGACAGCACGTTCGTCTATACGCGCGCGGACACCGGTACGTGGACGCCGGTCCAGACGATCGACCATGTCGGCTGGCCGGTACGCCTCGAGGGTGATACCGCGATGCTCGCGTACTTCGGCGCCAACGCGGACGTCGGCGAGATCGGCGTCTACGCGCGCGTCGGCGGCAGTTGGCAGTTGCAGGACACGCTCGACGGCTCGCTGCCGGGCCAGGGGCTCGGGATCGACGCGAGCCTGCGCGGCGACTGGTTCGCCGCCGCGAGCAACAATCCGGCGGTGCCGGTGCAGCTCTATCGGCGCACGCCGGGCGGCTGGCTGCCCGAGGCGAGCCTGCTGCCCGAGGATGCGACACCCGACACCTGGTGCTGGCACGTCGCGATGTCCGCGGCCACGCTCGCGATCGGCTGCAGCGCGCCGGGGAATGCGGGCGCGGTGTACCTGTTCGAGAAGACCGCCGGTCTGTGGACGCAGCAACAGAAGCTCGAGCTGCCCGACCCCGTCGCCGGCGATGCATTCGGGTTCACGCTGGACTTCCACGCGGACAGCACGCTGTTCGCTGGCGCGTTGGGCCGCGACCTCGAGTTCACGGACCAGGGAGCCGTCTACGTCTGGACGGGCGAACGCCTCTTCGCCGACGGCTTCGATTGAGCCGCGCGCGGATGGCTAAACGTCCGGTTTCGTCCGGGATTGACAAACCGTGACGCGTCTGGGCGGGTGCGAGGGTCGCGTGACGCTGCGGCCCAGCCGCTGCCCGTGGTTGCCAAGGCCGCGCCAGGCTTGGCCAATGCGGCACGGACCGCGACATCGGCCCGATCCGGACGCAACTGGCACGTAAAATGCTTATAAACCTACGTCACCCTGACGATGGCGTGGAGGCATGTACACCATGAACATTCTTCGTCCAGCGGCCTGCTCGGCAATCCTGGCCCTCGCCGTAGCGTCCTCTTCCGCGTTCGCAGCCGAAGGCGACAGCTGCACCGCACGCGTCGCGGGCCCGCAGGGCCAGTCCGGCGCGACGATCGGCAAGCTCGATGCCGACGGCAAGTGCGTGGCCAAGTCGGAAGCCAGGAAGGACTCGGGCAGCGGCAGCGGCCTCGAAGCGAGCGCGCAGTGCAAGGATCTTTCGTTCAGTTACGCCAAGAAGCGCGAAGGCGCGTGCGCCAAGCACGGCGGCGTCTTGGAGTGGCTCGCGCAAGGCTGACGCCCGCGACGGGCGCGCACGCCCCGTCCATGCCCCGGGATCCGGACCTGACGACCCCGCCGTCCGAGCGGGGTCGTCGTCGTTTGGGGATTGCGACGCCTCCTGCGTTGCGACCCCCTACACGATCGCGTGCGGCACGAAGCGGGCCGTGTCGCGCGTGATCGGCGAGTCGTCCTCGCGCACTCCGATCCCGCTCGCGCGGTCGCCGACGACCCAGCTGCCGACCAGCGGGTAACCGCCGCCGAATTCCACGAGCGGATGAAACGCCTGCCGGATGCATGGCGAGTCGCCGTAGGGTCCGTCCGATCGCAGGCGCTCGCCCGCGTCGCCATGCAGCTCGATGTTCGCGCCCTCGCGCGACAACAGCGGCTTGCGCACCCAGCCACGCGGCAGGTCGACCTCGGGCCGATCGTCGAAGAACGCGGGCAGCAGGTTCGGGTGGCCGCGGTGGCGTTCCCACAGCAGCGGCAGGATGCCCTTGTTGCTCAGCGACGCCTTCCACGGCGGCTCGATCAGCACGAGGTCCGCACCGGGCAGCGCCGCGCCGAAGCTGTCGGCGAACATGAACTCGAGGGGGTAGAGCTTGAACAGCGCACGGATCGGCGCATCGTCGAGGTCGGTGAAGCGTCCGTCCGCCGCCAGTCCGATGTCTTCGATCGCGATCGTCCGCGTCGCGAGTCCCGCCTGCGCGGCGCAGTCGGCCAAGTAGGCGATCGTGCCCTGGTCTTCGGGCGAATCGCGCACCGCGGAAAAGTACAGCGGTCGCGGCAGCCGTCGCGCGATCGTCGCGAAGGTCTCGACCACGTGCTCCTGGATCAGATTGTACTGGTCCGCGCCGCGCGGCAGCGCGCCGCGCTCGATCTGCTGCTCGAGCCAGAGCCACTGGAAGAACGCAGCCTCGTAGAGCGACGTCGGCGTGTCGTAGTTGAGCTCGTAGAGCTTCGCGGGTCCACGCCCGTCGTAGGCGAGATCCATGCGTCCGTAGAGGTGCGGCGCGCCCTCCCGCCACGAGCGTGCGATCCAGTCGCGGTAGTGCTCGGGAATGCCGAGCCGGTGCATGAGGAATTCGCTCGCGACGATCTCGCCGACGAGATCCATCGCCATCCCATGCAGTTCCAGCGTCGGCGCCTCGATGTCGCGCTCGATCTGCTCGAGCGAAAACGCGAAGTACGCGCTTTCGTCCCAGTACGGCGCGCCGTCGATCGTGTGGAAGCGAAAGCCGAAGGACTCGGCGCTCACCCGCCAGTCGGCGCGCTCGGCGATCGGAACGCGACGCACGGCGCCCTAGCCGCCGAACGAGCGGCCCCAGCCGCCGCGTGCCGACGAACTCGCGCCGAAGCCCGCGCGAGTCTTCGTGACCGCTCGATTCGGCGCACTCTCGACCGGGCGCTCGCGCCACGCGGTACCGATCCCGGAGCCGCCGCGCCTGCATCCGTAGTCGTCGCGATTGCAGTAGCGCTCCGTGTAGCGACCCGTCCGATCGCGGTATACGGGGTTGGCCTCGACATCGCCGGGGGCGCGGTTCGCGCCGAGCATCCGAGAGAGCATGAAGCCCGCCATCAGCGGCACCCAGACGCCGCCGCCGCGCTCGCGCTCGGCGCAGAGGTCGCCGTAGTCCTTCACGCACTGCTCGCGGCTCGCGTACTTCGGCGACGCATCCGCGTGCGCCCGCGCCGCAGCCGCGAGGGCCTTGTCGCAGACCTCCACGCTGTTGCCGTCGCTCCGGCAGGCCTCGATGCTCGTGTAGAAACCCTCGCGCAGCTTCTCTTCCTCGCCGCAGCCGGCGAGCAGGACGGGCACCTGGGCCATCGCGATCAGCGCGAGTCGACGGGTTCGCTTCATCGATGCCTCACCAGGTCATGCACGCGGCGTCGAGGATGCCGACGCCGATCGACAGCGTCGCCGCGAACGTCGCAGCCGCGCGCTCGTCGCGCTCGATGCGGGCTGGCAGGTCCGGCAGCAACGCGCGCGCGACGACGAACGCGAGCAGCTGCACGAGCAGCGCGACGGCGCTCCAGACGGCGCAGTCGACGATGTCGGCCGAGTGGGCGACCGCCGACGCGAGCGGGACCACGAAGCCCAGGAACGCGCCGCCGAACGAGATCGCGGCGGCGCCATTGTTCGCGCGGATCAACGCGATCTCGCGCTGCGGCGTGATCGCGACGTACACGAGCACGAACGCGGCGGCATAAGCGAGCGCAGTGGCGAAATAGGCGAGGAATTCCGGCAGCGTGGCGAGCGACGAGACCCAGGGCGGCGACATGGACGACTCCGGACACCCGCGGACCCGGGCCGCGCCACTGTACTGCAAGCGGCCTCGCGCGCGACCCTCGCAGACGTGTCGTGCCCGCCGCTCGTCGCGCAGAGTCCCCCTGCATGATCGTGACCTTGCTGCTGGCTGCGCTCGCCGTTCCTGCGCTCGCGTTCCTCGGCGTGATCGTAGCGACGGCGCGACGATGAATTTCCTCGTCACGCTCGGCATCGGACCGTTCGCGCCGACACCGGCCTCGTCGACGCCGCGCAGGCCCGTGCCCGACGCCAGCTTCACGCGACGCTCCACCGCGGCCACGCGCTGCCGACGATCGCGCAGGCGCCCATCGTCGTACATCTCGCACGTCATCGTCGCACCGTGCGCCGCCGCCTAGGCTGCTCCGCACCGCCGCCGGCGCTCTCCGCCGGTATGCCGTCCCCGCCTGGCGCGCCGATCCGCGCACCCCATGTCCGGGGCGCAATGGCCCGATCGACGCCGGCTTCGCGGCGCAATCGCCGTCGATGCCGGGAGATGGCCGACGCAGCACGCGCTGCCGGCCGGCCCCGTCGCGTGCGCGGAGCCCGCCGAGCCGGCCGCGAAAGGCCGACCGCACGCCGATCCGCGCGTGTCGCCGAGCACGCCGGCGCCGCCATGAACGCGGGCACGACACCGCAGCCGCCGCAGGACCGCAGTTCCTGCAACACCGATCGCTCCTCGTTGTACGAGCATGCTCGTAGGCCCGCGGCATCCACTGCGGGCGGCGGCGGGCGCCCGACGGCGCGCATGGCCGTCGAACGACAGCCCGGAGAACGGCAATGAACGGCATCACCCCCGAAGAAGGTCAGGACGTGCAGGTGCGCATCGGCGACGGCGCGTGGCAATCGGCGACGTTCCGCCGCGGCCAGTTCGTCGACGTGTTCGGCTTGCCACTCGACGCGCAACGCATTTCCGAATGGCAGGTGGTCGAACCACGTGAGCGCGACACGCGCGACCGACTGGCCGAATGGAACGCGCTCGGTTCATTCCACTAGGAGCCGACGGCAGCTGTTGCCGCGCGGGGCAGGCGCGCAGCGCGTGCGGTCCCGCACGGCCCGGCATGGGCGAACCGCCGCGACGCCGGTTCGCCCGTACGAATCACTACAGCGATCGTTCGGCGAGTTCGCGCCGAAGCAGCTTGTCGACGGCCGAGCGCGGCAGCGCATCGAGGAATTCGACGCGCTTGGGCTGCTTGAAGTGCGAGAGCTTCTCGAGGCACCACGCACGCACCGCGTCCTCGTCGAGCAGCGGGTCGCGCTTGACGATGAACAGGCGCACCCGTTCACCGTCCTCCTCGTCGGGCATGCCGACCGCGCACACGTCGGCGATGCCGGGATGCGCGCCGACCACGTCCTCGATCGCGGCCGGATACACGTTCGCGCCGTCGACGTTGATCATGTCCTTGATGCGCCCGAGCAGGTACAACGCGCCGTTCGGTTCCATGCGGCCGAGGTCGCCGGTGCGGAACCAGCCGTCCGCGGTGATCGCGCGCGCATTCTCGTCGGGCCGCTGGTCGTAGCCCGACATCAGGAACGGGCCGCGCAGCCAGACCTCGCCGATCTCGCCAGGCGCGACCGCGCGCAGGTCGGGCGCATCCGGATCGCGCATCGTGACCTCGACCGACGGGAACGGAAATCCCACACTGCCGAGATGGCGCTCGAAGCCGAGTTCGCCCGCGATCGGCACCGACGTCTCGGTGAGGCCGTATCCCTGCAGCAGCGGCTTGCCCGTGATCTGCTCGAAGCGGTCGCGGATGTCCGCGCGCAGCGGCATGCCGCCCACGAGGCCCGAACGCAACGCCGAGAAGTCGAGTTCGGCGAAACCGGGCGTCGCCATGAGGCGGTTGTGGAAGGCCGGCCCGGCGAGGATCGAGTTGATCGGTCGGCCGCGCCAGCCGGCCACGACGCGCTCGGCGTCGACCATGCGCGGGAACAGCAGCTGCGTCACGCCGCGGCTCGAGTACTGCAGCAGGTTCACCGACATGCCCGCTGCGTGCGAGAACGGATGCACGCTCGCGACGAGCCCGCCGGCCCGGCAGGTGTGGTCTTCCATCGTCACGCGCAGGATCTCGATGCCCGCACGCATGTTCGCATGCGTGGTCCGCACCGCCTTGGACACGCCGGTGGTTCCGCCCGTATACGACATCAGTGCGAGATCGTCCGCGCGCACGTCGCGCCGCACGGGCGGCAGCCGCATGCCGCGCGAGAGCGCCTGCTCGAACGCGACCGCCTCCGCGGGCCCCGGCGCCGCGACGCCGAACAGGTCGGGCGCGACGGTCACGACGAGCTGCTTCATCGCCTCGCTGCCGCGCGCAGCGCGCAGGGTCGGCATCAGCACGTCGAGGCCGACCACGGCCTTCGGCGCGATCGCACGGATGGGCCCTTCCATCTCCTGCGAGGTCGCGGCGACATAGACGGGCATGACGGCGACACCCGCGGTCCACGCCGCAAGCAGCGCGATCGGGAACGCCGGCACGTTCGGCAGCAGGAACAGTACGCGGTCGCCCTGCTCCAGCTTCCACTCGTGCACGAAGAAGCGCGCGAGCGCATCGGCCTGTCGCGCCCAGTCGGCGAAGGTCAGCTTGGTGCCGTCGAGTTCGAACGCGGCCAGTTCGGCGAAGCGCGCACACGCGTCCTGCAGCAGTGCCAGCATCGTATCGTCGGGCGGCACGCGGATGTCGTGCGGCAGGTTGGCCGGATACCGCGACGTCCATGGGCGGCTGGCGTACCAGGCCGCGGAGTCGGTCGCGGCCGCTAGCGGACGGATCGTCATGTGGTCGTACCCCTGTAACGTGGACGATCCCCTTAATCGTCCATTGTCGCAATCCTACACTTTGCCGGTCCGTTTTCGCTGAATGCGTGCATCGCGCCCGCGGAGCGGCCGCGGGCCGCGTCGGCCCGGTCTGCGGCGGCGTGCGCGGCGGGGCG
>NZ_DATDMY010000337.1:0-7624 GCF_036518555.1 Dokdonella sp. | reverse complement strand
GCGCGACCACGAGCAGCATGCAGCTCGCGTAGACCAGCGCGAACGCGCCGTACAGGCGACGGCGGAACCGCGCGAATGCACGCGCCTCCGCGCGCGCGCGCCGCTCGACCGCTTGCGCGGTCTCCCAGGCGAAGTTCGACGGCAGCGCCGCATCCGGCAGGGCGCGCAGCCGGCGCGCGAGCACGCGATAGCGCAGGCGGCGCGGATCACCCGTCGGCGGCATGCCGCGCCGTTCGTCCTCGAGCGCCTGTTCCTGCAGCGCCCATTCGCGTTCGTCGATTGGCGCGGCGTGATCGTGGTCGTGGTCGTGTTCGTGCGGTCGGCGATTCATCGCGCGGCTCCCGTCGGTGTTTCGAGCAGTTCGCGCAGGCGCAGGCGCGAACGGTAGAGGTGGCTCTTGATCGTGCCCGCGGGCAACGCGGTGATCGCCGCGATGTCCGGGATCGACAGTTCCTCGATGTGGTACAGCGTGAGCAGGCTGCGCTGGATCGGCGCGAGGCGCGCGATCGCCGCGTGCAGCCGGCGCGCCGCGGCCTCGTCGTCGCAGGCGGCTTCGAAATCGAACGCGTCGATCTCGTCCTCGCGCGCGGGCGCGCCCGCGTCGTCGTCCGGCGCGACCGGTGCGGCATCGCCGCCGATGCGCCGCTCGCGCTGCACGTGGCGCAGCGCGATCGAATGCGCGATGCGCGCGATCCAGAACTTGAGCGGGCTCTCGAAGCGGTACTGGCCGAGGTGGCGGAACACGCGCAGGAACGTCTCCTGGCAGACGTCGCGCGCGTCGTCGGCATGCCGCACGATCGGATGGACGCAATGCCAGCACAGGCCCTCGTACTCGCGCACGAGCCGCTCGAACGCACCCGGCGCGCGCGCGAGCACGGCCTCGACGAGGGCCCGTTCGTGTTGCGGGTCCGGCTTCATGGGGCTGCGCCTTCCATGCAGCTACGGATACCCGGGCGGGCGGGTCGGTTGCAAATGGCATGATCGCCTCTCCCGCGCGCGGGAGAGCCCGACGCGCGCAGCGCGGCGGGTGAGGGGACGGCAGAGCGTGACGCTCCGATCGCCCTCGCCCCGACCCTTCCCGCAAGCAGGAGAGGGGGAGTCGCGCGCGCGGCGGCTTGCAACCGATCCGCCCCCACGTGTCTCCTAGGCTCCCGAACGGGGACGCAGCCGCCGCGCCCCGGCCGGAGAAATCGCGTGGACATCCAGCACACCCTCGTTCCGCTCGCGCTGTTCCTCTGCGTGACCTACGCGTTCAAGGCCGTGCTCGACGCGGTCATGCGCGAACGCCTGCTCAAGGAGCGCGCGAGCGAGGAGACGATCGACCTCATCCTCGCCGGCGAGCGCGCGCAGCGCCGACTCGCCGCGCTGCGTTCGGGCATCCTGCTCGTGTTCATCGCGGCCGGCTTCGGCCTCGTGCAGTGGATCGGCTGGCAGGAAATCAATGCGGGCGTCGTCGCCGTGCTCGTCGGCGCGACCGGCATCGGCCATCTCGTCTTCTACGCGCTCGCGCGCCGCCGGCCCTGAGTCGTACCCATCGCAGTTTCCCGTGGCGCCCGCGCGGCGTGCGGACGGCTGCGCCCGCCAATTTCACCCACGAGGTCCCGATCATGTCGAAGCGCTCCACGGTGTCCGTTCCCGGCCTGCTGCTAGCCTTCGCGTTCGCGCAGGCGTCGTCCGCCGCGCCGATGCCGCAAGCCACGACGCGCGAAGCCGCGATCGTGCGCGACGCCGCGCTGCCGACCGGTGCGCGCGTGCATGCGGAGGCGTCGGCGACGCCGGCGCTCGTCGAGGCGATCACGCGCGCCGACGCGGCGCTGTTCGGTGCGGTGTTCGACCAGTGCGACGCGACGAAGGTACGCGCACTCGTCACCGACGACTTCGAGTTCCACCACGACCGCGGCGGCCTCGTCGCCGCTTCCGGCGAACGCTTCGCCGAGGTGATCCGGCAGCAGTGCGAGCGCCGCCGCCGCGGCGACGAACCGGCGTCGCGCCGCGAACTCGTGCCCGGCACGCTCGCGGTGTATCCGGTCGGCGACAGCGGTGCGATCGAGACCGGCGTGCACCGCTTCTACGAACGCGACGCGAAGGGCGGGGAGAAGCTCGTCGGCGCCGCGCGCTTCCTGCACGTGTGGCGCAACGACCACGGCACATGGCGCGTCGCGCGCGTCGCGAGCTACGACCACTACGGCGTCGACGCGAGCGCGAAGGCTAACGGCGACGGCGCCGTCGATGCACGCGCGGCGCTCGACGCCGTCATTCCCCCGTTGCTCGCCGACAAGCACGTGCCGAGCGCGTCGATCGCGGTCATCGAGCACGGTCGCGTCACCGTCGTCGCCGCGTACGGCGAACAGGCACCTGGCGTGCCGGCGACGACGAAGACGCTCTACAACATTGCGTCCTTGAGCAAGCCGCTGTCGGCCGAACTCGCATTGCGCCTCGTCGCGGCAGGGCGCATCACGCTCGACGAGCCGATGGCGAATGCGTGGACCGATCCCGATATCGCGGGCGACCCGCGTCGCCTGCAACTGACGCCGCGACTCGCGCTGAGCCACCGCACCGGGCTGCCGAACTGGCGCCGCGAAACGGGCGGCAAACTCGCCTTCCTGCGCGCACCGGGCGTCGCGTTCGGCTACTCCGGCGAAGGCTACGAATACCTCGCGCGCTTCATCGAGAAGAGGCTCGACACGCCATTCGAGCGCCTCGCCGAGCGCACCGTGCTCGAGCCGCTCGGCCTGCACGACACCGCGTACACGCGCCGACCGTGGTTCGACGGTCGCATCGCGCGGCCCGCCGACGCGAACGGCAAACCGCTCGAGCCCATGTTCGCCGAGCACGCGCTCGCCTCCGACCTCGTCTACTCGACGCCGTCCGACTACGCGACGTTCATCGTCGCTGCCCTGCGCGGCGACCGCGTCACGCCGGAACTCGCGACCGAGCGCGCGCGCGTGCAGGCGAGCCGCATGCACGACCTCTGCCCGCAACCTGCCGACGACTGCCCGAGCGACGCCGGCTTCGGCCTCGGCTGGGAGGTGTACCGCTACGGCAACGGGCGCGTGCTCATGCACACGGGCATGGACGACGGCGTGTTCACGCTCGCGTACTTCAGCCCCGACCGCGGCAGCGGCCTCGTGCTGTTCACCAACGGCGCGAACGGTCCGCAACTCGTGCTGCCGCTGCTCGACCGCCTCGGCCGCGACCGCGATTTCGTCGCGACCTTGCGCCGCCAGGCGCCCTGAACGCGAGCGGGAAACGGGGTCAGAGCGACTTTCGCGCGGCGCGATCGCGTTGCCATGAGCCCGCGCTCGAAAGTCGCTCTGACCCCGTTTCCCGTTTCCCCCAACCCCGCGCGGGCCATGCCAGCGTTTCCACCTTGCGCCGATGTCGCGGAACCGCCCCTTTGTGCGTTATCCGCCTCTGGACCCCTGCAACGGAACGGAAACATGCTCGCAGCAATCGAGTTCGACGAATGGCCGGAAGCCGCCCACACCCATGCCCACGCGGCGCGATCGACGCACCCGCTCGGCGTGTTCGACCCGCGTGAATGCGGCGCGTGGATCGACACCCTGCGTGCGCTGCGCGCGTTGCCGAATCGCGTGCGCGCGCCCGATCCCGCCGGCGCGAGCGGGAGCCGTAACGACGCGAACGACGACGGTGATGCCTGAGCCGCGACGACGGCAAGGTCGGCATCGAGGCCTTTTGCCGCTGCAGTCCAATAATCGACGTACGAACAAATTCGTTGATCGCCGCGCAGGTTGGTGCTAGCGTGTCCGAGCGCTTCAACCGGGGAGTAAGCTCGATGAAACTTCGTGCGATGACGTTCGGTTCGCTCGCTGCCATGGCAGCCCTGTCGCCGCTCCATGCGGCGACGCAACTCAACTTCGCCGGCAGCTACAGCATGCGGCCGCCGAGCTACGATTCGGAAGACAATACGAACCGGCCCGCCGACCAGGCCTGGGGCACGCCCGAGGACGCCGCGCGCCCTGGCAAGAAGTTCTTCCTCACGGGTGCTTATGCGTACCGCAACGGCGACTTCAAGTACGCGGTCGACATGTACGAAGTCGCGTCGTCGTGGGGTTACAAGGCGGCGCAGTACAACCTCGCCGTGATGTACCTCAAGGGCGACGGCATCCCGGTCGATCGCCCGCGCGGGATGGCCTGGATCGCGCTCGCGGCCGAGCGCGGCGACCCGGTCTACGTGCAAGCACGCGAAGCCGTCTACGCCGACCTGTCCAAGGACGAATGGGAACAGGCGAACGCGATCTGGCGCGAGCTCAAGAAGACCTTCGGCGACGAGGTCGCGCTCGCGCGCGCGAAGGCGCGCTGGGCGCAGGTGCGCGCGTCGATGACCGGCTCGCGCGTCGGCGCGTCCGTTCCGCTCACGATCGGTTCGGCGAGTTCGGGCGGACGTGCGACGGCGCTGGTTCCGGCCCTGAACGACGGCAAGACTGGGGGAGTGCGAGGTTCGGGCCACGGCGCGGCCATGCCGGGCAAGTCGATCATCAACGGCTTCGCGACCGCCGCCTTCGGCGTACTCGGCGGCGGTGGCGAGGACGGCTCGGTTGCGTATCGCCAGTTGTGGCAATCGGACAATCCGTACGACCCGAAATTCGAATGGCGTCCGGAGGGTGGCACCTCGCACGTCGGTGAGATCCAGCCGCTCGACGGTCCGCACGATGCGTCGCCGGACGCCGGCGAAGCGTCACCGTCGCAACAGCATCACTGACGCCGTACCAGCTCCCCCGTCGGGCGGCCACGGACGGCGCCGGCGAAGCGCGGCCATGCGGACGGCCGCGAGCGATGCGCGCGACCGCCTCTCTCTCCGGTCGCCGCGCCGCATCGGCCTGCACGCACGCAGGGAATGCGTGCGTGCACCGGTTTTGCTCATGCATCGCGGCTTCCGCCGCTGCCACAGGGGCGCGCACGCGACGCCGCCGAGGGACGTTGACGCTTCGCGCAATTCCCGCACATCAATATACGAAGGTTGTCGTTTATTGCGTGCAAGGTCGGTGCTACTGTGCGCCTGCACGACCGACAAGAGGAGGGCGCTCGATGAAACTTCGTGCGATGACGTTCGGTTTGCTCGCCGCCGCCTTGGCGGCCCTGTCGCCGGTCCACGCGGCGACGCAACTCAACTTCGCCGGCAGCTACAGCATGCGGCCGCCGAGCCACGATTCGGAAGACAACACGAACCGGCCGGCCGACGAAACGTGGGGCACGCCCGAGGATGCGGCGCGTCCGGGCAAGAAGTTCTTCTATACCGGCGCCTACGCCTATCGCAACGGCGACTTCAAGTACGCGGTCGACATGTACGAGGTCGCGTCGTCGTGGGGCTACAAGCCGGCGCAGTACAACCTCGCGGTGATGTACCTGAAGGGCGACGGCATCCCGGTCGACCGCCCGCGCGCGATGGCCTGGGCCGCGCTCGCCGCCGAACGCGGCGACCCGCTCTACGTGCAGGCGCGCGAAGCGATCTACGCCGATCTCGGCAAGGACGAATGGGAGCAGGCGAACGCGATCTGGCGCGAGCTCAAGAAGACCTTCGGCGACGAGGTCGCGCTCACGCGCGCGAAGGCGCGCTGGGCGCAGGTGCGCGCGGCGATGACCGGTTCGCGCGTCGGTGCCGTCGGTCCGCTCATGATCGGTGCGGCGGATGGGGGCGGGAAGATGGGCAAGAAGCTCGTGAGTCCGCTCTATGGCGATGGCCGACCGGAACGGACGAAAGGCCCCAAGGGTTCCGGCAACAGCGAGGTCAAGCCCGGCAATTCGTCGATCAACGGTTTCGCGACCGCCGCGTTCGGCGTGCTCGGGGGTGGCGGCGAGGACGGCTCGATCGCCTATCGTCAGCTCTGGCAGTCGGACGATCCGTACGATCCGAAGTTCGAGTGGCGACCGGCCAGCGGTACGACCCATGTCGGCGAGCTCCAGCCCGTGGACGGCGGCCACGACGCGCCGCGCGTCGACGGCGGACCGCAGCCTACCGATCACTGACGCGGACGCGCCGGTCGACGGATCGGCCAGCGCGGGGATCGTGGCGCCGTCCTGATCCGGCCGATCAGGCCGGCGTCGACGCGTCGCGGCCGAAGCGCGCGTTCGCCTCGATGCGCGCGCGCTCGGACGCGGGCAGCGCCGGGTCGGCGAGCAGCGCCTCGCACAGCGCGGCGCACTCGTCGCCGCGGCCGATGTAGTACGCGGCGATCGCCTGCTCGTCGCGCGCGCGCCAGCGGTACACCGACTGGTCGACGAACAGCAGGTCCGCGGGCGGCGGCAGCGCCGCGGCCGCACGCGCGTGAACCCACGCCGATGCATGGCGCCCCTGCAGCCGCAGGTAGCGCGCAAGTTCGCACAACGGCTCGGCGCGCGACGGCCGTGCGTCCCACGCCGCGAGGTAGGCGTCGATCACGGCGGCGGGCTCCGCGCCGAGGCGCTCCAGCATCGCTGCGATCTGGAAGCGCGCGTACCACGATTCCTCGTCCCAACCCTCCATCGCGACGCGACGCTGGTACGCATCGAGCGCGCGCTGCGGTTCGCCCGCATCTCTCAGGCTTTGCGCGAGATAGAACGCGTAGCGTGCATGATCGGGTTCGCGCCGCAACGCAGCTTCGAGCACGGCCGCGTCGTCGAGGTACTTGTCGCGCTGCGGGCGACGGCTGCGCGCGCCGTCCGGGAAGCTGCATACGCGCACGCCGTCGAGCCGGTCGATGCGCGGCCTCGGCGTCGCCGTCGGGACTTCGTGCAGCACGCCTTCCCAGTGCCAGCCGGCGTCGTGGCGCAGCAGCTTCGCGCTCTCGTACTCGAACTCGCTGTCCGCGAGCCGCTGGCGCAGGTAGTAGGCGGGCGCGTCCAAGGTTGCCGGCAGCGGCGCACCCGCATCGATCTCGAGGATTTCGTCGGCGTCGATGATGAGCGCGTAGTCGCCGTGGCCGCGCGCGAGCTGGAGCGCGTGGTTGCGATGGGTCGCGAAATCGACCCACGGCCGCTCCTCGAGCCGCCCCGGCAGGTCCGCGAGCAGCTCGCGCACGCGCGCCTGCGTGCCGTCGCTGGACCCGGTATCGACGATGGCCCACGCGCCGATCAGCGGCCGCACCGACGCCAGGCAACGCGCGATCACCGCGGCCTCATTGCGCACGATCATGCTGAGGCACACCTGTCGCGCGAACGGCACGCGCGCGACGGGTATGGCGGAGGTCGGTGGAAATGGCATCGCCGTGGGGAGGTCATGCGGCGACGTGGACCGCGCGCGAGGATGCTAGGCACGGCGGCGCGCTTGTGCAAGGCGCGTCGCGCGCTCGCCTCCATCGCGCACCAACGACGATCGTGGCAACGATCGTATCGGGGACGCGGACGAGCCGGTCCTGATCTGATCCTCGACGCCTGAACCCGTGCGCTCCGCGTTTCCGGCACCGGCCGCGCTGCGCGTCGGCCTCTCCCGCGAGCGGGAGAGGCGAGTTCACGCGATGTCGTCGACGCGCGCGCCTCAGCGCGCGCTGCCCACCACGAGGTTGTCGACTACGCCCCAGACGTAGTTCCCGTCGCCGTCGGCGACCGGGGCACTCACGGTGAGGGCGTGGATCGGGCGGGTCGAGACGAAACCGCGGAAGTCCTGCTGGCTCGTCGCGATGAACGT
>NZ_DATDMY010000336.1:0-3075 GCF_036518555.1 Dokdonella sp. | reverse complement strand
ACTCAACGGCTGGGGCGACGACCTCGTGCACGAATATCTGAAAGGCATCGAGATCGACGGCCGCCTCGGCGTGCTCTACAGCAACAAGGACTACGGCTGCGAATGGGACTACGACTGGCGCAACAAGCGCTTCCTCGCCGAAGACAACACGAAGTTCGCGGTCAACATCGTCGTCTACGCGCTGACTGCATGACAGGGCAGGAGCCTGAAACACGAAGGACACGAAGGACACGAAGGAAGATCAAGATGAAGATCGAAACACGGAGCACGCGGAGCACACGGAGACGGCAAAGACGGAAAGCTCTTTCATCCGAGAAGCTCTTCCTCCGCGTGCTCCGTGCGCTCCGTGTTTCAGGCTTTTGACCCTATTGCTTGTCTTCGTGTTCTTCGTGTCCTTCGTGTTTCAAGCTTTGCTTTCCCACCCTCACGAACACCCGAGCACCCCGCATGACCGACGAACAGTCCATCCAGCAGCAGCTCGGCAAGCTCGCCGAGCTCCGCGAGGCGATCGCGAAGGCGATCGTCGGCCAGGCCGCGGTCGTCGAGCAGCTGCTCATCGGCCTGCTCGCGGGCGGCCACTGCCTGATCGAGGGCGTGCCCGGCCTCGGCAAGACCCTGCTCGTGCGCTCGCTCGGCGAAGCGCTCGCGCTCGACTTCCGCCGCGTGCAGTTCACGCCCGACCTCATGCCGAGCGACATCGTCGGCACCGAGATCCTCGAGGAGGATCACGGTACGGGCAAGCGCTATTTCAAGTTCCAGCGCGGGCCGGTGTTCACGAACCTCCTGCTCGCCGACGAACTCAACCGCACGCCGCCGAAGACGCAGTCGGCGCTGCTCGAGGCGATGCAGGAGCGCACGATCAGCTATGCCGGCACGACGCATCGGCTGCCGCAGCCGTTCTTCGTGCTCGCGACGCAGAATCCACTCGAGCAAGCCGGCACGTATCCGTTGCCGGAGGCGCAGCTCGACCGCTTCCTGTTGCACGTGCGCGTCGACTATCCCGACGAAGCCGAAGAACGCGCGATCCTCGTCCGGACCACGGGCGCCGCGTCCGCGCGCATTTCGCCCGTGATGCACGGCGAGGACGTCATCGCCTTGCAGGCGCTCACGCGCGACGTGCACGTCGGCGACGACCTGCTCGCGTGGATCACGCGCCTCGTGCGCGCGTCGCGCCCGCAGGGCAGCCCCGTCGCCGAAGTCCGCGAATGGGTGCGCTGGGGCGCGGGCCCGCGCGCAGGGCAGTCGCTCGTGCTCGCCGCGAAGGCGCGCGCGCTCATCCACGGCAGGCTCGCCGCGACGCGCGACGACGTCAAGGCGCTCGCCGCGCCCGTGCTGCGCCATCGCCTGTTGCTGTCGTTCGCGGCGGAAGCCGAGCAGCGCAGCAGCGACGACGTCGTCGCCGCGTTGCTGCGCGCGCTGCCCGCGCCGAATTGAGCCGGCGACGATGAGCGGCGCAGCACAACGCGGCGTACGAGCATTGCTGCGCGTCGAAGGGGCGTGCGTGCTGTTCGCGTCGACGTGGCTGTACGCGCAATCCGGCTACGGCTGGAGCGTGTTCGCGCTCTGCTTCCTCGCGCCGGACGTCGCGTTCCTCGGTTACCTCGCCGGCCGTCGCATCGGTGCCGCGTGCTACAACGCGACGCATGCGTACGTCGGCCCGATCGCGTGCTTCGTGGCCGGGCAGCTGATCGGGCGACCCGAACTCTTCGTCGCCGGGCTGGTCTGGACGGCGCATGTCGGCTTCGATCGCATGCTCGGTTACGGACTCAAGTACGCGAGCGGGTTCGGCGACACCCATCTCGGCCCGATCGGCCGCGGTCCGCGGCGCGCTCGATGAGCGTACCGGCGCTCATCCCCGCCGACGTGCGCGCGCGCCTGCGCGACCTGCGCCTCGCGCAGCGCAGCCATGCCGGCGGCGACGGCCTCGGCCAGCATTCCAGCCGCAGTCGCGGCGCCGGCCTCGAGTTCGCGCAGTACCGCGCGTATGAACCCGGCGACGAGCCGCGCCGGATCGACTGGAAACTGTATGGGCGATCGGATCGCTATTTCGTGCGCGAGGCCGAACGCGACAGCCCGCTGACCGCGTGGATCGTCGTCGACGCGACGGCCTCGATGCGCCACGCGGACGCCGCGGATCGCGCACGCAGCAAGCTCGACGCGGCCAAGACGCTCGCCGCGTGCGTGATCGAACTCGCGTTGCGCCAGGGGGACCGCTTCGGCCTCGTCGTGCTCGGTGGCGACGCGCCACGCGCCGTACCCGCGGGTGCGGGCGCCCGCCATCGCGACCGCTGCGTGCTCGAGCTGTTGCAATGCCGGCCGGGCGGGCCGTGGCCCGGCGAATCGGCCGTGCGGCCGCTGTGGGAGCGCATCGCGCCCGCGTCGTTGGTCGTGCTGCTGTCGGACTTCTTCGACGACGCGACGGTCGCGCTGGCCGAACGCCTCGCGTCGGCGCGGCGCGACGTCGCGAGCGTGCAGATCGTCGGCGCGGACGAGCGCGACTTTCCGTTCCGCGGCAGCCACCGCTTCGTCGATCCGGAGTCCCCGGCCGAGCGCCGTGTCGACGCCGCCCGCGCGCGCGACGATTTCCTGCGGCGCTTCGCCGCCGCGCGCGCGCAGCTCGCGCGCCGCTTCGCCGCGCTCGGTATCCGCCACGCCGGATACGTGCTCGACCAGCCGGTGGACAGGCCGTTGCGCGCGCTTTTCGGGGCATCGCCGGTCGGTCGGGGCGCAGCGGACACGGCGGGGCCGCCGTCCGATCCTTCCGCGTCGGCGGATCCGTCGTCTCCTCGCGCGCCGCACCCGTCGCCAGGAGCGCAGCGATGAGCATCGCGCTGCTCGCGCCGCTCGGCCTCGTTGCGCTCGCTGCGTGGGCGCTGCCCATCCTCGTCCATCTCGTCCGGCGGCTGCAGCTCGAACGCACCGAGTTCGCCGCGCTGCGCTGGATCGCCGTCGACGCCCAGCCGCGCCGTCGCGTCCGCTTCGAACGGCCGTGGCTGTTGCTCGTGCGCCTGCTCCTGCTCGCGGCGCTCGCTCTGCTGCTCGCGCAACCCGTGCGGCAACGCATCGACGCGCGTT
>NZ_DATDMY010000335.1:0-32486 GCF_036518555.1 Dokdonella sp. | reverse complement strand
CGCCCGCACGAGGTCCTTCGGGCGTGCTTCGGCCTTGCGCGGCGCGGGCTTCGCCGGCTGCGGAGCCGCCGCTGGCGCGAGGGCGGCGGCATCCTGCGACGACGGCGGCGGAGCGTGCCGCGGGGCCGGTTCGCTGAGCGGCTGGATGGGTACGTAATTGCGGTTCTGCGACGACGTGGTGGGAGCGCCGAGCTCGGTCATCTCGCCCTGCGATTCGCGCCGCACGGCGTCCTGGCCGACGTGCCAGGCGATGCCCGCGGCCAGCACGATGCCCGCAGCGGATCCGACGCCGAGCAGCCAGCGCTGCCGGCGCGGCGTATGCCCGTGAACGGCTCGCGCGGCCGCGCCGAGGACGCTGCGATCGAGGCGGCGCGGCGGCTCCGCCTTCGGCAGGCGCCGGTACAGTGCGGCAAGTTCGCCGCCATCCTCGGCGAGCAGCCGGTCGAGGTCCCGGTCCGGGTCGCGCGGCAGGCTCATGGCTGGAACCTCGCGCGGATGCGCGCGAGCGCGTAGCGCAGGCGCGACTTCACCGTTTCGCGACCCGCGCCGGTGATCTCGCCGATCTCCTCGAGGCCGAGGCCGCCTTCGACGCGGAGCAGGAACGCGACACGCTGCTCGTCGGGCAAGTCTTCGAGCGCGAGTTGCAGCCGACGGCGCTGCTCGAACTCGCTCAGCGCGCGCTCGGGCTGGTCCGCGTCGGGCGCGTCGAGGTTGCGCAGCACCGTTTCGGTCTCCTCCGGCGACGCCTGCGGGCGCTGGCGGCGGAAGCGGTCGATGACGAGGTTGTGCGCGATCTGCAGCAGCCAGGTCGTGAATTTCGCCTCGACGCGGTAACGCTCGCGCGCGGCGACGAGCCGGCTCCAGGTCTCCTGGAACAGCTCGTCCGCGTCGGCGCGATGGCGCAGGCTGCGCAGCAGGAAGCGGTACAGCGTGCCGCGGTGGCGCCGATAGAGCGTCTCGAAGGCGAGCAGGTCGCCTCCGGCGTATGCGAGCATCAAGGCCTCGTCGGTTCTTTCGTCCCCCATTGGCCGAGCGTACGGCATAGGGACCGGAATCGTCACGATCCGGGTCGGATCGCATGGGTCGAACGCGCCCGGCCCGGCCGCGGGGTTGCCGTTCGCCACCCCGATCGGGCCAGCCCAGGGACGTGCTAACCGCTGGCGCCGATCGCGCATCCTATGCGGCATGGCCGACGACGAAACGCGCTGGGTCGCGCGCGCAGGAGCAGGGGATACCGCCGCGTTTCGACGCCTCGTCGAAGCGCACGCGGGCACGCTGTTCCGCGTCTGCGCGCGCATCACCGGCGACAGGGCCATCGCCGAAGATGCGGTGCAGGAAGCATTCTTCAATGCCTGGAGGCACCTCGGCGATTTCGACGGTCGTGCCGCGTTCTCGACCTGGCTGCATCGCATCGGCGTGAATGCCGCGCTCGAGCAGATGCGCCGGCGCGGGCGCGTCGAGGCCGCGTTGCCCGAAGGCGAGGACGGCGAGGACCTGCTGTCCCGCGCCCTCGAGGCGGCGCCCGGGCCCGAGCGGCTCGCGCGCAGCGCCGAGCTGCGCCGCGGCATCGAGAGCGAGCTCGCCCGCATGAGCGTGCTCGAGCGCAGCGCGTTCGTGCTGCGCCATCACGAGGGCCAGTCGCTCGAGGACATCTCGGCGGCGCTGTCGCTCAATGTCGGTGCCTGCAAGCAGGCGATCTTCCGCGCGGTGCGCAAGTTGCGCGCCGTGCTCGAACCCAGCGGGTGAAGCCATGCACACGATCAGCGACGAGGACCTCATCCTGCACCATTACCGCGACGGCCTCGAGGCCGGCGAGTTCGCGCGCATCGACGCGGCGCTCGCGGCGTCCGCGGAGCTGCGTGCGCGTCGCGACGCGGTACTGCGCGTGCTCGGCGAGATCGACGCGCTGCCCGTTCCGGTCGCCGACGGCGGATTCGAGAAGCGCCTGTGGCGCGCGCTCGAACCGCGGCTCGTTGGCCGCGCGCAGCGCGCGTCGTGGTTTGCGCGCATGCGCGACCGGCTCGATCCGCCGCACCTTGCCTGGGCTGGCGCGTTCGCGGTCGCACTCGTCGCCGGCGTCGCGTTCTACGCGGGACGGCAGAGTGCGCCGGTGCCCGACGACGTCGCGCAGGCGCGCGCGGACGCGACCGCGATGCGCGTGCTCGACGCCTACGTCGCCGCGCACCTGCGCGCGACTGAAGGCGTGCTGCTGACCGCGAGCAACAGCGAGAGCAGCGAGCTGCTCGACGGCAACCGCGAACTCGCCGCTTCGCTCGTCGACGCGAATCGTCTGTACGCACGCGCGGCGGCTCGTGCCGGCAACGGCCAGCTCGCCGACTTCCTGCGCCAGCTCGAACCCGTGCTGATCTCGCTCGCTAACCAGTCCGCGCCGACGCCCGTCAAAGGCAATGAAGGCCTGCGCGACTACCTTCGCTCGACCGACCTGTTGTTCCAGGTGCGCGCGACGCAGGCCCGCCTCGACCGCAACGGCGAACGCCGTACGTAAGACACCAACGGAGCATGCCCCGCATGAAAACGATCACCGTCCGCCTGCTCGCCGCTGCCGTCGCGCTCGCCGCGAACGCCGCGTTCGCCGCGAATGAGGGCGACATGGCGCCCACCGACACGGCGTCGAACCGGCTGTACTGGCAGGGCCAGGCCGCGTTGAAGAAATCGGACTGGAGCACCGCGCTCAAGCGCTTCACCGAGCTCGAGGGGCTGCTGCGCGAAAAGGAGCCTCGGAGCGCCGACGCCGCGTTGTACTGGGAAGCGTACGCACTCGTGCAGGCCAAGCGCTCGAATGAAGCGAAGAGCGTGCTCGACAGGCTGCGGCGGGAATTCCCGCAGAGCCGATGGAGCAAGGACGCCGACGCGCTCGTGCAACAGGCCACGCCGGCGACCGCAAAGCCGGTCGTGGCCGACATCGGCAACGAGGAACTCGCCGAGGTCGCGCTCGAAGGCCTCATGAGCGCGCCGGCCGAGCGGGCGATGCCGCTGCTCAAGAAAGTGCTCAAGGGCCCGTACTCGGTCAAGCTGAAGAAACGCGCGTTGTTCGTGATGAGCCAGCTCGACGACAGCCACGGCCTCGACGACGTGGTCGAGGCGGCGAAGGGCGCGAGCGATCCGGAGTTGCGCGAGGAAGCCGTGCGCATCCTCGGCGTGAGCGGCGAGGACCGCGCGATCGAGCGCTTGCGCGAGCTTTACGCCGGCAGCAAGGATGCACGCGAGAAGCGGCAGATCCTCGACGCCTACCTCGTCGCCGACCGCAAGGACCTCGTGCTCGCCGCCGCCCGCGACGAGGCGGACCCAGCCGTGCGCGCACACGCGATCCAGACGCTCGGCGCACTCGACGCCTCGGCCGAGCTCAAGCAGCTCTACGACGTCACGCAGGATCTGCCGAACCGGCGCGCGATCGTCGAAGCGCTCGGTGTCGCCGGCAACAGCAGCGCCCTTGCAGCGATCGCGACGGACGCGAAGCAGCCCGAGGAGGTCCGCATCGCCGCGCTGCACGCGCTCGGTGTCGCCGGCGACCGCGGCGGTGCCACGGAGCTGCGCAAGCTGTACGCGAGCGCGAACACGCCCGCGCTGCGCGACGCGGTGCTGCAAGGCCTGCTCGTCGCCGACGACAGCGAGGCCGTGCTCGCGCTGTACCGCAACGCGAGGACGGTCGACGAGAAGAAGGCGCTGCTGCGCACGCTCACGACGATGGGCGACGACGCCGCGATCGACGCGATCGAATCCGAACTCGACAAGGCGGACAAGCCATGACCAGGACCTTGCTGCTGTGCATGCTGGCTGCGCTCGGCGCGCACGCGACGCTGGCGATCGCGGCCGATTTCGCCGCGGAGGTCGCGCACGACGACGGTTGGGTCGGCTGGCGCGTTCCGCTCGTGGACGGCGCGCGTGCGCCGTGCTGCTATGGTGTAAAACGCGGCGTGCCGCTCGATGTCGGCTGCGATCTCGACGCGCGCATCGGCGTGTTCGGCACGAGCGACGGCGATCCACGCCACGACACCGAACTCGCCGTGTACGCGCGCATCGTGCACGGCCGCATCGACGACGTGCGCGCGGTCGGCGCCTCGTGCCCGGTGCGCACGGCGAAGCCGATCCGCGAGATCGACGCGGTCGAACCCGCGCGCAGCGTCGAGCTGCTCGCGGCATGGGCGGCCGAGCCGCGCTCGGCCAAGGCGGACATCGATTCCGCGCTCGCCGCGATCGCCTACCACGCCGAGCCCTCGGCGACGCGCGCACTCGCGGCACTGGCCGAGCCCAAGCACGCCGAAGAAACGCGCGAACAGGCGCTGTTCTGGCTCGGCCAGGCGCGCGGTGCGGACGGTGCCGCGATCGTCGAGCGCGTCGCGACGACCGACGCCGACCCGGATCTGCGCGAACACGCGATCTTCGCGTTGTCACAGGCTTCCGGCGTCGACGCCTATGCACGCATCCTCGCGATCTCGCACAGTGACCGCAGCGACCACGTGCGCAGCCAGGCGCTGTTCTGGATGGCGCAGATGGGCGATCCGCGCGCGGCGGCGGACATCACGGCCGCGGTCGCCGGCGACACGTCGGCGGACGTGCGCGAGCAGGCCGTGTTTGCGTTGTCGCAGCTCGGCGACGACAAGGCCGAGGATGCGCTCATCGCGATCCTGCGTGGCAGTTATCCGCGCGACGCGAAGAAGCAGGCGCTGTTCTGGCTCGGGCAGTCCGGCTCGCCGCGCGCGCTGCAGGCACTCGACGAGGTACTGGCACGGGCACGGACGGCGTCACGCTGAGCATCGTTGCCGCTGGCCGGCAGTGGCGATGCGGGCGTAGGCGCGACGCGTTCGCGATCGGTGGAATCCCTCATGCCGGGAAACGGCGACGCGTGCGCGAACGCCACGCATGCTCATCACGCCCTCTTAACGGTTCGAGGGCTATGGTCGGATCTTCGAAGCTCTGGAGACTCGCCCATGAGCGTCGTCATGAATCCGACTGCGGGCTGGCAGCAGGTGCTCGTGTTCGAAGCGGATGGCGAGGCCGCCGATGCGGTCGATGCATTCGTGGCCGGATTTCGTCCGGTCCCCGATGCGGGCGCATTGCGCATCGAACCTTCGGCGCGTTCCCCGGCGGGCTATCAGTGGTACGACGGCTACGTGGACTTCGGTATCGGCGAGCGGCGCGCGATTCGGCTTGCCTCCAACCTCGTCGACGCGCTCGAGCGCGCCGAGCTGCCTTGCTACCGTCTCGTCGCAGGGCGCGAATGGCTCGACCTCGCGGCGTCGCAGCGCCTGCTCGAGACCTGACGCGTCGTCGCCTGCGACGGCCGCATTGCGTGATCGAATTCCGCTTCCGCATCATCCGCGTCGCTCGGCGTTCGGTCCATCCGCGCCGCGGGTGGCATGGCGCGCCGTCGGCGCCGCGCGTTCGGGCGATCCCTTTTTCGACGCGCGCCCGTCCTCGTTCGCTAGGCGCGCCGACCGGCCGTCATCCGTGCCATCGTCTGCGCGGATGCGAGATGGCGGACCCACCGGTTGCGCCGGTCCGGCCGCGCACGGGTGCACGATGCGATCGATCCGCTCCTGCACGCGCTGCCAGTCGTCGTCGACGGGTGTCGGCAGACCGAGCGACGCGCTGCGTCGCGTCGCTTCGGCGGCGCGGGAACCGGCAGGCGCGGTCCCCGCGCTCGGGTCAACGCCTGCCTGCTTCGCCATGGCCCCATGCCTTCCATTCCGCCGGAGAAAGCTTCATGTCGTGATCGGTGTCGATCGCATCGAAATGGGTCAGCAAGGCCGGGTCGCCCTTGAGCTCTTCCTTCGTGATGTAGCCGTCCTTGTTCGTGTCCTTCCCGTCCCAGGACGCGTCGGACGTCATCGCGGCGCCGCGCGTAGGCTCGTCGTTCGCGTTCGTCGCGGGAGGGTTGCTCGGCGAAACCTGTGCGGCGCAGGCTCCGGCCACGAGCAGCAGCGACAGTGTCCACGCACTCGTGCTTTTCATCTTCATCATTGTCTCCTCGTCGGGCGCCGCGACGTGCGGCGATCGCGGAGCAGCGTGCGCTGCCGCGTTGAAGCGGCAGGTGAACCGCTCCGGCGACGTTCAGCCGGCGATGGCGTCCGGTGGGTGCGCATTCATGCGGCTCGTGCAGGAATGCGCCGACCATGGGATCGCCTCGACGCACGCCGTTCGAATGGCCAAGGGGCCGCCTCGTCTACGTGGCCGATACGCAGGCCGGCCTTCGTCGCCGTCGCAGCGGCGACGGCTTCGCCTACGTCGACGCGCGCGGTCGGCGCGTGACCGACGAGCGGACGCTGGCGCGGATCCGCGCGCTCGCGATCCCGCCCGCGTACCGCGACGTCTGGATATGCCGTGATCCACGCGGACACCTGCAGGCGACGGCGCGCGACGCCCGTGGTCGCAAGCAGTACCGCTACCACCCCCGATGGCGCGCGCAGCGCGACAGCGTGAAATTCCAGCGCACGATCGAGTTCGCTACGCGTCTTCCGGCCTTGCGTCGTCGCGTCGCGCGTGACCTGCGCGCGAACGGCCTCGTGCGCGAGCGCGTGCTCGCCGCGATCGTGCGCCTGCTCGACCGCACGCGCATGCGCATCGGCAACGAGGAGTACGCGAAGGCGAACGGCTCCTTCGGCGTGAGTACGCTGCGCAATCGCCACGTTCGCGTGCGCGGCGATCGCGTGCGCCTCGCATTCCGGGGCAAGTCGGGGCAGCATCACGAACGTCTGCTGCAGGATCCGCGTTTGGCGCGCACGATCCGCAGATGCCAGGACCTGCCCGGTCAGTATCTCTTCCAGTACGTCGACGGAGGACGGCGCCATCGGGTGTCGTCCGGCGACGTGAACGCCTACCTGCGCGCGGTCATGGGCGACGACTACACCGCGAAGGACTTCCGCACGTGGGCGGCGAGCGTGATCGTCGCCGATGCGCTCTTCGGCAGCGGCGACGCGCCCGCCTCGCTGCAGGCCGCGATCGCACTCGCTGCCGGCGAGCTGGGCAACACGCCCACGGTCTGTCGCACCACCTACGTGCACCCCGCGGTGCTCATTGCCGTCGACGATGACGATCGGTGGTCGCGCGCACTCGGTGCGTTCCGTCGCATCCGTCGCGCGGACCGCGGCCTGAGTCGCGCGGAACGCGCACTGCTGCGCTATCTGCGTCGCGAACCGCGTTCCTAGCGCGAGCGGCCGACGCGCCGGCGCCGCGCGGCGAGTGCGGCGGCCTTCGCCGGCCCGGGCGTCCGTCGTGGCCCCTGATGGGCTACTGCCGGGACGGCGCGCGCGCGATGTCGCGCTTGTGGCTCTCCACCGTGCGGGCGGCCGCGCTGGCACGGGCACCTGCGATCATCTCGGTGAGCCATTTGATCAGCAGGCCTGTGTACTCGGCTTGCATCGTCTTGCTCGAGAACGCGTGGTCCGCGTCGGCGACGAGGCGTGCAGTGAGCGAATGTGCGCGGGTGAAGGCCGCGACGTAGTTCTCGATGACCGCGTGCGGGATGATGCGGTCGTGCTCGGCTTCCACGAGCAGCACGTCGCCGCGGTACGCTTCGCACGCGCGCAGTGCGCGGTTGTCGCGCGCCTCGATGCGTCGCCCGCGCCACGCGGGAAGGTCGGGATCGGCGTGCAGCGAGAGCTTGGGCAGATCCCATCCCGCGTCCTTGTACAGCGCAGGCGAGCGCAGCGCGAGCCAGCGCACGGGCCGCTCCGCGCTGAGCAGGGCGGCGAGGTAGCCGCCGTAGCTGACGCCGACGACCGCGAGCGCTTCGCGGTCCACGGTCGGACGCGCAGCCATCCAGTCGTACGCGGCGACGAGGTCGGCGAAGTTCTGCGCGCGGCTGACCGTGGCGGAGACCTCGCGCGTGCCATGCCCACGCAGGTCGAACGTGACGCAGACGCAGCCGAGCCCCGCCGCTTCCCGCGCGCGCGCGAGGTCCTGGATCTGGCTGCCGCCCCAGCCGTGCACGAACAGCACGCCAGGCAGCTCGCGCGCCGGCATGAGCATCGCACCCGGCATCGATTCGCCGGCTACGTCGATGCGGACGCGGTCAAGGCGGATATCCATCGGTTTTCGCCTGCGCGTACTTGACGAGCCCGCCGAATCGCATCGCGCTGTCTTCGAAATAGACGATCGCGTCCGCGGGTGGCGTCGGGTTCCCGTATGCCTCATGCGTCGCCACGCGGATGGAGGCGAGGTACGGATCGGCGGCGAACGCGCGCAGCGCGAGCAGTTCGGCCGGAGTCGCGCCACCGATCCGCCAGGACTGCTCCAGCACGCCGATGTGCGCGAAACCGTCGATGTCGAAGCCGTGCACGACATCGTAGTTGCGCCGCGACGCGTAGAAGAGCGGGTACGCCGCGGCGACGGCCGCGTCGTAGTGGAGCGCCTTGGCCAGCGCGGTGGCGACCACGGCGGGCATGCCCAGCGAGGACAGGGCGCGGAAATCGCCGCGCACCGCGACGAGATCGCTGCCGCCGTAGACTTCGCGGCCGAGGTGGTCGATGACGGTGCGCTGGCGACCGAAGTAGCTGATCCTCGATGCGCCGACGCGCGTGGTGCCGATGCTGTACGTGCTCGCATCCGCGAGGTTGCGTTCGACGACGACGCCGTGCCGCGCGAGCTCGTCGTCGGCGATCGCGAGTGCGGCCGTGTCGAAATGGTCCAGCGTCGCGCATACGGCCTGGCCGTGGCCGCCGCGCGCGACGGCCGCCTTCAGGCGGATCGGTCCGCGTTGGAGCAGGCGAGCGGCGGCGACGCGCGCATCGGAGCGCGAGAACGCGGCGTAGCCTTCGAGCACGGCGCCGTCGAGGTCGCGCGCGAGGTCGATCGACCATGCCTCCGGCGCTGCGGCGTCGCGCGACAGGATGCCGTGCGTGATCGCCTTGCCGGCGACGAATGCATGCGGTACGACGCCGCCGAGCAGGTCGCCCTCGTTGCGGATGCCGAGCGCGTCCGCCTCGCGCGCGAGCAGCGTCTGCAGCGGCACCGCGTAGGTCGGCCATGCCAGCACGCCACCCTCGTGTTCCCCTGCGAACGCATAGCCGAGCAGTGCCGCGACTTCGCGCCCGATGTGGCGTTGCGTTGCCGTCTCATGATGGTCGACGTCGCGGCCCGCCTCGGTGAGCAGCACGACGCGACCGCGTCGCAGCGGGATGCCTGCAGCCACGGTTTCGCCGACGATCGTGCCTGTCCCGACGATACGCATGGTTCGACGCGCTCATGCGGCCGACGCCGCGGCGTTCGCGTGGCGGCACGATGCATGGCCGCAGCCGCAGGTCTCATGCGCGACGGCGTAACCCTGTCGTCGATCTCGGCACGCGTTCGAACACCATCGGTCGGGTGGCGCCACGTCGCACGTGCACGCCGGATGCGCGCAGCGCGCCGCATGATCGGGTGCAGGTTCGTCGCTCGAGCGCAGCGCGGGCACGAACGGCGATACCGGATCGCTCGTCGGGAACGTCTCCTGCAGCGCTTCGTCGAGCGCATGGCTCTCGTGCGCCTTGCGCGCTGCGCGCTCGTGCTCCGATTCCGCCGCTGGGGTGCGCGCCGTTCCGGTGGCGGGCGGGAGGTCCTTGCGGTCGCGATGGGTCATGGCGTGGTCCTCGATCGATCAGGGATTGCCGTCGCCGCCGGATGCGCCGTAGACCTGTCCTGTCACGTACGAGGCGTCATTGGCGGCGAGGGCGACGTAGACGGCGGCGATTTCCGCGGGCTGGCCGGGACGGCCGAGCGGCGTGTCGGCACCGAACTCCTTGAGGCGTTCGCGCGTCTGGCCGCCGCAGACCTGCAGGGCGGTCCAGAACGGGCCGGGCGCGACGGCATTGACGCGGATGCCGTGCCGCGCGAGCTGCTTGGCGAGTGCCTTGGTGAAGTTCGCGATCGCGGCCTTCGTCATCGCGTAATCGAGCAGGTGCGCCGACGGGTCGTACGCGTTGACCGACGCCGTGTTGATGATGCCCGCGCCCGGAGGCATGCATGCGATCGCCGCCTTCGTGATCCAGAACATCGCGTAGACATTGGTCTTGAAGGTCCAGTCGAATGCCTCGGTGGAAATGTCGAGGATCGACTCCGCGCTTTGCTGGCGCCCCGCATTGTTGACGAGCAGGTCGAGTCCGCCGAGTTCCTCGTTGGCGCGCGCGACGAGCTGCTGGCAGAAGGCCTCGTCGCGGATGTCGCCCGGCAGGCACGCCACGCGGCGGCCAGCGGCGCGGATCAAGGTCGCGACGTCCTGCGCATCCGGTTCTTCCGCCTCGAGATACGAAAGCGCGACATCCGCACCTTCGCGCGCGAACGCGATCGCGACGGCGCGCCCGATGCCGGAGTCGCCGCCAGTGATAAGCGCCTTGCGTCCGCTCAATCGCCCGCGTCCGACGTAGCTCGACTCGCCATGGTCAGGTCGCGGCTCCATCTTCGAGGCGAGGCCCGGCCACGGCTGCGCCTGCACCGGAAACGGCGGGCGTGTATGCAGCGTCGCGGGACTCTTCAGCGTCGTCGATGGATCACTGCCGGGTAGGTGCCGTGGGTCCACATCGAAGGCCTCGTCGTACGATGGATGCACCGTAGGCGAGCGCGCCGTGCTCCAGCATGAACGGTGACTCTGCGGGCTTTAGGAACAATTCATGCGTCGGATCGCGACGAATGTTGCCAGCTCCATGCATCGATCGCGGCGCTTGGATCGTGCAAAGCGGACGTCGTCCGAACGAACGCCTTCCGTCATGCGAAATCGGCGCCTCGCCGAGCCGTTCCGGTGCGGGCCGATCACGGCTCGTCGGCGGGTGGTCCCAATGTCCGGCCCAGCTTCTTCAAGAGTGCAGCGAGTCGCGCTCCTTCGGCGGCGGACAATCCGGAGAGTGAGTCCGCGGCTTCCGCGAATCGCACCGCGATCGCCTTGTCGATCAACTTGCGACCTTCGCCAGTGAGCGCGGCGGCGCTGGACCGGCGATCGTTCGGATCGGCGATGCGCGTGATCAGGCCATCGCGTTCGAGGCGGTCGAGGCAGGCGGTCATCGCGCCCGACGTGATCAGCACCGAATCGCGCAGCTCGGTCGGCGTGCGCCGATAGGGGCGTCCGCCCCGGCGCAACGTCGCCAGCACGTCGAGGTCCGTGTAGTGCAGGCCGAGCGGCCTGAGCACCGCGTTGGCACGGGCTTCGAGCCTACGCCCGATACTGAGCAACCGGCCGACGACCGCCATCGCAGCCGCGTCGAGTTCCGGCCGCTCGGCCCGCCATTCGGCCAGCAACCGGTCGATCCGGTCGTCGTCCTCGCCTTCGGTCCTGCGTGCCATCGGCGCACCCGTGCGATCGTCCTCGCATAGCTTGACATAGAGTATCTTGATGTCAAGATAAATAGCCACCGACGGGCGCCCGGCTCGTCGTTCCCATTCCGCAGAGGTGCGCTTGAACAAGATCCTTTTCGGTTCCGACGGCCGCCTGCGCAATGGCTGGTGGATCCTCGCCTTCGTCGTGCTGCTGCTCGGGAGCAGGTTCGCGTACACACCGGTGAGCCACGCCCTGCAGCAGCTGGGCGTGCCCAAGGACGGCCTCGAGCCGCTGCGACTGGGCTTCCTGCTGCTGGTCACCTGGATCTGCGTGCGCTTGCGCAGGGAACCGCTGTCGAGCATCGGCTTCGTGCT
Organism: Dokdonella sp.; assembly: GCF_036518555.1. GTDB lineage: Bacteria > Pseudomonadota > Gammaproteobacteria > Xanthomonadales > Rhodanobacteraceae > Dokdonella_A. The sequence continues at coordinate 20,867 of NZ_DATDMY010000335.1, read as the reverse complement.
CGACCGCCGCTGGGCACGCGAGCTCGGCGTCGGTACGTTCTTCGGTCTCGCGACGGCGGCGCTCGCGGTGGCGATGATGTGGAGCGTCGATGGCGTGCGGCTGGAACTGGATCCCGCGCGCAGTCTGGCGACGTTGACGCGCGGCGCCTACGTGTTCGCGTTCGTCGCGTTGTTCGAGGAAACGCTGTTCCGCGGCTTCGTGTTCCAGCGCCTCGTGGCGGGCACGGGCCCCTGGTTCGCCTCGGTCGCGATGGGCTTGCTGTTCGCGACCGGTCATTGGGACAACCCCGGCATGCAAGGCGCGACGCTCGCCTGGGCTACCGTGGAACTCTTCCTGGGCGCCGTGCTTCTGGGATTGGCTTACCTGCGCACGCGCAGCCTCGCGATGCCGATCGGCATCCATCTCGGCTGGAACTGGACGCTCGGCCACCTGTTCGGCTTCGACGTGAGCGGTTTCGGCCAGGCGGGCTGGTTCCGTCCGCTGCTGCAGGACAGGCCCGAGTGGGTCACCGGCGGCTCGTTCGGACCCGAAGCGAGCATCTTCGCGGTCATCGTCGACGTGTTGCTGATCGTCGTGTTGTGGAAATGGAACGGCGCGTCCGCGTGGCGGCATGCGCGTGCCGTTCCGACGTCGGCGACGGATGTCGCGCGGAACGCAACGTCGCGTGACGACCGACGCAGGGTGGAATCGTAGTGCAGAAAGTGGCGGAGAGAGTGGGATTCGAACCCACGGTGGTATTGCTACCACGCCGGTTTTCAAGACCGGTGCCTTAAACCGCTCGGCCATCTCTCCGCTGTTCGTCGCGTCGTCGCGCCGTTGTTGCCGGCGACGCCGTTTTACTCGGGACATCCTTTCCCTCGCCCTGCGGGCCAGCGGCTGCGCCGCTGTTGGCTCCGGCATCCGGCTCGGATGTAACCGTTTCCCTACCGAAACGCTGCAGGTATCGCAAATCTACTACAGCGCGCGTCGTGAAATTCGGCGCATTATATGCGCACGCGATACCTCATCTCGGGTATCGTCGCAGCACGTCCAGGGAGAGGCGATGGGGGTCTCATGATCCGAGTGGTTCTGGTCGACGATCACGAGCTGGTACGCACCGGCTTCCGCATGATCCTCGCGCAGCAGGCCGGCATCGACGTCATCGGCGAGGCCGCCGACGGCGAACACGGGCTCGCCCTGATCCGCAGCGAAGTGCCCGACGTCGCGCTCGTCGACGTCCACATGCCGCGCCTCAGCGGCATCGAACTCACCGACCGCGTGCGCAAGCACAAGCTCGCGACGCGCATCGTCATCCTCAGCGTCGTCAGCGAAGCGCCGTTCCCGCGACGCCTCATCGAAGCGGGGGCGAGCGGCTACCTCACGAAGGGATGCGCGGCGGACGAACTCGTACGCGCGGTGCGTCAGGTCGCCGACGGACGCCGCTACCTGTCGCCCGACATCGCCGAAGTGCTCGCGCTCGGTGCGCTCGACGGTGGGGAATCCCCGTTCGAGGTGCTGTCGGCGCGAGAACTGGACGTCGCGATGATGCTCGCGCGCGGACAGGACATGCAGCTCATCGCCGACAGGCTCAAACTCAGCGCGAAGACGGTAGCGACCTACAAATACCGCCTGTTCGACAAGCTCGGCGTCGACAACCCGGTCGCGCTCGCGCATCTGGCGCATACGCACGGCTTGCTCGACGATCGTACGCGCGCGCTCAGCGACTGATGCCGCGGGGCGCTCGACGGAGCGCCGGATTGCCGACTTCTCCACTTCACGACCGGAAGCGGCACGGGGGAAAGCCCGCGCCGCTCGCCTTCATCGGGCGTTCGAATCGTCACCCGAGCGAGGTGGTTCACCGCTTGCCGGTTCATCCGCGTGAGGCGTCGGCTTTCGTTCTTCGACGCCCGGGGCCGGGCGCGTGAGCGGCAGTTCGAGCGTCTGTCCGCGATCCGACGATGTCGCGACGGGGCTTGCCGGCGTCGGCTTCGCGGCGGCGGGCTGGGCAGGTGCCATGGTCGACGGATCCTGCGGCGACGATGCCGCAGCGGCGGGCGTCGGCCTGGACGCCGGTGCGGGTGCATCGATCGGCGTCGGGCGCGGTGCTGCCGCCTCGACAGGCGCGTGCAGAGGTGCGTGCGACATGCCGAGCGCTGCCGCGACTTCGCGTTGCAGCGATCGCTCGGGCAGACCGTGCGCTCCGGGCGCCGTCACCGGTTTCGGCGCAGCGGGCATCGGCGCCGACGGCGCAGCGGCCTCCGGGATTCGTGCCGCCGCGCCGACGGGCGGTGCGGAAGGCGACGGCGCGGGCGTTGCTACCGGTGTCGGTACGGGCGTCGCCGGTGCCGACATCGCGTCCGGTGTCGGTGCGACGGGCGCGGGTGCGACGCGCGGAGCCGGTGCCGGCGCGGCAGGTGCCGGCACCGCATGCGGCGGCGTCGTTGTCGAGGCCGCCGGCGTGCGATCGTCCGACGGCGCGAGGGTCGGCCGCGCATCCGTTGGCGCGACGACCGGCGATGGCTCGGATACGCCCGTGCGCGAGGGGACCGGGACCGCCGGCGAAGCGCCAGGCGTCGTGGACGGTTCGCTTTTCGTTGGGCCAGGTACCGCCGCGGCGCCCGCCGCCGGAGGCGCTACCTGCCGGCGCTGCTCCTCGCCGCTGTCTTCGTCGTCGAAGTCGCGGTCGAGTTCGGCATCGAGCTGGGTCTCGGACATCGCGTCGCCCGGGCCATCCTTGCGGCGGCGACGACCGCCACGTCGCCCGCGGCGACGCGAGCGCAATTCGTCACGCGGCATCTCGCCTTCGGTCTTCGGGGCTTCGGTCGGCACGCTGCCCGCGGACACGCGTTCGCTCTTCTCGGTTGGTACCACTGCGGCTGTCGGCGGCGACGCGGACGGCGCATCCATCGATCGCGGCGCGGTCGGCTGCGGCGCAGGGCGTACCTCGCCCGCCGGTTTCGCCTCGGCCGACACGCGCTGCGGTGGCCGCGTTTCGCCGACGACCGGTTGCTCTCCACTACGGCTGCCAGAACGTTCGTCCCGGCGGTTGCCACGTTGCTGCGGCTGCTTCTGGCCGCGCGATTCGGCGCCCGGTCGACCGTCGCGACGTCCGTCGCGCGACGCCTGGCCTTGCGGCGATCCACCTTGCCGTTGCGGTTGCTGTTGCGGCCGGCTGCCTTGCTGTGCCGGTCCCGCCGGGCGTGGCTGCGGTGCGCGGGCCGACGGGGCGCGTGCGCCATTCTGCGCGGGACGCGCGGCGCTCGTGGTCGGCGCCGGTGCGTTGTCGCCGCGGAACCAGCCGATGAAGCGCGCGAGCAGACCGCCGCTCGGCATCGCGGGTGCGGGAACGGGGGAGGGCGCCGGAGCGGCCGGCAGGACCGGTGCGGCAGGTTCCGGCCGCTCCGGTGCCGGAGTCGCTCGCACGACGCCTGCGACGGCCGGCTGCTCCGGCTCTTCGCTCGGGCGCAACATCTGCGGCAGCGGCGTGGCCGCGACCGGCGTGGTGCGCTGGTAGCTCGGCTTCGTTTCCTCGCCGATGTCGGCGGCCCGTAGGCGCTGGATCTCCAGGTGCGGCGTCTCCAGCTTGTCGTCGGCGACGACGATCACGTTGACGTCGTGGCGCGCCTCGATCTCGCTCAGCTGGCGGCGCTTCTCGTTGAGCAGGAAGTTCGCCACGCTCGGCGGCGCCTGCACGAGCACCTGGCCCGTGCTCTCCTTCATCGCGTGTTCCTCGACGAGGCGCAGCGCGGACAGGGACAGCGACTCGACGCCGCGGATGCGGCCGTGGCCCTCGCAACGCGGGCAGACGATCTGGGTCGCCTCACCGAGGCTCGGGCGCAGCCGCTGGCGCGACATCTCGAGCAGGCCGAAGCGCGAGATGCGGCCGACCTGCACGCGCGCGCGGTCGAGCTTGAGCGCGTCCTTGAGCTTTTCCTCGACGTCGCGCTGGTGGCGCGGCGAATCCATGTCGATGAAGTCGATGACGATGAGGCCGCCCGCGTCGCGGATGCGCAGCTGGCGCGCGATCTCGACCGCGGCCTCGCAGTTCGTGTTGAACGCGGTTTCCTCGATGTCGCCGCCCTTGGTCGCCTTCGCCGAGTTGATGTCGATCGCGGTGAGCGCTTCGGTCTGGTCGATCACGATCGAACCGCCCGACGGCAGGCGCACGGTGCGCTCGAACGCGTTCTCGATTTGAGTTTCGATCTGGAAGCGCGAGAACAGCGGCGTCGTGTCCTGGTAGAGCTTGAGCTTGCGCAGGTTGTTCGGCATCACCTGCTGCACGAACTCGCGCGCGTCGGCGTAGAGTTCCTCGTTGTCGATGAGGATCTCGCCGATGTCGTTGCGCAGGTAGTCGCGCAGTGCGCGGATGATGAGCTTGGATTCCTGGTAGATCAGGAACGGCGCCGCGCGCGACTGGGCGGCTTCCGAGATCGCCTTCCACAACTGCAGCAGGTAGTCGAGGTCCCACTGGAGTTCTTCGGCATCGCGGCCGAGGCCGGCGGTGCGCACGATCAGGCCCATCTCGTCGGGGACCTGCAACGTGTCGAGCGCTTCCTTGATGTTCTGCCGGTCCTCGCCCTCGATCCGGCGCGACACGCCGCCGGCCTTCGGGTTGTTCGGCATCAGCACCATGTAGCGGCCGGCGAGGCTGATGAAGGTCGTCAGCGCCGCACCCTTGTTGCCGCGCTCTTCCTTCTCGACCTGGACGACGAGGTCCTGGCCTTCCTTGAGCAGTTCGCGGATGCCGGCCTTGTTGGGGTTGGCGCCGGGCGTGAAGTAGAGGCTGGAGATTTCCTTGAGCGGCAGGAACCCGTGACGGTCCGCGCCGTAGTCGACGAAGCAGGCTTCGAGGGACGGTTCGACGCGGGTGATGCGCGCCTTGTAGATGTTGGCCTTCTTCTGTTCCTTGGACGGGATCTCGATGTCGAGGTCGTAAAGGTTCTGGCCGTCCACGATCGCCACGCGCAACTCTTCCCGCTGAGTCGCGTTGATCAACATGCGTTTCATTGTCGTATTTCCTTCTCGGCGCTCGACTGCCGTCGGCGCTGCGCGTTGTCGCGCTGCGCGATGCCCGCGTTTCGCGGGCCGACGGCGGCAGGTGCGCCTCATGTTTCCGACCGGCGCTTCCGCGCGCCGGCATCATAGGGTGCTGCGCATCCGCGAACCCTCGCCCTCGTTGCGACGGCGAGCAATCCGCGACCCGAGCCATTACGATGGCCTTCCGTTCCTGCGCAGCGCTCCGATGGAGTGATCGAATGCGCAGGGCGTGAAAGGACGCGATGGACGGGGGCGTCATAGCTGTCCCGGACTCCCGCGGATGGGGCCCGGCACGGCGCGACACGCCAGTTCAGCATAGCAGTTTCCGGAAGATTTTTTCAATGAAGACACGTACTTCGGCGACAAATCGCGACGCCGACTCCAGCCGCCGACGCGGCGCGGCAACGCACGAGCCGAGAGCGGCCGGCGAGCCGCCGACCGTTGCAGCGGACGCGTCGCCGCGCGTGCAGACGGTCGCGGTACCCGATGACCGGGATGGCCAGCGCCTCGACAATTTCCTCGCAGGGCGGCTCAAGGGCGCGCCGCGGAGCCTCGTCTACCGCATTTGTCGCACGGGCGAGGTGCGCGTCAACGGGCGCCGGGCGAAGCCGGACCAGCGGCTTGCGGCGGGCGACGCGGTGCGGATCCCGCCGGTGCGCCTGGCCGAAAAGAGCGATGCCGGACCGCCGCCGGACGCACAGCTGAACAGGATCGAGGCGGCCATCGTCCACGAGGACCGCGACTTCCTCGTCATCGACAAGCCCGCCGGCATCGCGAGCCACGGTGGCAGCGGGGTCAGCTTCGGTGCGATCGAGCTGCTGCGCGCGGCGCGCCCGCGCGACACGCTCGAGCTCGCGCACCGGCTCGATCGGGACACCAGCGGCATCCTCGTGCTCACGCGCAAGCGCTCGGCCCTGACCGCGCTGCAGGCGGCGATCCGCGAGGGGCGGGTCGAGAAGCGCTACCTCGCGCTCATCGAGGGGGCATTGCCGAAGTCCCGCCTGACCGTCGACGCGCCGCTGCGCAAGTCGGTGCTCCAGGGTGGCGAGCGCATGGTCCGCGTCGACCCCGACGGCAAGCCCTCGCGCTCGCACTTCAGCGAGATCGAACGGTACCCGGGCGCGAGCCTCGTGGAGGTCGCGCTCGAGACCGGGCGCACGCACCAGATCCGCGTCCACGCACAACACCTCGGCCACCCGCTCGCGGGCGACGAGAAGTACGGCGACCGCGAGTTCAACAAGGCGATGCGCGAGCTCGGGCTCCGGCGGTTGTTCCTGCATGCTGCGCGCTTCGAGTTCTCGCTCGGCGAGCGCAGCTACAGCTTCAGCGCGCCGCTCGCGCCCGAACTCGCCGTGGTGCTCGACACGCTGCAGGGGCGAGGCGCGGCGCGTTCAACCGCACGCTGACGCCGCTTGCGGCCGTCGCCACTTGAGGTTCACGCCGAGGGTGCCGAGCACGATCAGGGCGATGCCCGCGAGTTGCACCGGTCGCAGCGTGCGACCGTACAGTCCGTAATCGAGCAGCAAGGTGACGACCGGATAGATGAACGCCATGACGGCGATCGTCGTGACCGGCAGGCGCGGATACGCGGAGTAGAACAGCACGTAGCAGATGCCGCTGTGGATGAGGCCGAGTCCGGCCAGCCAGAACCAGTGCGGACCCGGTTGCGCGACCGCTCCGATGTCCGCGAACGGTGCGAGCATCGCCACGCCGGTGAGGCATTGCACGAGCACCACGACGAGCGGGCGCTCGCGACTGATCCGGCGCGACAGCAGGAGCGACGCGCCGCAGAGGATCGCCGCGACGAACGTCAGCGCGATGCCGAGCGCATAGGCGGGACCGCCGCCCGCGATCAGCTTGAGCGGATCTGCCGCGAGGGCGACGCCGACGAACGCGAGCGCGGTCCAGCCGAGGTCGGCCGCGTGCGCTCGCTCGCCGAAGAACACGGCCGCGATCACGATCATCGCGAACGGGAAGAAGTGGTAGACGAGCGTCGCCACGCCGATCGAGGAGCGCGCCATGCCCGCGAACAGCGCGACCCAGTTGAGCACGAGCAGCACGCCGCTGAGTACGGCGGCGCGCAGCAGCGCGCGGTCGCGTAGCACGCCGCGCAACTGCCCGCGCGCGAGGCCCCAGACGAGGAGGAACACGCTTCCGAACACGCAGCGGAAGAACACCGTCGTGATCGGATCCTGGCCGCCTTCGTGCGCGAACACGCCGACCGAGCCGATCAGGATCTCGGCGATGAACAGTTGCAGCATCGCGCTGCGGTCGTGCTGCGGGTTCGCATGGGCCATGGTCGATACCGGAACGGGAAAGCCCCCAGCGTAAGTCTCGCCGATCGACCGGTACAGAATCAGATATCATTGCAATCGACCGGTACAGATGGAGCGCCACGGCCTTGCTCTACGAAGATCTCGCGGGACGCCTGGGTGCGCAGATCCGCCGCGGCCTGCTCCGGCCGGGCGAGCGCCTGCCGTCGCTGCGCCGGCTCGGCCGGCAGGAGAAGGTGAGCATCGCGACGGCGGTCGAAGCCTACTTGAGGCTCGAGCGCGAGGGGCTCGTCGAAGCGCGCGAGCGCTCGGGCTACTTCGTGCGCGCCCGTGCCGTGCCGCCGCCGCAGGCGCGGCTGCCGCGCGTGCAATCGCGCGCGCCACAGACGCTGCGCAACCCGGCCTTGCTCGGCGTGCTGGACGTGCTGTCGCGCGAGGACCTGTTGCCGTTGCACGTGACGACGCCCGCAGCGGAATTGCTGCCGGGCAGGGCGCTCGCCGCCGCGACCGCGCGCACCTTGCGTCGCGATCCCGGGCTTGCGCTCGCCTACGGTGCGCCGCAGGGCCTCCTGCAGCTGCGAGAGCAGATCGCACGGCGTTACCTGGGTTGCGGCGTCGAGGTGGATCCTGCCGAGGTCGTGATCACGGCCGGTGCGATGGAGGCGATCTCGCTCGCCTTGCGCTGCGTCACGCGCGCGGGCGACGTCGTGCTGCTCGAAACGCCGACCTACTACGGCATCCTGCAGGCGGTCGCCGCGCTCGGCCTGCGCGCGATCGAAGTGCCGAGCAGGGGCTCGGCGGGCATCGACGCGGCGGCCGTGCGCACGGCACTGGAGCGCCACCCGGTGCGCGCTGCGGTGCTCGTGCCGAATTTCAACAACCCGAACGGCAGCCTGACCGGCGACGACGACAAGCGCGCGATCGTCGCCGCGTGCGGCGAACGTGGCGTGGTCGTGATCGAGGACGACCTCTACGGCGAGCTCGCCTATTCGGGCGAGCGCCCCGCACCATTGCGCCGGTACGCCGGACGCGCGCGCGTGATCACCTGCAGCTCGTGGTCGAAGACGCTCGCGCCCGGGCTGCGCGTCGGCTGGGCACTGGCGGGCGATCACGTCGACGACATCGTGCGCGCGAAATGCTTCTCGTCGGTCGCGACGGCGAGCCTGCCGCAGCGTGCGATCGGCGAGTATTTCGCGCGCCACGACTTCGATCGCTCGCTGCGACGCCTGCGACGCGAACTGGCGACGAACGCGCAGCGCTGGCGCGACGCGATCCGCCGCTCGTGGCCCGACGGCACGCGCGTATCGGAGCCGGCCGGCGGCGTGTCGCTGTGGCTCGAACTGGCCGGCGGCGTCGACGGCCAGGCGCTGTTCGAGGCGGCCATGGCGCACGGCATCGGCTGCCTGCCAGGACACCTGTTCTCGTTGCGTGGCGACTATCGCGGGCACCTGCGGCTCGGCCTCGGCCTGGCGTGGAATGCGCGCGTCGAGGACGGGTTGCGCGAGCTCGGCCGCCTCGCCGGCCGCCTCGCGTGACGGCGCACGTGCCGACGAGGACACCATGATCGAACTGGTCGGTTTCGACGGCGACGACACGCTCTGGCACAGCGAGGGCTACTACCAGCACGCCGCCGGCGCGTTCCAACGCATCGTCGGCGCCTACGTCGACGTCGCCGACGCGTCGGTACGCAGCCGCCTGCACGCGGTCGAGCGGCGCAACCTCGCGTTGTTCGGCTATGGCGCGAAGGGCATGGCGCTGTCGATGATCGAAACCGCGATCGAGCTTACCGGCGGTGCGATCGCGGCGCGAGACATCCATCGCATCGTCGAGCTGGGCCGCGCGATCCTCGATCATCCGGTCGAACTGCTCGACGGCATCCGCGCCGCGGTCGAAGACGTCGCGGCGCGCCATCGCATCGTCCTCGTCACGAAGGGCGACCTGTTCCACCAGGAACGCAAGGTCGAGCAGAGCGGGCTAGCCGGGCTGTTCCATCGAATCGAGATCGTTTCGGAAAAGGACGATCGCAGCTATGCGCGCGTGCTCGCCGAGTGCGCGGTCGAAGCGCCCGCGTTCGCGATGGTCGGCAATTCGCTGCGCTCCGACATCGAACCGGTCATCGGCCTGGGCGGCTGGGGCATCCACATGCCGTACCACGTGACCTGGGAACACGAACTGCAGCACGGCGTCGAAAGCGGCCATCCGCGCGTCGCGACGGTCGACGGCCCCGCGGGCATCGCGGCTGCCCTCGCTGTCTTCGATGCGGAGTCCCGCGGCTGAGCGGACGCCCGCTCAGCCCGTCGCGACGGCGCGTCGCACGGCGTCGTAGCCCGCGAGCGCCGCGGTGCGGCTGGTGCCGAGATCGACGAGCGGTTGAGGATAGCCGCTGCGCCGGAGCGCGGCGGGATCGGTCCATGGGCGATGGATCGTGCGCGCGTCGAGGGCCGAGAGTTCGGGTACCCAGCGGCGCACGTAATGACCGTCGACGTCGAAGCGCTCGCCCTGCGTGACGGGGTTGAAGATGCGGAAGTAGGGCGCGGCGTCGGCGCCCGTGCCCGCGGTCCATTGCCACCCTTGCGTGTTGTTGGCGAGGTCCGCGTCGACGAGCGTGTCCCAGAACCAGCGCGCGCCGTGCAGCCAGTGCTGGCGCAAATTCTTGGTGAGGAACGAAGCGACCAGCATGCGCACGCGGTTGTGCATCCATCCCGTCGCCCAGAGTTCGCGCATGCCCGCATCGACGATCGGGATGCCGGTCCGCCCGTGCTGCCAGCGGCGGATCCGTCGTGGCGCCTCGCGCGCCCACGGGTAGCGATCGAACGCGGGATTGAGGTTGCGCTCGGCGCTGTCCGGAAAGTGGTACAGCAGGTGGTGGGAGAACTCGCGCCAGCCGAGTTCGCGCAGATAGCTCTCGTTGCCGCGGCTGCGTGCGTGCTCGAGCTCCCATGCGATGCGCATCGGCGATATCTCGCCGAAATGCAGGTGCGGCGAGAGGCGCGAGGTTCCGCTCACCGAAGGCAGGTCGCGCGCGCCCGCATACGCGTCGATCGCGTCGTCGAGGAAGCGTCGCAGCGCGGCCTCGGCACCGGACTCGCCGGGGCGCCAGCAGGCGTCGAATCCCGCGTCCCAGCGGATGCGCGGCAACAAGCCGAGCGATTCGATCGTGGAAGGGCTCGACGTCGGTCCAGGTACGCGCTTGGGCGCCGGCAGGGGCGGCCGCACCTCGAGGCGCGCGCGCAGGTTGCGCCAGTACGGCGTGAACACGCGATACGGACCGCCGGAGCCGGTTGCGATCTCCCAGGGCTCGCACAGCAGCGTTGCATTGAAGCTGCTCGCGTCGACGCCGGTTGCGCGCAATGCGTACTTGATCGTGGTGTCGCGGGCGATCGATGCCGGTTCGTACTGCCGGTTCCAGTACACCGCGCGAGCGCCCGTCGTGGCGGCGAGCTCGCGCAATGTCGCGAGGCTCCCGCCTTCGCGTACGTGCAGCGCCGCGCCGCATGCGCGCAGGTCGCGATCGAGGCTCGTGAGCGAATGGTGGAGCCACCAGCGGCTCGCGGCCCCCGGCGACCAGGGGGCTTCCTCTTCCGGCGCGTGCACGTAGACGGGAACGACCGTGGCGTGCGAGGCGAGCGCGGCCGACAGCGCAGGGTTGTCGGCGAGGCGCAGGTCGCGGCGGAACCAGACGAGCGCGACGCTCACGGGCGCTGTGTCCCTGCCGGCGCTGCGGCACCGCGTGCGTCGCATGGCGTCATGTCGGATCCTCTCGGGGCGTACTTCTCCTACGACGCGGCACGCGGTTCGGATTCAGGTCGCGCGGATGTCTTCGACGCGCGCCGCGCAAATGAGGTCGTTGAGCGAAAGTCCGCCCACGTCGTGGGTCGAGTAGTGCACCGCGCAGCGGTCGTAGTGCACCTCGAGGTCGGGATGATGGTCCTCGCGGTGGGCGATCGAAGCGACCGCGTTCACGAAAGCCATGGTGTGGAAATAGTCGGGAAAACGGAATTCCTTGCGGATGCCGCTGCCGTCGGACGTGCGCTGCCAGCCCGCGAGCGCGGCGAGGCCGGCAACGACGTCGTCGGACGAGAGACCGGCGTCCTTTCCCTTGCGCGGCACGCAATGCTGCGTGCGCAGCGATTCGATCGAATACGTCATGTGGGAAGACCCTGCGGAGACGATGCGCGAGTATAGGGCGGATGACGCGCGGGCAATTCAGGACTAAACTGGTGCTGTTTCTTTGCGGACGTGCTGTCCGCGAAAGAAAGAGCGGCCATCCATGGCGGCACTTCTCATCAAGAGCACAGGATCGGGGCACGCAGTCATGATTTCGTTGTCGGCTTCGGCGCAGGAGCATTTCCGCAGGCTCGTCGAGCAGCAGGCGCTGCCCGGGCTCGGCATCCGCGTCGTAGCGGTCGACGCGGGCACGCCGAAGGGCGATTGCCAGCTCGAATTCAGCGAGCCGTCCGACCGCGACGGCAGCGAGTGGGAAGTCGAATGCGACGGCTTTTCGCTGTTCGTCGACGCCCACAGCGTGCCGTTCCTCGACGGCGCGACGATCGACTTCGCGCGCAACGCGACCGGCGGTGAGCTGACCATTCGCGCGCCCGCGTTGCGCGGCAGCGTACCCGGCGCGGACGCGAGCGTGGTCGAGCGCGTGCGCTACGTGATCGAGAGCGAGATCAACCCGCAGCTCGCGTCGCACGGCGGACGCGTGAGCCTGCGCGAAGTGACGGCCGACGGCGTCGTGGTACTGCAGTTCGGCGGCGGCTGCCACGGCTGCGGCATGGTCGACAAGACCCTGCGTGGCGGCGTGGAACAAACGCTGAAGGCGCGTGTACCCGAAGTCAGCGGCGTCGCCGATGCGACCGATCACGCGAGCGGCAGCACGCCGTACTACAAGCGGCCGGCGAACGCCTGAACGACGCGGAGCTGAGAATCCTTGCGCAGGGAGCGTGCCGGCACGGGCGCCGGCGCGAGGCGGGCGCGGCATGGCGCCGCGCCCGCGCGGATCAGTCGCCCTGCACCTTGTCGTGCAGGTCGGTCAACTTGCTGCCCGGCAGGCTCGAGAAGTACGCGGCGACGTTGACGATGTCTTCGTCGGACAACGTGGTCGCGAAACCGGCCATGATCGGGTTCTTGCGGTCGCCGGACTTGTATTCGCGCAGCGCGCGCTCGAGGTAGTCGTGGTACTGGCCGGCGAGCCGCGGGTACTGCGGGTCGGCGGCGTTGCCGTCGGCACCGTGGCAGGCCTGGCACGGCACGGCCTTCGCCTTGCCGGCTTCGATGTCGCCCTTGGCGAAGGCGGGCGCCGCGCAGACGGCGAGCGTCGTGATCAACAGCGATGCGGGGTAACGCTTCATCTCGTGCGGTCCTGGCTCAGGGCGTGAGGCTGGAAAGGTAGGTCGCGATGTCGCGGATGTCCTGCTCGGACAGGCTTTCGCCTTGCGCGCGCATCGTCGGGTGGGCGCGCTCGCCCTTCTTGTATCCGTTCAACGCCGCGACGAGATAGTCGTAGTTCTGCCCACCGATCTTCGGCACGTGATAGTTCGGATAGGGGTTCTTCCAACCCGGGATGCCGTGGCAGCCGGCACAGGTGTAGACCTTCGTTTTGCCCGCGGCGGCGTCGCCTTTGTCGGCGGCGAAGCTGGGCAGGGAAGTGATCAGCAGGACAGCGGCAAGCAGGGGCGCTCGGGTCATTTTCGTTCCGGTGCGGCGTTGGTTGAACTTCTCGGGCGTCAAGCCCGGGGAGTATAGCGGCCAACCGTCGCCGGCGGCCACCGCCGGCATGCACGAAACACGCCGCTCCGGACGACGGCGACGCGCCGCGGCACGCAACTCTTTGCGCCGCGCGTGCATCCAAGGGCGAAGCCGCGGCGTGACTACCGGCTCACGACGGCGCGGCGGATCTGGCGCAGCATCGCCGCACGGATCGTCACCCTGCTGCAACGGCAGGGCAGCAAGGACGCGGCGACCCCAGGGGGTCGAGATCGCCGGGCTGCCAGGCTATTGCACTTTGCTAGTGATGTAGTCTACTATAACACCAAGTCAACCCTCCCCCAGGCCGACTCCGATGCTCCCGAATCTCGCCGCAACCCCGAATTTCCGCGGTTTCCGAATCCTGCGCAGCTGTTCGCTCGCGGCTTCCATCGCCCTGCTTTCCGCCTGCGGTGCTGGCGGTGGCGACGGCATGGGCAAGGACGCCAACGCGCAGACATCGATCCCGGTCGAGGTCGCCCCGGCCTCGCACCAGACGATCACGGCCAACTACTCCGGCACCGCCACGCTCGAGGCCGTCGGTGACGCACAGGTCGTCGCCAAGACGACCGGCATCGTGCTCAAGCTTTTCGTCGAGGAAGGCATGCACGTGCAGAAGGGCCAGGTGCTCGCCGAGCTCGACAGCGATGCGGCACGCAACAAGCTCGCGCAGGCGTCGGCGACCCTGAAGAAGGCGCAGGCCGCTTACGACAAGGCCGACAAGGGCTTTGCGCTCAAGATCACGCCGAAGGCCGACTACGACAGCACGAAGTACGACCTCGAGACGCAGAAGGCCATCGTCGACGGCGCGCAGATCGACCTGTCCTACACGCGCGTCGTCGCGCCGATCTCGGGCGTGATCGCCAAGCGCTCGGTCAAGCTCGGCAATCTCGTGCAGCTGAACCAGGCGATGTTCCAGATCGTCGACCTCGATCCGCTCGAGGCAGTGCTCAACGTGCCCGAACGGGACCTCGACACGCTCAAGGCGGGCCAACCGGTGCGCATGCGCGTCGACGCGCTCGGCGGCAAGTCGTTCGACGGCTCGATCGCGCGCATCGCGCCGGTCGTCGACGCAGCGAGCGGCACCTTCCGCGTCACCTGCGCGTTCCGCGATTCGACCGCGACGCTGAAGCCGGGCATGTTCGGCCGTATCGAGGTCACCTACGACCAGCGCCACGACGCGCTCGTCGTGCCGCGCAACGCGATCGTCGAAGAAGACGGCGTGAGTTCGGTGTTCGTGGTCGAACCCGCGCCGCCGAAGGACGACAAGAAGGACGGCAAGCAAGCGCCGAAGGGCAAGGCGGGCGAGGCGGTCGCGGCCGAGACGGCGAAGCCTGCGCCTCCGGCGTTCGTGGCCAAGCGCCGCGTGGTCAAGACCGGCTATGCGGAAGGCGATCGCATCGAAATCCGCGACGGCCTCGCCGACGGCGAGCGCGTGATCACGATCGGCCGCAATGCGGTGCGCGAGGGGACCGAGGTGCAGGTGCTCGAGAGCGCGAGCAAGAGCCCCGATGCGATGGCGTCGGTCGCGTCGACGGAGAAGCATTCGTGAACCTGCCCGAGCTGGCGACCCGCCGGCGCGTCACGATCGGCATGCTGACCGTGACGCTGGTCCTGTTCGGCCTGATCGGCCTGAGCGGGCTCAAGGTCAACCTTCTGCCGGACCTGTCGTACCCGACCCTCACGGTGCGCACCGACTACGAAGGTGCGGCGCCGCTCGAGATCGAGAACCTCATCAGCCAGCCGATCGAGGAAGCGGTCGGCGTGGTGAAGAACGTGCGCAAGGTGCATTCGGTCTCGCGCACGAGCCAGTCCGACGTCGTGCTCGAGTTCGCCTGGGGCACCGACATGGACATGGCGAGCCTCGAGGTGCGCGACAAGCTCGACACGGTGCAGCTGCCGCTCGAAGCGAAGAAGCCGCTGCTGTTGCGTTTCAACCCGTCGACCGATCCGATCATCCGGCTCGGCCTGACGGCCAAGGGCGACACCGACGAGGCGCGCCTCAAGCAACTGCGCCGCTTCGCCGACGACGACCTCAAGAAGCACCTCGAGCCGGTCGCTGGCGTCGCCGCGGTCAAGGTCGGTGGCGGCCTCGAGGACGAGATCGAGGTGCTGATCGACCAGCAGAAGCTCGCGCGCCTCGGCATCGACATCAACGACGTCAACACGCGCCTCAAGAACGAGAACGTCAACGCGTCCGGCGGCCGCATCGACGAGGGCAGCCAGCGCTTCCTCGTGCGCACGATCAACCAGTTCAAGACGCTCGACGAGATGCGCGAGCTGCTCGTCAAGATCGACGGCAACGTGCCGATCCGGCTCAAGGACATCGCCGAGGTGCGCCAGGGCTTCAAGGAACGCGAAGGCATCGTGCGCATCGACGGCCACGAGGCGATCGAGCTCGCGATCTACAAGGAAGGCGACGCCAACACGGTGAGCGTCGCCAATGCGGTCAAGGCCGAGATCGAGCGACTGAAGAAGTCGCTGCCGGCCGATACGAACCTCGGCATGATCGAGGACCAGTCGGTGTTCATCGAAGGCGCGCTCAGCGACGTGAAGAAGGACGCGCTGATCGGCGGCGTGCTCGCGATCCTCATCATCTTCTTCTTCCTGCGCGACTCGTGGAGCACGTTCATCATCTCCCTGTCGCTACCGGTCTCGCTGATCGCGACGTTCTTCTTCATGGACCAGCTGCACCTCTCGCTCAACGTGATGTCGCTCGGCGGCCTCGCGCTCGCGACCGGCATGGTCGTCGACGACTCGATCGTCGTGCTCGAGAACATCGCGCGGCTGCGCGAGAAGGGCGCGTCGATCGTCGAGGCGGCCGTGCGCGGCACGGCCGAAGTGGGCATGGCGGTGACCGCTTCGACGTTGACGACGGTCGCGGTGTTCTTCCCGCTCGTATTCGTGCAGGGCGTCGCCGGCCAGCTGTTCCGCGACCAGGCGCTCACGATCACGTTCGCGATGCTCATCTCGCTCGTCGTCGCGATGACCTTGATCCCGATGCTCGCCTCGCTCAAGGGGCGCTCGCCGCTCGCGTACAAGGACGAGCCGGTGCAAGCCGATCCGCTCTGGCGCAAGACCCGCTCGGTCCTCCCGATGATCGCCTGGCCGCTCGAAAAGCGCTGGCCCGTCGTGCTGCGCTGGGCGCTGCTCGTCGTGCTGTTGCCTTTCTCGGTGCTGCTCGCCGTGCTCTACGTCGTCACGTTGCTCGTGATGCTCGTGATCTCCTACATCGTGCGCCTCTTCGCGCTGCTCGGCTTCCTCGTGTTCCGGCCGATCGGCGCGGGGATCGGCTACGTGCTCAAGCGCATTGCGGTCGTCGTGCTGTGGCCGTACGAGCGGGCGGCGATGGCCTATCACGGCTTCCTGCCGAAGGCGCTCGCGCGTCCGTGGCCGGTGCTCGGCTTCGCGGTCGCTGCGCTCGTCGCGACGCTCGCGCTCGTGCCGACGCTCGGCCTCGACCTCATCCCGCAGCTCGCGCAGGGTCGCTTCAACATGACGGTGACCTTGCCGCCGGGCACGCCGCTCGCGGAGACCGACAAGGTCGTCGACGAGATCTCGACGCGCCATGCGAAGGACCCGGGCGTCGAATCGATCTACGGCGTCGCCGGCACCGGCACGCGCCTCGACGCGAACCCGACAGAATCGGGCGAGAACATCGCGCGGCTGTCGATCGCGCTCAAGGACGGCGGCAGCAAGAAGATCGAGGCGGCCGAGATCGAGCGCTTGCGCCAGGGCATGACGCGCGCCGATGCGAGCGTCAAGTTCGCGCGGCCCGAGCTCTTCAGCTTCTCGGCACCGCTCGAAATCGAGATCCGCGGCTACGACCTCGACACGCTCGCCAAGGGCGGCCAGCGCCTCGCCGAACTCATGAAGGGCTCGCCGCGCTTCGCCGACGTCAAATCGACGGTGGAGGGCGGCTATCCGGAGATCCAGGTGCATTTCGACCAGGACCGCGCCGCCGCGCTCGGCCTGACCACGCGCGAGATCGCCGATCGCGTCGTGCGCAAGGTCAAGGGCGAGGTCGCCACGCGCTACGACTTCCGCGATCGCAAGATCGACGTGCTCGTGCGCGCTCGCGCTGCCGACCGCACCGGCGTCGACGACGTGCGCAACCTCGTCGTCGGCTACATCTCCGCGAAGGGCGCGAACGGTTCGGGCAGCGGCTCGACCAGCAGCGCCGCGGGCGCGATGGGTGGCGGCGGTTCCAGCGGCGGCGACGCCAACGGCAGCGACGGCAGCGGCGGCACGCTCGCCGACACCTCGCAGTCGAGCGCCGACACGCCAGTGCGCCTGTCCGCAGTCGCCGACGTGATCGCGACCGAAGGCCCGAGCGAGATCCATCGCGTGAGCCAGGAGCGCGTCGCGATCGTATCGGCGAACCTGCGCGAGGGCGATCTCGCGAGTGCGGTGAAGGAGGTCGAAGGCCTCGTCGCGAAGAATCCGCTCGCCGCGGGCGTGAAGGTGCGCATCGGCGGCCAGAGCGAGGAGCTCGATTCGTCGGTGCAGTCACTGCTGTTCGCGCTCGGCCTCGCGATCTTCCTCGTCTACCTCGTGATGGCGTCGCAGTTCGAGTCGCTGCTGCACCCGTTCGTGATCATGTTCTCGATCCCGCTCGCCGCGGTCGGCGCTATCCTCGCGCTCAAGCTGTCGGGGTCGGCGATCTCGGTGGTCGTATTCATCGGCCTCATCATGCTGGTCGGCATCGTCGTGAAGAACGCGATCGTGCTGATCGACCGCGTCAACCAGCTGCGCGAAGCCGGCGTGCCCAAGCGCGAAGCGCTCGCGCAGGGCGCCGAGTCGCGCCTGCGGCCGATCGTGATGACGACCTTGTGTACCTTGATCGGTTTCGCCCCGCTCGCACTCGGCTGGGGCGAAGGCGCCGAGGTGCGCGCGCCGATGGCGCTCACGGTGATCGGCGGCCTCGCCGTGTCGACGCTGCTCACGCTGGTCGTGATCCCGATCGTCTATGACCTGCTCGATCGGCGCGGCGACGCGTGGTACGTCGAACGCGGCGCGCGCCGGCACGCAAAGGTCGAGCACGCCGGTTCGGACGACGACCTCGCGATCGAAGGCTTCCATCCGGAGGGACAGCGCGCATGACGCTCGCCGAGCTCAGCCTGAAGCGACCCGTCACGGCGATCATGTTCTTCGTGACGATGGTGGTGATCGGCCTGATCGCCGCCTTCCGGTTGCCGCTCGAGCAGTTCCCGAGCATCGACGCGCCGTTTCTGTTCGTGCAGATCCCGTATCCGGGCTCGACGCCGGCTGAGATCGAACGCACGATCACGCGGCCGGTCGAGGAGGCGCTCGCGACCTTGCCCGGCATCAAGCGCATGAACTCCACCTCGGACGCCGAGTCCGCGCAGATCTTCATGGAGTTCAAATGGGGCGAGAGCGTCGCGATCAAGGCGGTGCAGGCGCGCGAGAAGATCGATGCGATCCGCGCCGACCTGCCGTCGGACATGCAGCGCTACTTCGTGCAGAAGTTCTCCACCTCGGACGAGCCGGTGCTGCAGTTGCGCATCGCCTCGAACGGCGCGGACCTCTCCAACGCGTACGAGCTCATCGAGCGCGAGATCAAGCGCCCGCTCGAACGCATACCGGGCGTCGCCAACGTCGACATCTCCGGCATCGGCAAGCCCGAGGTGCAGATCGAACTGTCCTCGGACCGGCTCAGCGCGCACAACATCAACCTCAACGACCTCTACACCACGCTGTCGAACGCGAACTTCGCGATCTCGGCCGGGCAGGTCGATGGCGCGGGCACGCGTTTCCGCGTGCAGCCGCAAGGCCAATGGCGCACGCTCGAGGACATCCGCTCGGTGCCGCTCGACGCCCAGGGCCTCAAGCTCGGCGACATCGCGACCGTCACGCTGCGGCCCGCGCGCGTCGACTTCGCGCGCCGCCTCGACGGCAAGCCCGCGATCGGCGTCGACATCCGCCGCGAGCGCAATGCGAACCTCGTCGACGTCGGCACCGCGGTGATGGCCGAGGTGAAGAAGATCCAGGCTTCGCCCGAGCTCAAGGGCATGCAGGTCTATGCGATGGAGAGCCAGGCCGAGAGCGTGACCGGCTCGCTCTCGCAGCTGGGCAAGGCCGGACTCGAGGGCACGCTGCTGTCGGTGCTCGTGCTGTTCTTCTTCCTGCGCGACTGGCCTTCGACGCTGATGGTATCGCTGTCGATCCCGATCTGCTTCGTGATGACGCTCGGCTGCATGTACTTCTTCGGCATCAGCCTCAACGTGCTGTCGATGATGGGGCTGCTGCTCGCGGTCGGCATGCTCGTCGACAACGCCGTCGTCGTGGTCGAGAGCATCTACCAGTACCGCGAAAAGTTTCCCGACAAGCCGTGGTACTGCGCGGTGCAGGGCACCCAGGTCGTCGGCGTCGCGATCGCCGCGGGCACGCTGTCGAGCGTGGTCGTGTTCCTGCCGAACATCTTCGGCGAGGCCAACAACATCTCGATCTTCCTCGCCCAGGTCGCGATCGCGATGTCGATCGCCCACCTCGCCTCGTGGCTCGTCGCGGTCAGCATCGTGCCGATGTTCGCCTCGCGCATGCCCCCGCCGAAGTTCCTAGGTCGCGAGAACGCGATCACGCGCCTGCGCGACCGTTACGGGCGCTTCGTCGCCTGGACGCTCGCGCACCGCCGCTGGACCATGCTCGGCGTGCTCGCCCTCGTCATCGCGAGCTTCGTACCGATGACGCAGACGAAGATGGACTTCTTCGGCGGCGGCGAGGCGCGCAACCTGCGCATGTTCTACCAGCTCAACGCGAACTACCGCCTGCAGGATCTCAAGCCCGAGGTCATGAAGGTCGAGAAGTACCTCAACGACAACCGCGAGAAGTTCGAGATCACCTCGGTCTACACCTGGTACTCCGAGCAGGGCCAGGCGATGACGCGCGTGCTGCTGCAGGACAAGAAGCCGGGCGTGATCGAGTGGGCGAAGGACCTGTTCGGCTACGGCAGCAATCGCTCGTCGTCGGCGATCAAGGAGGACATCCGCAAGGGCCTTCCCAAGCTCGCGACGGGCAAGGTCGGCTTCGACGGCAACGGCGACGGCGGACTCGGCGGCGGCGTCGACATCTCGCTGATCGGCGATTCGATGGAGGAACTGCGCGAGCTCGCGCCGAACGTGATCAACGTGCTTTCGCACCTGCCGAGCCTGCGCGACGTGCGCGCCGAGAAGGGCAACGGCGATCGCGAAGTCGCGACCCAGGTCGATCGGATCCGAGCCAAGCAGTACGGCTTCGACGCGCAGACGGTCGCGAACTACATCCAGATCGCGCTGCGCGGCATGCCGCTCAAGGACTTCCACGCCGACGACCGCCAACTGCCCGTGTGGCTGCGCTTCCAGGGCGCCGACACGCAGAGCCTTTCAGGCTTGTCCGACTTCAAGTTGCGCGCGCCCGACGGCACGCAGGTGCCGCTGCTGACGATGCTGCGCACCGACTCGCACGAGACCGCCTCGGCGATCCAGCGCGTCGATCGCCTGACCGCGCTGAAGATCACCGCGAACCTCGGCGAAAAGAAGACGATGCAGGACGCGCGCAAGGAAATCACCGAAGCGCTGGACACGTTCGCGTTCCCGCCCGGCTACCGCTGGAGCTTCGGCCAGGGCTTCGATCGCGAAGACCAGGCCGGCCAACAGATGTTGTTCAACACGCTCATCGCGCTCGTACTCGTCTACATCGTCATGTGCGCGATGTTCGAGTCGCTGATCTATCCGCTGGCGATCCTCACGACGTTCGTTTTCTCGGTGTTCGGTGTGTTCTGGCTGTTCTGGCTCAGCGGCACGACGTTCTCGATCATGGCCGCGATCGGC
>NZ_DATDMY010000334.1:0-14981 GCF_036518555.1 Dokdonella sp. | reverse complement strand
GCCTCGACGATCGCGCGCTCCATCGGGTCGGTCGGATGGACGCGGCAGGCGAGCGCGGCCGCGCGGAGCACGGCATCGAACGCCGCTCCGGCCGGCGCGCCGCTGCCGGCGTCCCATCGTCCGTCCGCGCCGCGCAGCGCCGCGATGCGCATGCGGTTCTCGGTCAGCGTGCCGGTCTTGTCGACGCACAGCACGGTGATCGCGCCGAGCGTCTCGATCGCGGGAATGCGTCGCGTGAGCACGTGCTCGCGGGCGAGCCGCCACGCTCCTAGGGCGAGGAACACCGTCAATACGACCGGAAACTCCTCCGGCACGTTCGCGATCGCGAGCGTCACGCCTGCGAGCAGCGCATCGACCCAACCACCGCGCAGCAGCGCATACAGCGCCGCGACGATCGCGCACAGCGCGAGGCCCGCGGCTGCGAAGAAGACCACGGCACGGTCGATTTCCCGCTGCAGCGGGCTGCGCGGCGTGGTCGTGCGCTCGATCGATGCGCCGATGCGGCCGGCCGCCGTGCGCGCGCCGGTCGCGACGACCTCGGCGAGCGCATGTCCGTGCACGACGAGGGTGCCCCAGTACACGTGGTCGCTGCGCGTCGGCGCAGCGGTGTCGACGCTGGCCGCATCGAGGCGCTTGGGCGCCGGCAGCGCCTCGCCGGTCAGGAGCGATTCGTCGACGCCGAGCTGGGTCGTTTCGAGCAGGCGCGCATCGGCCGGCACGCGATCGCCTTCGCCGAGCACGACGACGTCGCCGACGACGAGCCGGCGCGCATCGATGCGCGTGCGCGCGCCGTCGCGCACGACGGTCGCCTGCGGCGCCGACAGGTCGCGCAACGCGTCGAGCGCGCGCTCCGACTTGCCGGCCTGGTAGAGCGTGATGCCGACCACGACGACGACCGACGCGGACAGCACGAGAGCCTCGCCGACGTCGCCGAGCACGAGGTAGAGCGCCATCGCGACGCCGAGCAGCACGAACATCGGTTCGGTCAGGACCGCGATGGTGCGCGCCACGACGCCGCGTCGCCGCGTCGCCGGCAGTTCGTTCGCGCCATCGCGCGCGAGCCGGCGCTGCGCTTCCGCGCCGTCCAGCCCGCGCTCGGCCGCGATCGGCGCGCCTTCGGCTCGAGCGGTCTGCGGGTCGTTCATGCGAGCCTCCATCGCGTGTGAGCGGCTCGCCGCACCGCCGCCGTCAACGTTGCTTCGTGCGCCAGGGAAGCATGCGCCGCAGGGTGTCGTCGTGCCGCAGGTAGTGGTGCACGAGGGCGGCGCCCGCGTGTCCGCCGACGAGCGCATAACCGACGTTGGCGATGCCTTCGTGGAGGTCCTCGGCGAAGTCGGCGAGCGCGTGGTCGGGCGCGACGAGCGGCAGCAGGCGGAACGCGCCGAAGCCGACGTCCGTGCCCTCGGCGCTCACGAGCAGCCAGCCGATCAGGGGCATCGCGACCATGAACGCGTACAGCAGGACGTGCATCGCCGCGGCGAGGATCGACTGCAGCCGCGACGGCGCCGGCACGATCGCCGGGCGCGGCCCCGCGCGCAGTGCCAGCCGCGCGAACACGAGCACGAACACGGCGAGGCCCGCGAACGCGTGCGCCGACATCAGCCAGGCGCGCTGAGCGCTGCCGTGCGCGAACGCCTCGCGAAGTTCGGCGCTCGCGTACGCACCGACGACGAGTACGACCATCGCCCAATGCAGCGCGATCGAGGCGGAGCTGTAGCGGTGCGGGTCGTTCTTCCAGCGCATGGCGTCACTCTTGGGTTCAGGAACGTCCGCCGACGAGGCCGAACTCGACCGGCGCGCGCACGTAGGTGAGCGCGATCGGCTCGCCCGCGAGCGAATCGAGCAGGCGCCGGGCGTCGTCCTCCGGCAGCACGAATTCGACCAGCACGGGCTGGTTCCCCGGCAGTTCGCCGAAACGCGGTTCGTGCAGGCCGCCGTGCCGGCCGAATCCGCCGACCGCGCGGAAGGCCGAGCCGCCCGGCATGCCGATGCTGCGCGCGTGCTGCAACAGCCATTCGTAGCGGGGCAACCCCGGTTCGCTCGGGCTGTCGGAGAAATAGAAGCGCAGGCACAGACCGCGCATCGGAGCGCTCCTCGTCGGGGTTCCCGTTTCCGCTGGCATGCGTGGATTGTCCGCAATCGGCCGCGCGGGCGAGTTGATTCCGGTCAACTGACCCGGAACGCCCGCAACGGCGCCGTGTCGCCATCGAGGCGCCCGACGCGGGCGCGAGGGTTCACGGCAGGGTCGGGCGCGGAGCCGCGCGCGGTGACGCAGCGGGCCGTGGCATGCAGGGGGTGGCGCGCCCGAGAGGATTCGAACCTCCGACCACCGCCTTCGGAGGGCGGTACTCTATCCAGCTGAGCTACGGGCGCATCGTCGCGCCGGCGATCGGAGCCGCCGGCGGGGGCGCAGTATAGCCGACGCCCGGGTCGCTCCGCCGGCCCGCGCGCCGATGCGCGTGGCAGCTCCTTCCGCGGGCCGGGGCGTGCCCGCTATAATCCCGAGACTTTTTTGTACGCCGAACGGGCCCTGGCCCGGTGAATCGCGTTTTTTCGAGGTGGTTCCGTGACCAATCCCGTTCCCAAGACCGACGTGGTCTTCCTCAAGCACTTCGCACAGCTGATCGCATTCCTCGTGCTGGTCGCCGTGCTGCTTGTCGCGCTCGGCTCGTACATCTATTCGAAGCATCCGCCCGAGGAAAATCCGGATCGCGCGAAAGTCCTCGCCGAGCGCATCGCGCCCGTCGGTGGCGTCTACGCCGGCGATACCGGCCGCGCGGCGATGCAGGCCGCGCAGGAGGCGGCCGCGAAGGCAGCCGCGGCGCAGGTCGCCTACGGCGGCACGACCGACGGCAAGACGATCTACGGCAACCTCTGCCACAGCTGCCACGACACGGGCGCCGGCGGCGCGCCGAAGGTCAGCGACAAGGCGGCCTGGGCGCCGCGCGTCGCGCAAGGGATCGACACGCTGGTCAAGCATGCGATCGAAGGCTATACGGGCAAGGCAGGCGTCATGCCCGCGCGTGGCGGCAACCCCGCGCTCAACGACGCGCAGGTCAAGGCCACCGTCGAGTGGATCGCCAGCCAGGTCAAGTGACGCGCTTGCACGCTGCCCTCAGGCAGCGTGCGCGTCACTTGGGTCGGTCCAGGACGGACCGACGGCGATAGCTCCAGGGACGGCTGCTTGAGAAGCCCTGCTTGCGCGATTCATCCGACATCGCACGCTCTTCACTTGGGTCGGTTTAGGGCGGGTCGAGCCGCGTAGAGGCGAGTCCCGCCGGGTCGCCGCCGCGAGGTTGCGGCGGCACGCGCGAGCGCGTACCGCCCTACGAAGCATCGCGCCTTCCGGCGCTCCCACATATTGCTTCCGCGTCCGCCGGTGAGGGCGGTCGCGACGTGCTCGTTCACGCGCAGCCGAGCCTCGCTCGTTCGCGCTCTGCGTAGGCGAGCAGATCCGGGAAGAACGCCGCGAAATCCGCTTCGAGCGCACCCGCCTGAGTCTCGACCACAGGCAGTGCCTGCGCGAGCGGGTTTTCCCGCGACAGCCGCTGCGACAGACCGCGGAACACCTCGGCGATCATCGCGCGTTCGCGGTAGCGTTCGGGCAGGTCGTTGCGACGCAGGTAATCGACGAAGCGGCGCATGCGCGGCGGCACCTCGTCCGCGCGTCGTTCGAGCAAGGCACGCACGTCGACCGAGAACGTCGCGAGCGGACCCTCGCCCCAACGCGACCAGTCGCGTGCGAGCAGGTGGTCGAACCACACGTCGAGCAGGATGCCTGCATAGCGGCGGTACGGCGGCGCGAACTGCGCACGCGCGTCGGCGACGCGCGGATGGGCGTCGGTGTACGCGTCCACGGTGCGATGCAGCGCAATGCCGGCACGTACGCGCGGCGCGAGCGCGGGATCGATCGCGCCGCGCACGAAATCGCCGATCAGGCTGCCGAATCGCACGTCGTCGTCCGGCCCCGCGAGCAGGGCATGTGCGAGCAGATTCATGCGGCGATCGTCGGCCGGCGCGGCGACGGCGTCAATCGCGCGCACGCACGCGATCGTCGCGTCAAGGCAACGGGTCGCCGAGGAATGCGAGCAGGTCGGCGTCGCTCACGGCGCCGGGATCGGTGAGATCGAGCCCGGTGAGCGTCGCCGGCACGTGCGGGCGCGCGAAGCGGAAGTAGTCGAACTGTGCGCGCAGGTCCGGATCGGCAGGCGTCTGGGGGTCGAGCCAGGCGTGCTCGATGCGCGTGCGATTGTGTTCGGCGTACGGGTACGTCGAGGCGATCGCCCAGTCGGTGTAGACCGTCATGCCGACCTGCAGCGCGAGCGGGAAATCGTCGCGGCGCCAGCGCCGGTGCACCGCCCACCACGCGCCGGGGCCGCGCACGAGCAACAGCAGCGCGCCGCCGATGCGCGCGACGCGAAGCTCCTCTTCGTCGCCCGGCGCCGGCGCGATCTCGAGGCTGGACACGCTGTGCGTCTCGGGCGGGATCGCCGCGCGTGTCGTCTTCGCTTCGAGCTGGTACGTGCCCGGCTGGTCGGCCGCGCCGAACGAGAGGAAGACGTAGCGCTCCGCCCCTGCGTGCCACCAGCCATCGTCGCAGCAGGCGACGTCATCGTGCGGCGCGCGCACGAGGATGCCCGCGAGCGAGAACTCCGATCCCGCCGCGCCGCCATGGCTGCCGCCGTGCGGGTTGTCGCCGTCGCGCGCGCGCGCCCGCACGCGCGTCGTCGCGACGAAGTCGCCGCTGACCTGCTGGAACGCGAGCTCGCCGACGTAGTCCTCGTACCACGTGCTCGTCCACGGCACGAACGTGATCCAGCCGGCGAGCGAGACGCCGATGTCGAGCCGTTCGAGGGGATCGCGGCCCCAGTATTCGGTACGCCAGATGCGCTGCCAGTCGCCGAGCGTCGCCGCGGACGAGAACTCGTCCGACATCGGCGCGATGTCGGCCGACTCCGGTCGGTCGAAGCCGTCGCGCAGCACGAGGTCGGGCAGCGGGGCACCCCCCGCATGCACGCCGGTCGAGAAGAGCAGGGCCGCGAGAACGGGCAGGCGACGAGCGGCCGGCTGCGGGCGTGCGGCGTTCATCGTGAACCTCCGGCGGCGAGCGCGCGCTGCACGCGCAGCGGTGCGAGCCCCGCCGGCACCGCGGCCGGCAGCGACTCGCCGCGCGCGAGTGCGAGTGCGGCGAACAGGCGATGATCCGCCGCGAGCTGCGCGCGCGCCTGCGCTTCGGCATCGTCGAGCAAGCGGGCCGAGGCCGCCGCGTCGCCGCCGCGTCGTGCGACGAGCGCCTCGCCGAGAGCGGCCTCGATGCGGCGCGGATGGCCGAGTGGCTGCACGCCGTCGAACACGCGGCGCGCACGCGCGAAATGCACCGCGGCCGCGCGCGCGTCGCCGCGCGCGAGCGCGACGAAGCCCGCATCGAGCGCGGTGTAGCCGTGGAGGATGTGGCCGTCGGGCACGCGACCGCGCAGGTCGGCGTCGATGCGCTCGACGCGTCGTGCGGCGTCGTCGAACGCACCGCGCGCTTCCTCGAGCTCGGCGATCACGCGCTCCCAGTAGACGGTCGCGGGCGAGGTCGCGCTGGACGCAGCGGCGAGGCGCGCGAACGCGGGTTCGATCTGCGCGGCGGCCTCGCCGTAGCGCCCGACATCGAGCAAAAGTCGGCCATAGCCGAGACGGCTCGCGATCGTGTTCGGGTGCGTCTCGCCGTGCGCCGCGACCTGTGTCGCGATCGCGCCGAGGTACAGGCGCTCGGCCTCGGGGTAGTCGCCCGCGTCGCGCCGCACGTCGGCGAGGTTGCGCTCGATCGCGGCCGTGAGCGAATCGGCCTCGCCGGCGGTCGCGCGCGCGCCGTCGACGGCGCGCGCGAGCTGCGCGCCGGCATCGGCGTAGCGACCGCGGCTGTGCAGCAGGTCGCCGTAGTAGTGCCGGGTCGACAGCGTCCAGCGCGCCGTCTCGCCGATCGCGGCGACGCGCTCGTCGAGCGCTTCGCCAAACAGGGTCTCGGCGTCCGCATAGCGTCCGCTGAAATGGAGCAGCGTGGCGAGGCTCGCCTTGCCCGCGCCGCGCCATTCCGGCGCGAGATCGCGCAGCGACGCATGCAGCGCGAGCGCCTCGCGGATCGGCGGCTCGGCGAGCGCGTATTCGCCGCGCGCCATGTACACCTCGCCGATGAGACCGATCACGGCCGCCTGCAGCTCGGGTTGCGCACCCAGATCGCGCCGCGCATTGGCGAGCCCGTCGGCTAACATCTGGCTCGCGCGCGGATCGTTCGACTTCATGTCGCCGGGGTCGGCGGTCTGGAACCAGCCGACGAGGTAGTCGCGCAGCGCGCGGTTGATCGCCGCTTCCTGCTCGAGCCGGCGCGACTGCGACACGACCGCGAGCACGTAGGCGATACCGAGCGCGGCCACGGCTGCGATCGCGAGCGCGAGCACGCGGTGCCGGCGCAGCCACTGGCGCGCACGCTGCAGCGGGCTCGCGCGTCGCGCACGCACGGGCCGGCCCCCACACCAGTGGGCGACGTCTTCGCGCAGCGCATCGACCGACGCGTAGCGCTCGCCGACGGGCCCGGCGAGCGCGCGATGCACGATAGCGTCGAAGTCGCCGCGCAGCTGGCGCGCGAGGGCCCGCGGCGTCGTCGAGCGCAGGGTGGCACGCGCCGCCGCGTCGTCGCCGCGCACGACGAGCGCGGATGCGCGCGTGGACTCGTCGTCGAGCCCGCCCCGCTCGCACCCTGCCGCGGCGCCGCCCGCCGCGCGGAACGGCTGCACGCCGGTCGCGAGTTCGAGCAGCAGCACGCCGAGCTGGAAAACGTCGCTCGCCGTCGTCACCGCATCGCCGCGCAGCTGTTCCGGGCTCGCGTACTCGCGCGTGAGCGCGCGCGCGTCACCGAGCGTCGCCGGCGCCGCGTTCGGGAAACCCTGCGGGTCGAGCAGCTTGGCGATGCCGAAATCGAGCAGCTTGACCGCGCCGTCTCGGCTCACGAGCACGTTGGCAGGCTTGAGGTCGCGATGGATGATCAGTTGCCGATGCGCGGCGGCGACCGCAGCGGCGACGTCGCACCACAGCGCGAGCCGTGCACCGAGCGCGAGGCGACGCTCGTCGCAATGGGTCGTGATCGCGACGCCGTCGACGTACTCGAGCGCGAGCCACGGCGTGCCGTCGCCGCGCACACCGCCGTCGAGGAGGCGCGCGATGCGCGCCTCCTCGAGGCGCGCGAGGATCTGCCGCTCCTGTTCGAAGCGCGCCGCGAGGCCGGATGCGACGATGCCGGGCCACGGGCACTTGATCGCGGCAAGTTGCTGGAACGCACCGTCGGCGCGCTCGGCGAGCAGCACGCGCGCCATGCCGCCATGCGCGAGTGTCCCGATCGCGCGCCAGGCGCCGAACCGCTCGCCCGCTGCGGTGTCGTCCGCGAGCGCGCCCCAGACGCCCGCATCGAGCGCCTCGGCGAGCGGATCGTGCGCGGCCTCGGCAGCGGCGAGCAGGGTCGCGAGCGTCGTCGCGGTCGGCAAGTCCAGTGCGGCAAGGTAGCGGTCGCGCGCGTCGCCGGCGAGCTCGAGGGCCTGCCGCAGCAGCGCGTCGATGCGGCCGAAGCGTTCGGCGTCCCAGTGCGCGTTCATGGCCCGAGCAGTTCGGCCATCCAGGCCTTGGCCCGTTTGAGCTCGCGCTGCACCGTGCGCAGCGACAAGCCGGTGAGCGCGACCAGCTCGTCGCTGTCGAGCCCGATGAACCAATGCTGTTCGATCAGCCGCAGCAGGCGCGGATCGACGCGCTCGAGCAGGGCGAGCGCGTCGTCGAGCGCGAGCAGAGCATCGTCGAGCGCGGCGTCGTGCGCATCGGCCGCAGCGAGTTCGACCGTCGCCCGGCCGCCGCCGCGCTTCGTGCTCGCCCGCGCGCGCGCGTGGTCGATGACGATCTGGCGCATGACCCGCGCCGACAGCGCGAGGAAGTGCTCGCGCGTGAGGCGTGCCTCCGCTCCGTGCGCGGCCACGCGCGCGTAAGCCTCGTGCACGAGGACGGTCGTCGACAGGGTCGCACCCGGCACGTTGCGGAACAGCTGTCGGTGGGCGATGCGCTTGAGTTCGGCGTAGACCTGAGGCAACAGCGCGCGCAGGTCGCGCGCGTCGCCGTAGCCGGCGTCGGCGAGGCGTTCGGCGAGTCCGGCGTCGCTCGTCTCCATGGCATGGCCCGCGTCCCGCCGCGTCGCGGCGGTCACGGGGGCGATTGTCGCGCGGGCGGTCGCGCTGCGCACGTGGTCGCGGCTCAGATGCGGTCGAACGGTTCAAAGAAGATCACGTCGCCCTGCAGCTCGACCGCGCCGATGTCGCACAACGCGGCGCCGTCGCCGTCGAAGTCGACCGGGCGGTCGGCGAGCGCCTGGTCGTCGTCCTCGCAGCCGGTCGCGGTGAACAGCGGATGGCCGTGGTCGACCGCGATGCTGTTCGGCGCCGGCCAGATCGTCGGCGTCGGTCCGCCGTGATCGGCGAGCGGCGTGAGGTGCGGGTCGACGCCGACATGGTTCGAGCCACCGCCCGACAGTGCGCAGGAGTCGTCGGAATCGAGGTTGTAGCGGTTGCTGTCGGTCGCGACGGCGACCGCGATCGAACAGTCGGCGAGCGCGTTGCGCGCGATCATCGTGTTGTGCACGAGCACGCTGCCGTCGGTCATGCGCAGGCCGTATCCGCTGTTGCCGGCGATCGTCGCGCTCGACAGCTCGAGTTCGCCGTCGTCGATGTTGACCGCGTTGCCGAGGTTCCGGAAGAACGACGAGTTGGCGATGCGCAGCGCGCCCGAACCGGCACCCTGCGGCTCGCTGTCGATCGCGTTCGCGGTCGGCGTGAACGTGCCGGACGGCGCGTCGAACGCGGTGATCGGCACGCCGCTGTTGTCGTGGATCACGCT
Source organism: Dokdonella sp. (assembly GCF_036518555.1). Lineage (GTDB taxonomy): Bacteria > Pseudomonadota > Gammaproteobacteria > Xanthomonadales > Rhodanobacteraceae > Dokdonella_A. Next base: position 6,068 of record NZ_DATDMY010000334.1, on the reverse strand, counting down.
GTAGGCGACCTCGAGATTGCCGCGGTTGCGGATCGCGCTGCCGGACGGCGTCGCCGTGCTGTCGCCGCGGAAGATATTGTTGCGGAAGACCGAGCCGCTCACGCGCGTGTCGGCGCCGGCGTTGTAGAGGCCGCCGCCGAGTTCGGCGGTATTGCCCGAGACGTGCATGAGGATGAGGTCGACCGAACCGGCGCCGGAGCGCACGAGCACGCCGCCGCCCGACGTGGCCGCGGCGCTCGTCGCGGCGCCGCCGGAGATCGTGAAGCCGAGCAGGGTCGCATCGCCCGCGATGACGTCGAACACGCGATCGATGGCCGCCGCGGACACCACCGGACGCTCGCCCGAGGCGAAGAAGCGGATCGTGACGTCGTCGGTCAGGTCGAGATCGCCGAGCGCGGCCGTATCGTCGCCCTGGCCCGCGCGATCGAGCGTGTAGTGGAGGCCCGCCAGCAGATCGATCGTGTCGGCACCCGGGAGGGCGTTGGCTTCCATGATCGCGGCGCGCAGCGTGCAAGGTCCCGGACCCGGCTGCGGAAACACGTTGCAGAAGCCGTTGCCCGGGACGAGGTCCGGCAGGTCGGCTTCCTGGTTGGCGGTGAACGTCGCGCCGCGCGCGCAGAGGCAGGCGGCGGCGAGGACGACGGCGATCGGCAGGCGGGCATGCATGGCAACGCTCCTCGGTGGCCATCCGGTAGTACGCAAATGGATGGCGCAAACGCCATCCACGTATCATTCGCGGATGAACCAGGCCCCTGCCACCGCCCCGGCGTTCCCGTCCTCGTCGTCGAGCCTGCTGCTGCCGGGTCCCGCCGGCGCGATCGAACTCGCTTGCGCGCTGCCCACCGAAGCGCCGCCTCGACGCGGCGTCGCGATCGTCGCGCATCCGCATCCGCTGCAAGGCGGCACGATGCACAACAAGGTCGTCACGATCGCCGAACGCGCGCTGCTCGAACTCGGCCTCGCGACCGTGCGCTTCAATTTCCGCGGGGTCGGGCGCAGCGAAGGCGTGCACGACCACGGCGTCGGCGAGACCGACGACCTCGTCGCGATCGCGACGTGGCTGCGCGCGCAGCGCCCGGGCGATGCACTCTGGCTCGCCGGATTCTCGTTCGGCAGCTACGTGACCCTGCGCGCGGCTTCGCGGCTCGATCCCGCGCAGCTGATCCTGATCGCGCCGCCGGTAGGGCGCTGGGACTTCTCGACGATCGGTGCGCCGACCTGCCCGTGGCTGGTCGTGCAGGGCGAGGACGACGAGGTCGTCGACGCACGCGCGGTGTTCGCGTGGGCGCGGGCACTGCGGCCGCCGCCGCAACTGATCGGCATGCCGGAGACGGGCCACTTCTTCCACCGTCGCCTCATGGACCTGCGCGGTGCGCTCAAGAACGCGCTCGCCGCCAACCTGCCGCCCGCGCGCGCATGAGCGGCGCCGACGGCGACAGCGCGGCCACGCCCGGCGAGCGCTACCGTCGCGGCGCCGCGGCCGGCGAATGGCAGAGCGACCCGGCCCAGCTCGCGGTGCTGCCCGCGCTCGATCGCCTCGCCGACGAACTCGCGCGCACGCCGGAACGTTCGCTGTGGCAGCGCCTGCGCGGCGAACGCCCGCCCGCGCCGCGCGGCATCTACCTCTGGGGACGCGTCGGCCGCGGCAAGACGTTCCTGACCGAACTGCTCGTCGCCGCGCTGCCGACCGCGCGCAAGCGGCGCGTGCATTTCCATCGCTTCATGCAGGAAGTCCATGCCGAGCTTCGACGGCTCGAGGGGCGCAGCGACCCGCTCGTCGAGGTCGCCGCGCGGATCGCGGCCGAGCTGCGCGTGCTCGTGCTCGACGAGTTCTTCGTCGGCGACATCGGTGACGCGATGATCCTCGGCAACCTGCTGCGCGCGCTGTTCGAGCGCGGCGTCGTGCTCGTGACCACGTCGAACACGCCGCCGCGCGACCTGTACCGGGACGGCCTGCAACGCGAACGTTTCCTGCCCGCGATCGCGCTGCTCGAACGGCAGTGCGAAGTGATCGAGCTCGCTTCCGCGACCGACTGGCGCCTGCGCGCGCTCAAGCAGGCGCCCGTCTACTACACGCCGCCGGGCGCGCCGGCCGAGCGTGCGCTGCAGGCGGCGTTCCAGCGCGTGGCGCACGGCGACGTGCGACGCGACTTCGAGCTCGTGCTCAACGATCGCGCGGTGCCGGTCCGTGCCGAAGCGGACGGCGCGATCTGGTTCGAGTTCGCCGCGCTCTGCGAAGGCCCGCGCGGCGTCGCCGACTACATCGAACTCGCGCGCGGGTACCACACGCTGCTCGTCTCCAACGTGCCTCAGTTCACGCCACAGACCGACGACGCGGCGCGCCGTTTCATCGAACTCGTCGACGAGGTGTACGATCGCGGCGTCAACCTCGTGCTGTCCGCGGCGGCGGCGATCGTCGAGCTCTACGACGGCGAGCGCCTGCGCGCGGAGTTCGCGCGCACCGAATCGCGGTTGATCGAGATGCAGAGCGAAGACTATCTCGCGCGGGAGCATCGGCCATGACGGTTTCTACGACGCGCGTACGCGTGCTGTTGGCGCTGCTGGCGGTCGTGTCGTACGCGTGCCTGCTGCAGGGCGTGCGTCCGCTGTATTCGCCCGACGAGGGCCGCTACACCGATGTCGCGCTCATGATGCTCGCCGACGGCGACTGGCTGCATCCGATGCTGCACCCGGAGGTGCCGCACTGGTCCAAGCCGCCGCTCACCTACTGGAGCATCGCGACGAGTTTCGTCGCGGCCGGACACAGCGAGTTCGCCGCGCGCCTGCCGGGCGCGCTCGCGTTCGCCGCGACGATCCTGCTGCTCGGGAGGCTCGGCCGGCGTCTCGTGCCCGCGCAGCCGTGGCTGCCCGCACTCGTCTATGCGACGTTCGCATTCCCGGTTGCCGCATCCAACCTCGTCACCACCGATTCGCTGCTCGCGCTGTGGGAGACGCTCTCGGTCGCCGCCTTCGTCGAACTCTGGTGGGCTGCCGACGTGCGCGAAGCGCGGCGGGCACGCCTGCTGCTCGGCCTCGCGCTCGCGCTCGCGTTCCTGACCAAGGGGCCGCCCGGCCTGCTCGCGTTCGCGGGGTGCCTGCTGTTCGCGGGCTGGAGCGAGGGCACGCGCGGGCTCCGGCGCGCGTTCGGCTGGGATGCGCTGCTCGTGTTTCTCGTCGTCGGTGGCAGCTGGTACGCGATCGTCGCGTGGCAGGAGCCGGACGTGATGCGCTACTTCCTCGTCGAAGAAGTCGTCAACCGCGTCGCGAGCGACCGCATGCACCGCAACGCGCAATGGTACGGTGCGTTCAGGGTGTACCTGCCGACCTTGCTCGTCGGCACGTTGCCGTGGCTGCCGGTGCTGCTCGCCGCGGCCTGGCGACATCGGCGCGATGCGCTCGCGCGCGTGCGCGCGGACGCCGTCGCGCGCCTGCTCGCCAGCTGGCTGCTGGTGCCGCTGGTCGTGTTCATGCTCGCACGCTCGCGCTTGCCGCTGTACGTGCTGCCGCTGTTCGCGCCGCTCGCGCTCGTCGCCGCGCGCGAACTCGCGCCGTGGCGGCCGCGGCGCTGGCTGCTCGCGTTGCTCGCCGCGTGGTCGGTCGCGATGGTCGGGCTGCGTGCGCTCCCCGCCCGGCTCGACGTCGACGCCGACGACCGCGCGCTCGCGCAGGCGATCGATCGCCAGCTGTCGCCGCGGCCGCACGAGGTCGCCTTCGTCGAGGACGCACCGCGCTACGGCCTGCGTTTCTACCTCGGCAGCGAAGTCGAGCGGCTCGACTTGCCCGACCGGCCGCGCGAGGCGCAGGCGCAGGACCTGCCGAGCGAGCTGGCCGAGCGCGAGGGCTGTCGCCTGCTGCTCGTCCCGCCCGCGCACCGGCAGGAGCTCGAGCGCGCGCTCGCCGCCTACGGCGTCGACTGGCGCCCCATCGACGACGTGCGCGGCTACGCCGCGCTGGCACAACTCGGCGACGATTGCGCGTGGCGCGCCGACGCGCGCGCTATGCTGCGACCATGACCGCGAGCGATACCCATGGACCGCTCGGTCGCAGCGTCGCTTACGCGAACCGCTACGATCCGACCCTGCTGTTTCCGATCGCGCGTTCGATCGGCCGCGCCGAACTCGACCTCGGCGCGATGCTGCCGTTCGACGGCGTGGACGTGTGGAACGCGTACGAACTTTCCTGGCTCGACGCGCGCGGCAAGCCCGAGATCGCGCTGGCGGAGTTCCGCGTGCCGGCCACGTCGCCCGCGATCGTCGAATCGAAGTCGTTCAAGCTCTATCTCAACAGTTTCAGCCGTGAGCGCGTCGGTTCGATCGACGCACTGCGTGAACGCCTCGTGCACGACCTTTCGGCCGCCGCGGGCGCACCGGTCGAGGTCGCGTTGCTGCCGCCGGCGCGCTTCGCGTCGCTCGCATTGCACGAGCTCGAGGGCGAATCGATCGACGGCCTCGAGCTCGACATCGACGAGTACGGCCCGCCGAATGCACGGCACCTGCACGCGAACGGGGCACCGGTCGCCGAGACGCTCGTTTCGAACCTGCTGAAGTCGAACTGCCCGGTCACCGGCCAGCCCGACTGGGCCAGCGTGCAGATCCGCTATCGCGGTCCGCGCATCGCGCGCGAGGGCTTGCTGCGCTACCTCGTTTCGTTCCGCGAACACGCGGGCTTCCACGAGCAATGCGTCGAACGCATCTTCGTCGACATCACGCGCCACTGCGCGCCGCAGGCGCTCGAGGTGTATGCGCGCTACACGCGCCGCGGCGGGCTCGACATCAACCCGTGGCGCGCAAGCGGCGGCACCTCGGCGCCGAACCCTCGCGGCGCGCGCCAGTAGCGCCCGCACCTTCGCTTGGCCGCGCACTCATTCGCGGTTAAGCGCGCAGGGGTGTAATGTGGGAGGTCCCGCAACGGAGAGGAGGGCGGACGATGGCCAACGAGCCGAAGAAGCCGGATTTTTCCAATGTGCAGGGTGGCGGCCAGTCGACCGCACCGCCGCCGGCGCCGAAAGCGGATTTCGGCAACGTGCAATCCGGCGTGCAATCGACCGCAGCCGCTGCGACGCAGACGTATACCGTCGCCAAGGGCGACAGCCTGTCGAAGATCGCCAAGCATGTCTACGGCAACGCGAACCACTGGAAGCGGATCTTCGAAGCGAATCGCGACCAGCTCGACGATCCGGACCTGATCAAGCCGGGCCAGGTCCTCAAGATTCCCGCCGACCACGATTGAACGCCCGCCATCCTGGAGGAACCACGATGATCAAGCCACGCAGCCAGCTCACCCTGATCGCGGCGATCGCCGGCGCATTCGCGCTGTCCGCTTGCGGCAAGAAGGAAGAACCCGCTCCGGCCCCCGCGCCGCCGCCGCCGGCCGCTACCCCGGCACCGGCTCCCGCGCCGCCGCCGGTGGCCGCGCCTGCACCCGCGCCTGTCGCGGTCGCGTCGGTCGACCTCGGTTCCGCAGTCGGCCCGGACCAGAAGGTGACGACGCCGACGACGACGTTCGCGCCGAAGGACACGATCTATGCCGCGGTGTCGACCACGGGCACGGCGCCGAACGCGGTGCTCAACGCGAAGTGGACGTTCCAGGACGGCCAGACCGTCAACGAATCGAGCCAGACGATCGCGCCGAACGGCCCCGCGGTGACGAGCTTCCACATCAGCAAGCCCGACGGTTGGCCGGTCGGCAACTACAAGGTCGAGATCTCGCTCAACGGCACGTCCGTTGCGACGAAGGATTTCTCGGTCAAGTAAGCGACATCGCCATCAATGGCTGTCACGGGAAGGGCGCGAGTCATCGCGCCCTTCTCCATTTCCAGCCCGTTTTCGGCGTCGTCCGCACGCCCTGAAGCGCGGTCACGCCAGTGCGGCTGCAACGCGCTGCGCGCCGCCCTCGAGCGCTGATGCCCGTACGCGGGTGAACCGTGCTGCCTCCTCGCCACGAGCAGAGGCCCCGCGTTCGCGGCAAGGTCGACGTCGCCTTCCACTTCCGGCGGATCAAGGCGTGCGCGCGCCCCGACAGCGGCGTGAGCGGGGAAGCCGGGTCGCAGGACCGGGCGGCTCGAAGGA
>NZ_DATDMY010000333.1:0-4426 GCF_036518555.1 Dokdonella sp. | reverse complement strand
GACGACCGAATGCGCGACGTTGTAATCGGTGAGGTTCGGCGGCAACCCGGGCAGGCTCAGGCTGCCGAGCAGGAGCGGTTGCGCCTTGTTGCTCGTGTCGATGACCTGAAGCGCATTGGCAAACGTCGTGTCCGAAGCGCAGGCGACGTAAGCGGTGTTGCCGTCGTCGCTGACGTAGACGCCATTCGCGTACGGGCAGCTCAGTTCCTGGCCGACGATCGTCGGCGCTGCCGGATTCGACACGTCGACGATGCGCAGGCCACCGTCGCCGAAGTCGGCGCCATCGACGAGGAACGCATGGTTGCCGCGCACGGTCAGATCGTAGGTCTGGCTCGTCAGGAGTGAACCGAGTTCCTGCGGCGCTGCCGGGTTGCTCACGTCGAGCACCTTGAAGATGCCGCCATTGGTCGTGCTCGCGACGTAGACGCGATCGCCATGCGCCTCGATCGCGCTCGCGTACGGAAACTCGAACCGGCCGAGTTCGCCCGGCGCGGCGGCGTCGGCGAGATCGGCGATCAGCACGCCGTAGCCCCACGCCGCGAGATAGGCGCGGCCGCCGTCGACCGAGATGTCTTCCATGTCGCGCGCGGCGAGGAACGGCGGCAGTTCGGCGTCGTAACGGCCGATCGGCGCGAGGGTGGCGCCGTCGGCGACACCGAGGCCGTAACCTTCCTCGGCGAAGTAGGCATGCGTTCCGTCGAATCCGGCCGCGTGCACGGAGACGCCGACCGGCACGGTGAACTGCGCTTCGATCGCCGGCTGCAGCGGATCGGCGGTGTCGAGCAGCACCGCGCGGTCGGTATGGGTGAGCACGAGCGGGCCGAACGGCGTCACTGCGGCCTGGTCCGGCGCGAACGTCGGCGCGGCCACGGTACGGATCAGCGACGGCGCATTCGGCGTCGTGAAATCCCAGACCTGGATGCCGCTGTCGCCGACGAGGTAGAGCACGTCGCCGAGGCGGATGGCGCCGGTGGCCTGGTCGATCGGCGTTGCGTAAACCTGCGTGATGTTGGCGCCATCGTGCGTGTCGTACACGAGGAGGTCGTTACCGACCCCGATGGCGTACCCGTCGGTGAGCACCGCGCGCAGCACCGATCCGCCGTCGAGGACGGCGCTGCCCTCCACGCTCGGCGCGGCCGGGTCGGACACGTCGACCGCGTAGACGAGGCGGTCGCCGAGGAAACTGCTGCCACTCGTGAGCAGTTGCGTCCCGTTGAGCGCCATGGCGTCGAACGCGTAGATGTCGGAGGTCTGGCCGACCACGCTCGGCGCGAGCGGGTTGCTCGCATCGAGCACGAACAGACCGTTCTGCGCGTCGCCCAGATAGAGGTGCGATCCGGAGGCCACGAGCCCGACCGGGCCGAAGAAGTCCGAGACGACATAGTCGTCGTACTCGGCAGCGCCGACCGGATGCGCGGGGTCGGCGAGCGAGTAGATGGTGATGCCCGCGCTCGTCCCCATCGAGCTCCACGCCGCGTACAGATGGTCTCCGACCACCGCGAGTGCGCTGATCGGACCCGGCGCGGGGGCTGCGCCAGTACGTCCGACGTACGCAGGCTGGGACGGATCGGTCATGTCCCAGACGTTGACCGTGGCGCCGGTGCCGACATAGAGATAATCGCCGTAGGTCGCGGGCGACGCCAGCGCGCCACCGCCCGCGTCGATCCGCTGCAGCGTCTGCGCGCCGGCGACACCGGCAAGGAGCGACATGCCCAGACACCATGAAACCACCGTGCGCAGCCACTTCATTCGGTATTCCTCGACAGGGTGAAAGGTGGACGCGGCGACACCCTGCGGCGTCGCACGCCGGCCCGCCGTCGCGACGACGGAAGACTCCGCGATCCTCGCGACCCGCCCGCGTGCGCGCATGTCGCATCGATGCGGCAACGATGCGCGATCGATGTACTGCCCGGCGCCGCACGCGAAAAGTGTTGGAAAACAACAGGGTGCAAGCCCGCCCTGGGACGGGGAAGATGAGCCACGGCACCCCCTTGTTACGCCAGACGCTCCCCGCCACGCACGCGATGCGCGCCCGATGGCGCTGCGAAACGAAGCCTCGCGGTTGCGCAGAGAGGGTGCGCGGCGACATGGAACGGCCAGTCGGCGCCTCTTGGTGTCGGCTGAGCCGCTCAGCGCGGACGGGTACCGGCGAGGCCCGCGTAGCCGGCCAGCAGGCGCGCTTCATTCTCCTCCGCCACGCGCGCGGCATCGTCTTGGCCGAGCGCACGGAACAGCCGCGACTGTGCGCCGGCGGCACGCGCGTCGCGGTCGGCCCACATCGCGATGCGTCCACTGATCGCGCGCGCGCTGTCGAGCTGGCTCGCCTCGACGAGCGCGGCCAGGTAGGGCGCGCCGACCGCGACGAGATCGTCGGGGGCGCCGAGGCGTTCGGCCGCCTGCATCGCCTGCGCGAATCGCTCGAGCGCGGGCTCACGCCGGCGTTCGGCCCAGGCCTGCTCGGCCGCGGCGACCGACGCCTGCATGGCGCGCCAGTCGTCGCCCGGCGCCTGTGCCTGCAGGAGCGCCGTCGTCGTGGCGGCTTCGGCGAGCTCGCCGCTTTCGCGCTGGATGCGAGCATGCAGTACGAGCGCGCGCGTCCAGTCGGTCGGGTCCGCGTCGCGCAAGGCGGGGACGCGCGCGCGCTCGATCTGCGTCGCTGCGGTCGCGAGATCGCCCGAGCGCAGCGCAATCGTTGCCGCGAGCAGGGCAGCCTGCGCACGTGTGGCGGCGTCGCGCTGCGGATCGGCATCGCGCTCGATCTGCGCGAGCAGCGCCCGGGCGTCGGCGACGCGACCGACGCCGACCAGCGCGAGCGCGCGCACGCGGGCGAGCTGCCAGCGGATGCGCCGGTTGTTCGTGTTCGCTTCGGGCGGCCACATGCGCTCGCTGGTCGCGAATGCGGCGTCGACGTCGAGCAGTTCGCTCTGCGCGAGCGCCTGCTGCATCAGCGCATAGGCGCGGCCTTCCCGTGCGCCGAGCCGCTCGAACTGGCGCACTGCGGCGTTCAGCACCGCGAGCGCGTCGGCCGGTCGGTGGCGCATGCGCTGGAACTCGCCGAGGTTCACGTCGACGCTGGCGACGCCGAGAGCATCGCCGATCGTCGCGAGTTCGGTGCGTGCCTGCGACAGCTCCGCGGTCGCGTCCGCGTACCGGCCTTGCCGCGCGAGCACGGCGCCCCGCCCGAGCCGTGCGACGCCGAGCACCTCGTGGTCGGCTGCGTTGGCGCGCAACGCGATCGCCTCGTCGTAGAGGTCGGCGGCCAGTTCCTCGTGGTGTCGCCGCACCTGCGCCGCCGCGAGCGTGAGCATCGCGCGCGCGCGCAACGCGTCGTCGCGACCGGGCGGCAGGCGATCGACGAGCGCGTGCATGCGCGCCTCGGCCGCGTCGTACTCGCCGCGGCGCAGCTCGATCTGCGCCATCCGATGCTCGACGCGCGGCATCGTCTTGAGCGCGACCGGAGCCGCTTCGATCAGCGCACGCGCCTGGTCGAGCTGGTCGGCGAGCATCGCGGCGCCGCTGCGCTGGAGAAGCTCTTCCAGCGCGGGGGATGCGCCTTCGGCTCGTGCACGAGGCTGCTTGCCGAGCTTGCGCAGCAGCGCATCGGTCGCATCCTGCGCAGCGGAGATCGCATCGCCTGCCTCCGCCTCCGCCTCCAGCGAGCGCTGGGTGCCGAAGGCCTCGAGCCGCACGCGCCAGCGACCGCCTGACAAGGCGACGCGCGGCAGAACGCGGGTTGCCGCGACCTGGGCGAGCGTCGCGTCGTGCAGCAGGTCGTCGGGGCTGGCGTCGCCGCGCTGGCGCAGCAGACTCACGACACTCTCGCTCGACGCCGTCGGCAGCTCGCCGCGCAGGCGATTCGCGACGAGGTCCATGAGGCCCAGCCGCAGCCACTGCCACTCGTCGGGAGCATCGACATCGGCCGGCAGGACGAGTGCCGCGACCGCGATGGGCGCTTCCGCATCCGTGTCCGCGACCGCGCGCACGTCGGACGCCGGCGGCGGCGCATCGCGCCGCATGGATCGCCAGCCGGTGTAGGCGAGCGCCGCCACTGCGATCGCGACACCCGCGATCGCGGCGGCGACGATGCGCGCGCGCCGCGGCGACGCCGCTGCGTCGGCACCGTTCGCGTGCTCCGGCTCGACGTCTCCGGACGCGTCCGCGTCGCTGCCGGACCTGGCAGGCGGAGTCGCCTCGCCGGACTGCGTATCGAGCGGCAGCACCCAGCGATAGCCGAAGCGAGGCACCGTGCGGATCGTGCGCTGTTCGTTGCCGGTGTCGCCGAGGCTGCGGCGAATGCGCACGATCGTGTGGCCGAGCAACGCGTCGCTGAGCTCCACCCGCCCCCACACTGCGGCGATCAGTTCATCGCGACCGACCGCGCGTTCGCGATGCTCGATCAGATAGGCGAGGCAATCGAACGCGCGTG
>NZ_DATDMY010000332.1:0-19172 GCF_036518555.1 Dokdonella sp. | reverse complement strand
GACGCGGTCGCGAGGAACGACCTCGCCGCGTTCGATCGCGCGATCTTCGGCCACGTCAACCTGTTCGTCACGCGCGCCGCGCGCGCGAAGCTGCTCGCCTGGAGCGGGTCGCGCCTCGCCGGCGTACCGCGCACCGAGGATACCCATCGCTACTACCAGCACCTGTCGCGCTTCTCGGCCGCGTTCACGATCGTCTCGGACACCGCGATGGGCACGCTCGGCGGATCGCTCAAGCGACGCGAGAAGCTGTCCGGCCGACTCGCGGACGCGCTCGCCTACCTCTACCTCGCGAGCGCCGTGCTCAAACGCTACCACGACGAGCCCAAGACGCGACCGAACTACGCGCTCGCCTGCTGGGCGGCCGAGCTGTGCCTCTACCGCATCCAGGAGGCGCTGCTCGGCGTGCTCGACAATCTGCCCGTGCGCTGGGCCGCCGTGCTGCTGAAGCTCGCGATCTTCCCGCTCGGCGCGCGCTTCCGCCTGCCGTCGGACCGGCTCGGCAGCGAAGTCGCGCGCGACATCCTCGAGAACCGCGAGGCACGCACGACGCTCACCGCCGACGTGTTCGTGCCGCCGCCCGGCGAACCCGGCCTCGGCTCCCTCGAGGCCGCGCTCGACAAGGCCGTGCGTGCGATCCCGATCGAGACGAAGTTGCGCGACGCGGTGCGCGCGGGCCGGCTCGACCGCGCGCCGGGCCACCTGCTCGACGACCTCGGCGTCGCGGCGGGCGTGATCAGCGACGCCGAGTACGAACGCCTCAACGAGGCCCGCGAGGCGCGCGACGAAGTGATCGCGGTCGACGCGTTCGATCCCGAGGTCTACAGGACGCTGCATTGACGCCATGGCATCCGGCCGCTCCTCGACGCCACGCGCCGTCCCCGATGCGCTGCGCCTGCTCGCCGAGGTCGCCGGGCGCGTCGACGACGACATGCTGCGGGAGATCGCGCGCGCGGACTACGGCATGAACGAGGAGGGCTACCTCGTCGGGCTGCGGCGACTGCGGGACGATCTCGTGCTGGCGCCGATCGACCTCGACCGGGACTGGGATCACGAGGTTCTCCAACTCGTCCGCTGGAGCCGACCCGACCAACCGGGCTGGCAACCGGGTGGCGCAGGCGAACGCGGCCACTGGATGCGCCTGTTCTGCTGCATCGCGCTCGTGATGCGCGATGCGAGCGTTGCACCGGATTCGCGCATCGGCGAGGTCAACGACAGCCTCGGGCCCATGCTCGAGAGCATCGCGGCGCTCGACGTGCGCCTCGCGGACCCGGCGCTCGCCTTCGTCGCCTCGGCCATGGAGCGAACGGATCCGCTCTCACGCGCCTTCCTCGGCCTCGGCGCGCTGCTGCTCGAACGGATGCGCGTACCGGCCGATCCGGATCGCATGCTGGCCGCGGCGCACGCGCTCACGGCGTGGGTCGAGGCGGCCGAAGCGACCGAGTACCCGCGGGACGCGGGACGGTGGTTGTTCGGCCTGACCTGGCACGATCTCCGCCACGACACGTGGTTCGCACTGATCGCGCGCCTGCTGCTCGCGACCGGAGGGCACATGCCGGCGCTCGTCGCTGCCGAACTCGAATCGTTGGGACGGCGGCTGCTGCCCGACGATCGCGCACGGGCACCTGCACTCGGCGAGCCCGCAGGAGGCGTCCCATGACCCCCGATACCGCCGTCTGGTATTTCGACTTCGTCTCGCCGTTCGCCTATCTCCAGCTGGCGGCGTTGCGCGCGCTGCGCGAGCGGCTCGCGATCGAGCCGGTGCCGATCGTGTTCGGCGCGGTGCTCGCGCGCCATGGCCAGCTCGGTCCCGCCGAGATCGCGGGCAAGCGCGAGTTCACCTATCGCTTCGTGCAGTGGCAGGCGGATCGTGCGGGCACGCCGCTGCGTTTTCCGCCTGCGCATCCGTTCAATTCGCTCGCCGCGCTGCGGCTGTGCATTGCCGCGGGCGCCGGCTGGCCGGCGGTGAACGCGATCTTCGAGCACATCTGGCGCGACGGGCTCGCCGGCACGAGCGCGGTCGAACTCGCGGGCGTGGCGCGCGCACTCGGCATCGACGACGCATCGCGCGCGATCGCGCGCGACGAGGTCAAGGGTCGCCTGCGCGTGAATACCGATGCCGCGCTCGCGGCAGGCGTGTTCGGCGTGCCCACGCTCGCGCTGGGTGCGGAGCTCTACTGGGGCAACGACGCGACCGCGATGTTCGCCGACCGCCTGGCGGACCCGACCTTGTTCACGGGCGACGAGTACCGCCGGATCGCGACGCTGCCGGTCGGCGTCGTACGCACGCGCGCCGGTCGGGGCGGCGACGGCACGACATCGTAGGAGGGTCGTGCCGCGCAGTGGCGCGTCCGCCGGCGTCGATCCGCTGCGCGGGCGGCGGATTCGCGCTTGCGCGACGCGCGTCGACGATCAGCCGGAATTCGAATCGGACGTCGCTCGCCTACGACGCGTCCTGCCGCATTTCCTCGCAAAGCGCTCGAACCAGCACCGCTGCGCGATCGATCGCGTCGATGTCGGCGTCGAGGTGGGTCACGGCGCGCACGCGCGTCGCGCCCATCGCGACCAGGCGCACGCCGCGCGACTGCAACGCGGCGACGAACGCCGAGGCGCTGCCTGCTGCCGCCGGGACGTCGAAATAGACGAGGTTCGTCTCGACCTCGGCCGGCGCGATCGCGATGCCCGGCGCGCCGGCGATCGCCTCGGCGAAGCGTCGCGCGTTCGCATGGTCCTCGGCGAGGCGTTCGACGTGATGGTCGAGCGCGTACTCGCACGCCGCCGCGATGATGCCGCTCTGGCGCATCGCGCCGCCCCAGCGCAGCTTGATGCGGAACGCCTCGTCGCAGAATGCGCGGCTGCCCGCGAGTACCGCGCCGCCGGGCGCACCGAGGCCCTTGCTGAAATCGATCCAGACCGAGTCGTAGCCGCGCGCGTGCTCCGCGGCCGCGACGCCGCTCGCGACGCACGCGTTGAGCAGGCGCGCGCCGTCCATGTGCGTAGCGAGCCCGGCCGCGTGTGCGGCTTCGGCGACCTCGTCGAGCGTCGCCTGCGGCCAGATCGCACCGCCGCCGAGGTTCGAGGTCTGTTCGACGACGACGAGCCGCTGGCGCGGCGCGTACGGTGCGTCGGCGCGAATCGCCGCGCGCAGCATGCGCGCGTCGAAGATCCCGCGCCGACCGCCGATCGGTTCGATCATCACGCCCGCGAGCGCGGCGGGCCCGCCACCTTCGAAGCCGATGAGGTGGGACGTCGCATCGCAAAGTACCGCGTCGCCCGGACGGCAGTGCACGGCGAGCGCGATCTCGTTCGCCATCGTGCCTGACGGCAGGAACACGGCGGCTTCCTTGCCGAGCAGGTCCGCGCAACGCGCGAGCAACCGGTTCACGCTCGGATCCTCGTGCGCACGCTCGTCGCCGACCTCGGCCGCCGCCATCGCCGCGCGCATCGCGGGGGTCGGTCGCGTTTTCGTATCGCTGGCGAGGTCGATCAGTTCGACGGCACTCATGACACCTCCGGCAGGACAGACGCGCATCCTAGTCCGTTTGGCGCGCGCGCATGCGACGGTCGTCGCGCGCCGGCGAACGGTTTAGGATCGCGGCATGCTCCGTGCGTTCCTCCTGCTCGCCAGCCTGCCGTTCGCCGCTGCCGCGACCGACGTGTACCGCTGCACCGGATCCGAGGGCGTGAGCTACCAGGACAAGCCGTGCGCGAGCGCGGCGAACCAGTCCGTCATCCATCTCGCCGATCCGCTGCCAGCCCCCGTGGAGCCACCGTCGCAAGCCGACGCCGTCGCGGCGCCCGCCTCGGAAGCGCCCGTCCAACCGGCAGCGCCGACGCTGCCGCCACCGTCGCTGTACCTGTGCACGGCGACCGACGGCAGCCGGTACATCAGCGAGGATGGCGTCGGGCGGCGCAGCTGGGTGCCCTACGCGATGCTCGCCGGATCGGGCAAGAGCCTCGCGCAGGCCTACGGCCCGGGCGGCATCGGCGTCTCCGCGCCGGAATTGCAGCCCTCGCCGGCGACAGCTCCAACGGCCGATCCGATCGGCGCCCATTACGTCTGGGTCGTCGACGAATGCCATCACGCCGACGCGGTGGAGGCGTGCGCGTTCCTGCGCAACGAACTCGACAAGGTGGCCGGCAAGCTGCGCCGCGCGTTCAGCGACACCGAGGCGGAACTCCAGCAGGAACAGGCCCGACTGCGCGAACGCCTGCGCGGATGCTAGGCACGTTCGAGCGCAGCAAACGAGCGGGAATCCAGGAACTCGAGGGACATCGAGGAGGCGAAGCTTCGGCTCGGTTAGCCCCGGTAGACTCGGCCTACGCCAGCGCGAACGGCGCGCGTGGCGCGTGGCGGCGTTCGTGGTCGAGCAGCCACTGCTTGAGCGGGAGGCCACCGCCGAAACCGGTGAGTCTGCCGTTCGCGCCGATCACGCGATGGCACGGCACGATGATCGGCAACGGGTTCGCGCCGTTCGCGGCGCCGACCGCGCGGCTCGCCGACGGGTCGCCGATCCGGCGCGCGAGTTCGCCGTAGCTGATCGTCCCGCCGTACGGGATGCGTGCGAGTTCGTCCCAGACGTTCTTGCGGAAGGCGGTGCCTTCGGCCGCGAGCGGCAGATCGAATGCGCGCAGCTCGCCGGAGAAGTACGCCTCGAGCTGCTCGACGACCGCGCCGAGACGCTGGCGTCCGCGCCGCCACGACGGGCCGATGCGCTTGCCCTGGTCCGCGCGTTCGAACTCGACGTGGCGCAGGCCGTGCTCGTCGGCGGCGAGCAGGAGGCGACCGATGGGTGTGTCGAGGTAGTCGTAGATCATGCTTCGTTGCTCCCGCGTTCTCCCATGAGCGGCCTCCGCGACGGCCCGCGCTCGCGACCACTCCACCAACGGCCATCCATGGCCACACGCCTCAAGAAGAGCGCCACAGGAGCATCACCGCGTAGGCACGCCAGGGCCGCCATTCCCCGCTGAGCCGTTCCAGTTCGCGCGTCGACAGCGTGCGGCTCCCGCCGGCCGCGCGGCGCAGGATGAGGTCCGCTGCGGGAAACGCATCCGGTTGCGCGAGCGCGCGCATCGCGATGTAGTGCGCGGTCCATGCCCCGATGCCGCGCAGCGCGACGAGGTCGCGCTCGAACGCGGCGAGCGGTTGCTCGGCGCGGAACGCGAGGCGGCCGTCGAGCACCGCGCGCGCAAGGCCGCGGATCGTCGACGCGCGTGCGCGAATGATGCCCTGCTGCTCGAGCGGCGCTTCGACGAGCCGCTCCGGAGTCGGGAACAGCACGCCTACGCCATGTGCTTCGCCGTCCGCGTACGGCGTGCCGTACGTCGCCGCGACGCGTGCGGCGAACGTCCGCGCGGCGGCGACGCTGACCTGCTGGCCGAGCACCGCGCGCACCGCGAGTTCGAAGCCGTCCCACGCGCCGGGCAGGCGCTGTCCCGGCCAGCGCCGGATGAGCGGCCTGAGCAGGTCGCTGCCGCGCAACGCGAGTTCGAGCGCGCGCGGGTCCGCGTCGACGTCGAACATGCGCCTGACGCGCGCGACGATCGCGCCGACCGCGCTGCTCGACGGATGGTGCACGCGCAGCGCGAGCGCATCGTCGCCCGGGATCGCGGCGACGTCGAACCAGCCGGGCACGCCGTCGACGACGACACTGCGCCGGTAGCTGCGCTCGTCGACTGCCTCCACGCCGGGAATCGTGCGCCGACCGTAGAAGGCGAGCAGGTGTTCGACATCGTACGGCGCGCGGTACGGCAGGCGCAGCACGAGCTCGTGCGCGCCGGCGTCCGCCGCCGCGCGGCCGCGGCGGAACTCGCGCGGCGGCTTGCCGTACGTCGCGACGAACGCGGCGTTGAAGCGGCGCAGGCTCGCATAGCCGGACGCTTCCGCGATGCGCGCGATCGGCATCGCGGTTTCGCTGAGCAGCTGTTTCGCGAACAGCAGGCGGCGCGTCGCCGCGACGTCGAGCGGGCTAGCACCGAGTTCCTCGGCGAACACGCGGCGCAGGTGACGCTCGCCGACGCCGACGCGCGCGGCGAGTTCGGGCAGCGAGCCCGCGTCGAGCGCGCCTTGTTCGATCAGGCGCAGCGCGCCGGCGACGAGCTCGCTCTTCGCGCGATGCAACGGCGAGCCCGGCGCCGCCTCGGGCCGGCAGCGCAGGCAAGGGCGGAAGCCCGCTGCGGACGCGGCCGCCGCGCTGTCGTAGTAGCGGATGTTCTTCGCGCGCGGCGACGGCGCCGGGCAGACCGGCCGGCAGTAGATGCCCGTCGACGTGACCGCGATGTAGAACAACCCGTCGAAGCGCGCGTCGCGCGTGAGGCGGGCCTGGTCGCAGATGCGTGGATCGAGGGAAGTAGTGGGCACGGAAGCGGCTCGCATGCGAACATGCTAGCGCAGGCCGGCGGGGCCGACTCGCCGTTTTCGGCTACCGATGCCACCCGCCGGCGGAAGTGCGAACGATGATCGTGTATTGGGCCTTTGCCGGCGCATATGTCGTCGCGGGAATGTTGCTCACCTTGCTGCTCGACACGTTCCCGGCCGACGCGCTCTCGACCCGGGTCACGTTCTTCGCCGGCTGGTGCGTATCCTTCGTCGCCGCCCATGCCGCTATCCTCGTTGCCGTTCGTTTCGGGGTACTGCGCCATCGGGGACTCTTCGCAACGACGGTGCTGCTGGCGGCGACGTGGCTTCTGTTCATCGGCGGGATTCTGCACGCGATCGGCAATCAGGGCGCTTCGACCGTGACGTGGCGGGACACGCTCGCCGCCATCGATTGGTCATCGGTCGGCAACGGCATCGCCCAGATCGTGATACCACCGTTCGCTTCGCTGCTGCTGATACGCCGGCGGAGGGCCGCCGCGCGCTGATAGGCTCGGCTCGTCAGCGCGGAGGAAGACGGGTTCCGGACGGCGCGCGCACCACCGCGATGCACGCTCAGAAGCCGTAGCGCAGGAACCCGCCGTCGACCGCGATGCACTCGCCGGTCACGTAACTCGATGCGGGCAGGCACAGGAACGCGACCGCACCCGCGACCTCGTCGGGCTCGCCGATGCGGCCCATCGGCGTGCGCAGCAGCACGTCGTCGAGGTAGTCCGGATCGGCGAGCTTGCCTTCGGTGCGGCGCGTGCGGATGTACCACGGCGCGACCGCATTGACGCGGATGCCGTCTTCGGCCCACTCGCAGGCGAGGTTGCGCGTGAGCTGGTGCAGCGCGGCCTTGGTCAGGCCGTATGGAGCCCCCGTGCGCACGTGCACGAGGCCGGAGACCGAGCCGACGTTGACGATCGCCGCATTGCCGTGTTCGGCAAGGTGCGGATGCGCGAGGCGGCAGAGCTCGAACGCGCTCAGCACGTTCAGTTCGAGCAGCGCGCGCACTTCGTCGAGCGCGTAGTCGAGCGCGGGCTTCGCGTCGTTGCCGCCGACGTTGTTGACGAGCAGGGACAGCTCCACGTCGAGGTCGGCGATCCAGTCGAATACCTCGAGGCGCTGCTCCTGCACGGCGAGGTCGGCGTCGCAGGCGAGGAACTCGCGTTCGGGAAACTCCTCCGCGAGTTCCGCGCGCGCCTGTTCGAGGCGGATCTCGTCGCGCGCGACGAGCAGCACGTCGGCGCCAAGCGCGGCGAACTCGCGCGCACAGGCATAGCCGATGCCCTGGCTCGCGCCGGTCACCAGCGCGGTGCGGCCGTCGAGCCGCCAGCGTGACGGATTCGTCATGCGCGCAATCTCCTGCTTGTGGCCGGCAGCGGCCGCGGCGCAGACTCTAACGGATACCGCCGCCGGGAGTCCGCCATGCACCGCACCGTCCTGCTCGCGAGCCTGCTCGCCCTGTCCGCCTGTGGCGGCAAGCCCGAAGCCGAAGCGCCGAAGCCGGCCGCAGCCGCGGCGCCGAAGCAGAAGACCGTCCTGGACGACCAGCTCAAGGCGCTCGACAAGGCGAAGGGCGTCGGGCCGCAACTCGAGGACGAGAAGGAGAAGCACGACAAGGACATCGAGGCCGCAGGCGGCTGAGCGCGCCACGCCGGTCGCGAAGGCGCGCTCGCCCGGGCATGGCGCGGGTTTGGTGCGCTGCGCTTTGCACGGCGCCGGCACAAGGTCTAGTCTCGACGAAGCGATCACTGTGCGTTTCCAGAGGGGACCGTAGTGCAGCCGACCGATACGCGTGACCCCGCCTATTTCCACAAGGTCGTCGATTGCCAATGGGCCTGTCCGGCCCACACCCCGGTCCCCGAATACATCCGCCTCATCGCGGCCGGGCGTTACGCCGACGCCTATCTCGTCAACTGGAACTCGAACGTGTTCCCGGGGATCCTCGGCCGCACGTGCGACCGGCCCTGCGAACCCGCCTGCCGGCGCGGGCGCGTCGAGGCGAGCGCGGGTGGCCATCCCGAGCCCGTCGCGATCTGCCGACTCAAGCGCGTCGCCGCCGACTTCAAGGGCGACATCCGCGAGCGCCTGCCGAAAGCCGCCGTGCGCCGCAACGGCAAGCGCGTCGCCTGCATCGGCGCGGGTCCCGCCTCCCTCACCGTCGCGCGCGACCTCGCGCCGCTCGGCTACCACGTCACCGTGTTCGAGGCCGACGCGAAAGCGGGCGGGTTCATGCGCACGCAGGTGCCGCGTTTCCGCCTTCCCGAGCACGTGATCGACGAGGAGACCGGCTACATCCTCGACCTCGGCGTCGACTTCGTCGGCGGCCGCCGCATCGATTCGCTCAAGGCGCTGCTCGCGCAGGGCCACGACGCCGTGTTCGTCGGTTGCGGCGCGCCGCGCGGCCGCGATCTCGACCTGCCCGGCCGGCGCGAGGCGGACGCGCATATCCACGTCGGCATCGACTGGCTCGCGTCGGTCTACTTCGGCCACGTCCAGAAGGTCGGCCGGCGCGTGATCGTGCTCGGCGGCGGCAACACCGCGATGGACTGCTGCCGTTCCGCGCGTCGCCTCGGCGGCGACGACGTCAAGGTGATCGTGCGCTCGGGCTTCGACGAGATGAAGGCGAGCCCGTGGGAGAAGGAGGACGCGATGCACGAAGGCATCCCGATCCTCGACTATCGCGTGCCGAAGACGTTCGTGCACGAGGGCGGGCGCCTGGCCGGCATGACGTTCGAGAAGGTGCGCGCGGAGCGCGACGCGAACGGTCGCCGCACGCTCGTGCCGACCGGCGAACCGGACGAGTTGTTCGAGTGCGACGAAGTGCTGATCGCGGTCGGCCAGGAGAACGCGTTCCCGTGGATCGAGCGCGACATCGGCCTCGCGTTCGACGAACGCTGGGACATGCCCGTGGTCGACCCGGCGACGATGCAGTCGAGCCTGCCGCACGTGTTCTTCGGCGGCGATGCCGCGTTCGGCCCGAAGAACATCATCTGGGCGGTCGCGCACGGCCACGAGGCCGCCGTGTCGATCGACAAGCTGCTGTCGGGCGAGGCCGTGCGCGACCGGCCCGCGCCGGCAGTCGAGATGATCTCGCAGAAGATGGGCATCCACGAATGGAGCTACGACAACGACGTCTCGCCGGACGAGCGCTACAAGGTGCCGTGGGCCGACGCGGGCAAGACGCTCAAGAGCATCACGCTCGAGGTCGAACTCGGCTTCGACGCCGAAACCGCGTGGAAGGAGACCCAACGCTGCCTCAACTGCGACGTGCAAACGGTCTTCACCGATCGCGTGTGCATCGAGTGCGACGCGTGCGTCGACATCTGCCCGATGGACTGCATCACGTTCACGAAGAACGGCGCCGAGGACGAGCTGCGCACGCGCCTGTCGGCGCAGGCGACGAACACCACGCAGGACCTCTACGTCTCGGCGCCGCTCAAGACCGGCCGCGTGATGGTCAAGGACGAGGACGTCTGCCTGCATTGCGGCTTGTGCGCCGAACGCTGCCCGACCGGCGCGTGGGACATGCAGAAGTTCCTGCTCGGCATCACGCATGCGGGCGAAGGCTGTCGCTCGGGCGCGCCGAAGGAGAAGGCCGCATGACCGTAGCATCGGCGATGCCAGGAGCCGCCGCGTGAAGCCGATCAGCGCAGTCAACGACTTCGTCGTCAAGTTCGCCAACGTCAACGGCTCGGGCTCCGCCTCGGCGAACGAGCTGTTCGCGAAGGCGATCCTGCGCATGGGCGTTCCGGTCAGCCCGCGCAACATCTTCCCGTCGAACATCCAGGGCCTGCCGACCTGGTACGAGGTTCGCGTGAGCGGCGACGGCTGGCTCGGCCGCCGCGGCGGCGTCGACCTCATGGTCGCGATGAACCCGCAAACGTGGGACGTCGACGTCGCCGAGATCGAGCCGGGCGGCTACCTCCTCTACGACTCGACGCGGGCATTGCCGAAGTCGAAGTTCCGCGACGACGTCCACGTGATCGGCGTGCCGCTCACCGCGATCTGCAACGACGCCTGGACCGACGCGCGCCAGCGCCAGCTGTTCAAGAACATCATGTACGTCGGCGCGCTGTCCGCGCTGCTCGACATCGACGTCGCGATCATCGAGCGCCTGCTCGGCGAGCAGTACAAGGGCAAGGAGAAGCTGCTCGATGCGAACAAGCAGGCGCTGCACCTTGGCCGCGACCATTTCCTTCGGGCGGATCCGTCCGCAACAGACCGCCCGTCCACGGCCGCTCTTTTCGACCAAGAGCACTTCGGATTGCGCGTGCAGCACGCCGACAAGGTCGGCGACCGCATCTTCGTCGACGGCAACAGCGCGGCCGCGCTCGGTTGCGTCTACGGCGGCGCGACCGTCTGCGCGTGGTACCCGATCACGCCGTCGTCGTCGCTCGCCGAGGCGTTCCAGAAGTACTGCATGAAGTACCGCGTAGACGCCGAGACGGGTGCGAACCGCTTCGCGATCGTGCAGGCCGAGGACGAGATCGCGTCGATCGGCATGGTCGTCGGCGCGGGCTGGAACGGCGCGCGCGCGTTCACGGCGACGTCCGGCCCCGGCATTTCGCTGATGACCGAGTTCATCGGCCTCGCCTACTTCGCCGAGATCCCGGTCACGATCGTCGATGTCCAGCGCGGCGGGCCCTCGACGGGGATGCCGACGCGAACGCAGCAGGCCGACCTGCTCGCGTGCGCATACGCTTCGCACGGCGACACCAAGCACGTGCTGCTGTTCCCTTCCGACCCGACCGAGTGCTTCGCGTTCTCGGCCGACGCGCTCGATCTCGCCGACCGCCTGCAGACCCCCGTGTTCGTGATGACCGACCTCGACATCGGCATGAACCAGCGCCTGTGCGCACCATTCGCGTGGGACGACGCGCGCGCGTACGACCGCGGCAAGGTCATGAGTGCGGCCGAGCTCGAGGCCGGCAGGGACTTCGGCCGCTACAAGGACGTCGACGGCGACGGCATCCCGTACCGGACCTACCCGGGCACGCATGCGGACAAGGGCGCGTACTTCACGCGCGGCACCTCGCGCGATCCGTACGCGCGCTACTCCGAGCGCGGTCCCGATTACGTCTACAACATGGAGCGGCTGTTGCGGAAGTTCGAAACCGCGAAGTCGCTCGTGCCGGCGCCCGTGCTGCGCACGGCGGCGCAGCCGACCGCGCTCGGCGCGATCCACTTCGGTTCGACCGCGCCCGCGATGGACGAGGCGATCGTCGCGCTCGAGCGCAATGGCGTGCACCTCGACACGATGCGCGTGCGTGCGTTCCCGTTCGCCGACGAGGTCGCCGCGTTCGTCGCCACGCACGAGCGCGTGTTCGTGGTGGAGCAGAATCGCGACGCGCAGCTGCGGTCGATGCTCGTCAACGAGTTCGGTATCGACCCCGCGCGGCTCGTGCCGGTGCTGCACTACGACGGCACGCCGATCACCGCGCGCTTCATCACGCGCTCGATCGAGCGCCGCGTCGGCGCGCAGCGGCCGCACGAAACGGACAAGGTGGCCTGAATGAACGCGCTTCCCCAGGCGTTGCAGTCGCTGTTCTCGCTCGTGATCGCGGCGATGGTGCTCGCCGCGCTCGCGCTGATGTGGCGGCGCGACCGCTCGGTCTGGCTCATCGTCGCGCTCGGCGCGGAAGCGGTCGGGCTCCTGTTCCGCTTCGCGCTGATCGCGCTGCCCGACCTCGTGCGCTCGGCGCCGATGCTGTTCTCCGCATGGACCCTGTCGGGCCTCGTCTTCGCGGTCGGCCTCCTCGGCTACGCGATCGAAGTGAACGGGAAGCGCTGACATGCTCGACGCATCCCGCGCCCGGGCGCTCGCGGCTTGCGGCTTCGCGCTCGCCCTGCTCGCGACGTCGCCTCCGTCGCCGGCCGCGACGAAGCGCGGCGTGAGCGACGCGACGCTCGCCGCCGCCGCCCGCTCGGCGCGCGTCGCCGACGTCGACTACGCCCGCGGCGAATGCGGCGACGAGCGCACGGTGGAAGCCTGGCTCGACGACGCGGTCGGCGACACCGCTCGCATCACCTGGCGGGGTGGCGCCTGCGAGCTCGCCAATCCCGACAACCCGATCGATTCCGGTTCGGACTGGTGCGGCGGTGCGACGATCGTGCCGAAGGCGGATCCGAAGCATCCCGCGAGCATCGAGATCTATTTCGAGAAGCCGGTCGACGGCAAGCCGGGCAAGGCGTACGCGTTCCGTGCCGAGAACCACGACATCGACGGCCTCGACTACAAGCGCGACACGCGGTCGTTCGAGATCGGCTACGGCCAGCGCTTCGTCGACGGCTACACGATCCCGGAGGACGACTGTGACTGAGCGTCGCTCGCTCACGGCGGGTCTGCGCTTCGCCGCCATCGTCCTGCTCGCGACGAGCGCGACCGCGCAGGAGCGCTACGCCGGCCGCTGGACGATCGAGCGCGGCGACGCCGCGCCATGGGCGCGCGGCGACGGTGACGTCGATCCGGCCGAAGTGAAGCGGCTCGTCGGCACACGCGTCACGTTCGAGCCGAAGCACATCCGCGGGCCCGCGCCGCTGGCCTGCGACGGCCCCAAGTACGTGATCGAGGACGTTCCCGCCGAAGGCCTGTTCCAGGGCGGCCTGGCCGAATACGGCGACCACAGGGTCGATGCCGACGCGCAAGCGACGCGCATGGGCTTCGCGAAACGCCCGATCGCTACGCTCGACACCGGCTGCGAAGGCGCGATCGACTTCCACGCGACCGGCGACGACGAACTCCTGTTCGCGCTGGACAACGTGATCTACCGCCTGCATCGAGACGCCGCGCACGCGGCTTCGCCGAGGAAGACGCCGTGACGTACATCGCCAAACCCAGGCTCCACCACCCGACCCTCGGCTGCAACGCGATCGGCTTCACGCGACGCGACTACGAGGGCAAGATCTCCACCCTCTGCGCGGGCTGCGGCCACGATTCGATCTCCGCCGCGATCATCCACGCGTGCTGGGAACTCGCGATCGAGCCGCATCGCGTCGCCAAGCTCAGCGGCATCGGCTGCAGCTCGAAGACGCCCGACTACTTCCTCGGCCAGTCGCACGGTTTCAACACCGTGCACGGTCGCATGCCGTCGGTGCTGACCGGCGCGAACCTCGCCAACCGCGAACTCATCTACCTCGGCGTATCCGGCGACGGCGACTCCGCGTCGATCGGCATGGGCCAGTTCGTGCACGCGATCCGCCGCGGCGTGAACATGGTCTACATCGTCGAGAACAACGGCGTGTACGGCCTCACCAAGGGCCAGTTCTCGGCGACGGCGGACCAGGGCTCGGTGTCGAAGAAGGGCGTCGCCAACACCGACGCGCCGATCGACCTCGTCGGTCTTGCGATGCAGCTCGGCGCGAGCTTCGTCGCGCGCGGATTCTCCGGCGACAAGCAGCAGCTCGTGCCGATCATCAAGGCTGCGATCGCGCATCGAGGCGCCGCGTTCATCGACGTGATCAGCCCGTGCGTCGCGTTCAACAACCACGCCGGCAGCACGAAGAGCTACGAGTACGTGCGCGAGCACAACGACGCGGTGAACCGCCTCGACGTCATCGAGCCGCGCGCCGAGATCGTCGTCGACGTGCCTCCGGGCGGAGTCGTCGAGGTCGAACAGCACGACGGCAGCGTGCTGCGCCTGCGCAAGCTCGACCCGAGCCACGATCCCACCGACCGCGTCGCCGCGATGAACTACGTCAATGCGCACCAGGCGAAGGGCGAAGTCGTGACCGGCCTGCTCTACGTCGACAGCGCGGCGCACGACCTGCATGTCCACCTCAATACCGTCGCCGCTCCGTTCAACACGCTCGACGCGAAGGCGCTCTGCCCCGGTGCGGCGACGCTCGACAGGATCAACGCAGCGTTGCGCTAGCTGGAAATCGCGCTGCCGGAGGTTCCCCGTGGGCACGTCGAGCAGGTAGGGCGGATCAAGGCGCGCAGCGCCGGATCCGCCGCTTTCGCGGCTTGATCCAGCCTACGGTTCTTCTGCAACGGCAAACGCCCCTGTTCGCGACGCGAGCGCTCAGCGCAATTCGCAGAAGCAATGCGCGAACGCGCCGTAGCGCTTGCCGCGCAATGATTCGACCGTCGCCGCGATCTGCTGCAACTCGGCGCCGCCGAACATTCCCGCGGGCAGGCGCAAGCCGGTCCAGCGCGCGACGCGCACCATCGCTTCGCTGTCGCTGAAGCTCAGCGCGAGGCGCTCCCACGTCGTCATCTGGCGCTCGACGTAGCGCACCTGGTAACGGTCGCCGAGCTTCGCGCGCGATGCGGCGGCGGCGATCGCGTCGCCGAGGCCGCCGAGCTTGTCGACGAGTCCGCGCTCCTTCGCCTGTGCGCCGCTCCACACACGACCCTGCGCGATCGCGTCGATCTCGGCCGGCGTCTTGCCGCGCGACTGTGCGACCTTGCCGATGAACTCGCCGTAGCCGCGCCTGATCACGCTCGTGATGATCGCCTCGAGCTGCGGCGACAGCGGCCGGCGGATGTCGAGCGTGCCCGCGAGCGGCGTCGTGCCGACGCCGTCGGTATGAATGCCGAGCTTCGCGAGCGTGTCGGGCACGGTCATGACGAGGCCGAAGATGCCGATCGAACCGGTGATCGTGTTCGGCTCGGCCCAGATCTCGTCGCTCGCCATCGAGATCCAGTAGCCGCCGCTCGCGGCGACGTCGCCCATCGACACGACGACCGGCTTGCCGAGTTCGCGCGCCTGCGCGAGTTCGCGCCGGATCAGCTCCGACGAATACGCGTCGCCACCGGGCGAGTTGACGCGCAGCACGATCGCCTTGACGCCGTCGTCCTCGCGAGCGGCGCGCACGAGCTGAGCCGTCGACCGGCCGCCGACCATGCCGGGCGGTCGCTCTCCGGGCACGATCTCGCCCTGCGCGACGATGACCGCGACCGCGTCGCCGACGTGCGGCAATGCCGCCGGCGCGATCGTCGCGAGGTACTGGCGGAAGCCGACCTGGCGGAAGCCCTCGTCGCCTTCGGCGGCACCGAGCGAACGCAGCTGCTCGCGCGCCTCCGCACGCGTCGCAAGCTGGTCGACGAGCTTCTGCTCGAGTGCGAGCCTGGCGAGGTCGCCCTCGTGCGCGGCGACGCGCTCGTCGTAGTGCGCGATGTCGTCGGCGATCGCGGCGCCGTCGATCTTGCGCAGCGCCGCGACCTCGGCGAGGTATTCCTGCCAGATGCCGCCCATCCAGTACGCATCGGCTTCCTTCGCCGCATCGGACGCCTGGTTCATCACGTACGGCTCGGCGGCGGACTTGAACGTGCCGACCTTGATCAGGTGCACCTCGACGCCGAGCTTGTCGAGCGCGTCCTTGTAGTAGCTGCGGTAGTTGGCGAAGCCTTCGAGCAGCACCGCCCCTTCGGGATCGAGCAGGATGCGGTTCGCGTGCGCCGCGAGCAGGTACTGGTTCTGCCCCATGCCGCCCGACACGGCGATGACGTCCTTGCCGCTCGCCTTGAAGCGGTCCAGCGCGGCGCCGAGTTCGCGCGCGGTGGCGAGGCCGATGCGGGTGATCTCGTCCGGGATCAGGACGATGCGTTCGATGCGCGAATCCTTCGCGGCCGCGTCGATCGCGCGCAGCAGGTCGCGCAGCTGCACTTCCGGCGACTCGTTGCCCGCGACGCTCGCGAGAGCGCGCTGGGTCGGATCGGTCGAATACTGTTCGACGATCGCGCCGCTCGGATCGAGCACGAGCGCGGTGCGCGGCGCGAGCAGCGGGCGCGACGCGAAGAACGCGCCGAAGAACGCGAGCAGCACGAGCAGGAAGACCAGGTTGAAGACGAGACGGCGCGTGAAATTCAGCGCGTCCCAGAGTCCGCGGAAGAAGCGGCGGATCACGCCGGGCTGGCTGGGCATTGCAATTCCTCGATGTCGAATGGATCGACCGGCATGTCCCAGCCTACCGCATCCGCTGCGATGCGGCATGGCGCATCGGTCATGCGCATTCGCGCGACGACGATGGCGCGTGCATCAGCGCCGTGCGCGCACGCGAACGCGGCGGGCTTCACGGCCGGACCGGCCGCGCCTTCGCCCGGTGGCGTCGAGCACGACCGGCGCAGCTCACGGATGGACGAGCGGCGGCGCGCTTCCCGACACCATGCCGGCCAGCGGGCCGCGCGCGAGTTTCCAGAAGCGCCACGACAGCAGCAGCGCGGCCATGCTCAGCCCCGCGATCAGGCCCATCCACATGCCGCGCGCGCCGAGGCCCTGCGGGAACGCGAGCCACCAGCCGACCGGCATGCCCACGCCCCAGTAGGCGAAGGTCGTGATGAACATCGGGATGCGCGTGTCCTTGAGGCCGCGCAGCGCGCCGTTCGCGGCGACCTGGATGCCGTCGGAGAACTGGAACAACCCCGCGAGGACGAGCAACTGCGCGGCGAGCGCGACGACCGTCGCATCCTCGGTGTAGAGCATCGCGATCGGCCGCGGCAGCAGCAGCATCGCACCGGCCGATACGGCTTGCGCGATCAGGGTGAGGCCGATGCCGACGAGGCCCGCGTCGCGGACGCCTTGCGCGTCGCCGCGGCCGACCGCGTGGCCGACCCGGACGGTCGTCGCCATCGCGAGGCCGAGCGGCACCATGAACGACACCGAGGCGACGTTGAGCGCGACCTGGTGCCCTGCGACGACGTCGGTGCCGAGCGTGCCGATCACGAGCGCGACGGCGACGAACAGGCTCGCCTCCATGAACAGCGACACGCCCATCGGCACGCCGATGCGCAGCAGTTCGGCGAGCGCGCGCGGGTTCGGCCGCTCCCACTGCTCGAACAGGCTCAGGTCGCGGTAGTGGCGACTGCGTGCGACGTAGGCCGCGAACGCGAGCATCTCGAGCCACAGCACGATCGCGGTCGCCATGCCGCTGCCCAGCGCGCCGAGCGACGGCAGGCCAAGGCGGCCGTACATGAGCACGTAACCGATCGGACCGAGCAGGAGCAGGCCGAGGCCGCTGAAGTACATCGTCGGGCGCGTCAGGCCGATGCCCTCGCCGAGACCGCGCAGAGTGAAGAACAGGGCGAGCGCGGGCGCGCCCCAGGCGACCGCGTGGAGGAACCGGATCACGTCCGGCACGAGGGCGGCGTCGATGCCGATGCGCGCGACGAGCAGGGCGCCGCCCGCATGGACCGCGATGCCGAGCACGAGGCCGAGCGCGAGCGCGAGCCAGACCGCCTGGCGGAACAGCGGTCCGATCGCCTCGCGACGGCCCGCCCCCGCGAGCTGCGCGACCGAGGGCGGCAGCGCCATCATGACGCCGATCGCGGCGACGATCGCGAGCGTCCACACGCTGGCACCGACCGCGACCGCGCCGAGCGTGTGCGCATCGAGATGCCCGGCGAGCAATGCATCGATGAGGTTCATGCCGATCGCCGAAAGCTGGCCGAGCACGAGCGGCACCGCGAGGCGCAGCGTGTCTTTCAGCTCGCGCGCGAGACGCGGCCGGTTGCGATGTAAAATGCTCGGCATGGGGGAACCTGTGCGGGCATCTTAACCCGCCGCCGCGCGACGCGGCGCCGCCCATTCGATCGACGGAGCCCGCGCGACGCATGAGCCATGAACCAGCGACGGATTCGGCCGCCGCGCAGCCCGCGGTGAGCGTGCCTTCGGCGCCGCCGGCGCCGCCGAAGCATTGCGGCAACTGCGGCGCGCCGATGTACGGCCCGTACTGCTACGCGTGCGGACAGCCCGAAAAGGGCATGATCCGCCATCTCGCGAGCGTGATGGCCGACGTCGCCGACACGATCTTCAACGTCGACTCGCGCATCTTCCGCAGCATCCTCCCGCTCTACCTGCGACCGGGCTTCCTCACCAACGAGTACTTCGCAGGCCGCCGCACGCGTTACGTGACGCCGTTCCGCCTGTTCTTCTTCCTCTGCGTGATCTCGTTCTTCGCGATCCAGATCAGCCTCGATTTCGACGACGCCAACTTCAACCTCGTCGGCGAGGGCAGCTCCGGCGGCATCGGACATGCGCAGACCGCCGCCGAGGTCGACACGCGCCTGCAGGCCGCGCTGCAAGGCCTCGCGACTGCGCGCGCGGCCGCCGGCAACCGGGCCAAGGCAGTCGCGAAGCTCGACAAGGCCGAATCGGAAGTGCGCCACAAGGCCGAGGAACGCATCGCCTGGCTCAAGCGCCGCGACGACGCGGTCGCTGCAGGCCATGCCGCGCCCCCCGACCCCGATGCCGAGGACGACGACGGCGGTACGCTGTCGATCGACGGTACGCCGTGGGATCCGGTCAAGCATCCGATCGCGATCTCGTGGCTGCCCGCGTTCGCGAACGCGAAGCTCAACTCGATGGCGCACCACGCGAAGGACAACATCAATGCCGCGCGCAAGCATCCGGGCGAGGCGATCGCACGCCTGTTCTCGGTATTGCCGCAGACGCTGTTCGTGCTGATGCCGCTGTTCGCGCTGCTGCTCAAGATCTTCTACATCTTCAAGCGGCGACTGTACATGGAGCACCTGATGGTCGCTCTGCACAGCCACGCGTTCATCTTTCTCTCGCTGCTGCTGCTCGTGTTGCTGCACCTGCTCGCCGGCTGGGCGGACACGGGTGCGCACTGGGCGCTGCCGATACTGAACCTGCTGCGCGCCGCGGTATGGACCTGGCTGCCGATCTACCTGTTCCTGATGGCCAAGCGCGTCTACCGGCAGGGCTGGTTCATGACGACCTTCAAGTTCTGCATGGTCGGCTTCTCCTACCTGTTCCTGCTCGCCTTCGGCCTCGCCGGCGCGGCGATCGCGAGCCTCACGATCGCGTAGGGCGGTACGCGCGCAGCGCGTGCCGCCGCCTGATGCCGACGA
>NZ_DATDMY010000331.1:0-19695 GCF_036518555.1 Dokdonella sp. | reverse complement strand
TTCGCGGCCGAGTTCGATGCGGTCGCGCGCCGGCGCCTCGATCCGGCGCAGCTCGAACGCTGCCTGTGGAGCGACGGCGAGCTCGCCGCGCACGAGTTCACGGCCGACAACGCGCGCGCATTGCGCTACGCGGCGCCGTGGGGACAGGCGTTCCCCGAGCCGGCGTTCGACAACGTGTTCGCGGTCGCATCCTGGCGCGCGGTCGGCGAGAAGCACCTGCGCATGCAACTGCGTCCCGACGGCGGCGCCGACCCGGTCGAGGCGATCCTGTTCGACGCCGGCGCGGCGATGCCACCGCCCGCGCGCGTGCGCGCGCTGTTCCAACTCGACCTCAACGACTGGAACGGCCGCGAGCGGCTGCAATTGCTCGTCCGCCACATCGAACCCGCGTGATCGCATCGAGGGCATGGGGCGGGCCGGGCGCGAAGCGCAAGTCCCGCCGCGGTGCGCCGAGGCCGTCGGCGGCGCGCGCTCCGCGCGTGTTGCCCTACATTCCCGCCCGTTTTTGCTACGATGTGCGATTCGTTTTCCGGACCGACCACATGATCGAGACCAATCCGATCCATGCGCGCATCGCCGATCTCAAGGATCGCGTGTCGTCGCTTAGGGGGTATCTTTGACTTCGACGCCAAAGCCGAACGGCTCGAGGAAGTCACGCGCGAGCTCGAAAGCCCGGACGTCTGGAACAATCCGCAGCGCGCGCAGGACCTCGGCCGGGAGCGGGCGAGCCTCGAGCGCATCGTCGGCGGCATCCGCAGCCTGACCGACCACCTCGTCGAGGCGGGCGACCTGCTCGATCTCGCGATCGGCGAGAACGACGAGAGCACCGCGGTCGCCGTGGCCGACGACGTCGAAGCGCTGTCCGGCAAGGTCGAAAAGCTCGAGTTCCAGCGCATGTTCTCCGGCGAGATGGACGGCGCGAACGCGTTCGTCGACATCCAGGCCGGCGCCGGCGGCACCGAAGCGCAGGACTGGGCCGAGATGCTGCTGCGCATGTACCTGCGCTGGGCGGAGTCGAAAGGCTGGAAGACCGAGCTGCTCGAAGTGAGCGCGGGCGAGGTCGCTGGGATCAAGAGCGCTACGTTCCGCGTCGAGGGCGACTACGCCTACGGCTGGCTCAAGACCGAGATCGGCGTGCATCGCCTCGTGCGCAAGTCGCCGTTCGATTCCGACAACCGGCGTCACACGAGCTTCACGTCGGTGTTCGTCTCGCCCGAGGTCGACGACGACATCGACATCGCGATCAACCCGGCCGACCTCAAGACCGACGTCTATCGCTCGTCCGGCGCCGGCGGCCAGCACGTCAACAAGACCGAATCGGCGGTGCGCATCACGCACGTGCCGAGCGGCGTCGTCGTCGCGTGCCAGACCGAGCGCAGCCAGCATGCGAACCGCGATCGCGCGATGAAGATGCTGAAGGCGAAGCTGTACGAGATCGAGATCCAGAAGCGCAATGCCGAGAAGGACGCGCTCGAGGCGACCAAGTCCGACATCGGCTGGGGCAGCCAGATCCGCAACTACGTGCTCGACCAGAGTCGCATCAAGGACCTGCGCACCGGCATCGAGCGCAGCGACACGCAGAAGGTGCTCGACGGCGATCTCGACGAGTTCATCGAAGGCAGCCTCAAGGCCGGCCTCGAGGCGGGCGCGAAACGCGTCGACGCGTAGCGCATTCCCTTCTCCCCGCGGGAGAAGGTGGCGCGGAGCGCCGGATGAGGGTCCGGCGCCTCGCGACATGTTTCCGAGAACCGGACCCTCGTCCCAACCCTCTCCCGGCAGGAGAGGGGCTGCTGCCGCGAATTCGAAGCGATTCCCCATGAGCGAAACCGACAACTCCCTTCCGCCGGACGAGAACAAGCTGATCGCCGAGCGCCGCGACAAGCTGCGCGCGCTGCAGGCGCAGGGCATCGCATTCCCGAACGACTTCAAGCCGGACGCGTTCGCGGGCGACCTGCAGCGTGCGTTCGAGGATCGCGAGGCGTGGCCGGCGGAGAAGGTCGACGCGCTCGCACGCCGGGTGAAGGTCGGCGGCCGCATCGTGAGCAAGCGCGACGCGGGCAAGCTGGCGTTCGTGCACGTGCAGGACATGAGCGGGCGCATCCAGCTGTTCATCCAGGTCAACGCGATCGGCGAGGACGTCTTCCGCGCGTTCAAGGCGTGGGACATCGGCGACATCGTCGGTGCCGAAGGCGTGCTCATGCGCACGAAGACGGGCGAACTCAGCGTCAAGGTGGACGCGTTGCGCCTGTTGACCAAGTCCCTGCGACCGCTGCCGGACAAGTGGCACGGGCTTTCGGACGTCGAGCAGCGCTATCGCCAGCGGTACGTCGACCTCATCGTCACGCCCGAGTCGCGCCGCGTGTTCGAGCTGCGCTCGGCGATGATCCGTTTCATGCGCCAATGGCTGGAAGCGCCGCCTCGGCGCTTCATGGAAGTCGAGACGCCGATGATGCACCCGATCCCGGGTGGCGCGACGGCGAAGCCATTCGTGACCCACCACAACGCGCTCGACCTCACGATGTACCTGCGGGTCGCGCCGGAGCTCTATCTCAAGCGCCTCGTCGTGGGTGGCTTCGAGCGCGTCTACGAGATCAACCGCAATTTCCGCAACGAGGGTGTGTCGACGCGGCACAACCCCGAGTTCACGATGCTCGAGCTGTACCAGGCCTACGCGACCTACACCGAGGTGATGGACCTCACCGAGGCGATGATCCGCGACACCGCGCAGGCGACGCTCGGCCGCACGGCCCTCGCCTGGGAAGGCCGCGACATCGACCTCGGCCCGCCGTTCCGCCGCTGGGCGATGGCCGAAGCCGTGCGCCACCACAATCCGGAGATCGCCGGGCACGAGCTGCGAGACCGCGAGGCGCTCGCGCGCCACTGCGCGCGCCTCGGCCTCCACGTCAAGGCCGGTTACGGCTGGGGCAAGCTGCTGCTCGAGCTGTTCGAAGCGACGGTCGAAGGGACGCTCACGCAGCCGACCTTCATCACCGACTACCCGACCGAGGTGTCGCCGCTCGCACGCGCGAGCGACCGCGACCCCGAAGTCACGGACCGCTTCGAGCTGTTCATCGGCGCGAAGGAGATGGCGAACGGCTTCTCCGAGCTCAACGACCCCGAGGACCAGGCCGCGCGCTTTCGTGCCCAGGTCGCTGCGAAGGATGCCGGCGACGACGAGGCGATGCATTTCGACGCCGACTACATCCGCGCGCTCGAGTACGGGATGCCGCCGACCGGCGGCCTCGGCGTCGGCATCGACCGCCTCGTGATGTTCTTCGCCGACGTGCCGTCGATCCGCGACGTGCTGTTGTTCCCGTACATGCGACCGGAAGCCTAGCCGCGACGCGGGGCAGCGGGATATTTGTGGACGATCGGACGTGGCCGCGTGCTAACCTAGGCTCCAGGCATCGTATGCGCCGAGCGGGCAGCGAGCCTGCGTTGCCCCCTGAGTGCATCGCAACGCGTCGTGGAGAGTTGCGTGAACGTATTGATCGTCGATGACCAGTCCTCGGCTCGCACCATGCTGCGGCATGTGGTCGAGGCGATCGGCCCGGGCGTCCACACGGCGGATTTCGGCAGCCCGGTCGAGGCACTGCGCTGGTCCGAGGCGCATTCGACCGACCTCGTGCTGCTCGACTACCGCATGCCCGACATGGACGGGCTCGAATTCGCCCGCCGGTTTCGCCGCTCGCTGTCGCGTCGCGACGTGCCGATCGTCCTGATCAGCGTGGTCGGGGACGAGCCGGTGCGGCAGGCCGCGCTCGAGGCGGGGGTCATCGACTTCCTCGTCAAGCCGGTGCGCCCTCGCGAGCTGCGCACGCGCTGCAAGAACCTGCTCCAGCTGCGCCAGCAGGGCGAATCGGTCAAGGAACGCGCCCGCTCGCTCGAGGAGCGCGTGCTCGAGGGCGTGCGCGAAGTCGAGCAACGCGAGCGCGAGACGCTCTACCGGCTCGCCCGCGCGATCGAGTACCGCGACAGCGGCACCGGTGTGCACCTGTTGCGCATGTCCCACTACGCCGAGGTGCTCGCCGACGCCCTCGGCATGAGCGAGGACGAGGTCGCGATCCTGACCTCGGCCGCGCCGTTGCACGACATCGGCAAGATCGGCATTCCCGACGACGTGCTGCTCAAGCGGGCGAGCCTGACCGACGAGGAAATGGCGGTCATGCGCCGACACCCGTTGATCGGATACGACATCCTGCGCGACAGCAAGAGCAGGTTCGTCCAGATGGGGGCGCTGATCGCCCTGCGGCACCACGAACGCTGGGACGGCAGCGGCTATCCGGACGGGCTCAAGGGCGAGGAAATCCCCTTGCCGGCGCGCATCGTCGCGATCGCGGACGTGTTCGACGCATTGACGTCGGAGCGCCCGTACAAGCATGCCTGGACGCCGGACGAGGCGTTCGATTACCTGAAGAACCACCGTGGCACGCTTTTTGATCCATCCTGTGTGGACGCATTGGTGGCCAACGAGGCCCGGATCCTCGACATCCTCAATGCGAGACTCGTACCGCCGGGAGAGGGCTGAGCGCCGTCGTTCCCGGCCGCTGCCGAGGTAGGGCATGCATCCTCTGCTGGCCAAGCTCAAGTCGCGTTTCCAGAAGCGCCCCGACAGTGAGCACGAGCAGGCGATCGTCCGAATGGCGATCGTCATGGTCTTCCTGGTCTATCTCGCCGGGCTCGTCACCGTTTCCGGGTCCCACACCGCGACCGTCCAGGTCGCCCTTCGCTACGTCATGCTCGATGCGGTCGTCGGCGCGGCGATCCTCGGCTGGCTGATCTACCGGCCAGGCGTAT
The DNA here is from genome assembly GCF_036518555.1 of Dokdonella sp. Lineage (GTDB taxonomy): Bacteria > Pseudomonadota > Gammaproteobacteria > Xanthomonadales > Rhodanobacteraceae > Dokdonella_A. The sequence goes on along the minus strand of NZ_DATDMY010000331.1, from coordinate 14,898 downwards.
CGCATCCGCGTCGCGTGCTCGGCATGTTGACCGACTACGGTTCGATCGGCGCGATCATGGCGCTTTCGGGCCAGGAAGTGTCGCCGCTGTACGTGATCCTCATGTGGGTCACGATCGGCAACGGCCTGCGCTACGGTCCGACCTACCTGCGCGCGGCGATCGGCCTCGCGAGCCTGTCGTTCTTCAGTGTCATCATGACGACGCCGTTCTGGCTCGAGTACAAGGCGCTGGCATGGGGCCTTCTGTGCGGTCTGATCGCGATCCCGATGTACTTGTCCTCCCTGCTGCGCGCGTTGACGCGCGCGACCGAGGAGGCGCGACGCGCGAATGCGGCGAAGAGCACGTTCCTCGCCAACATGAGCCACGAGTTCCGCACGCCGCTGAACGGCATCGTCGGCATGTCCGAGCTGCTTGCGACCACCCGCCTCAGCACGGAACAGCGCGAGTGCGCGACCGTGATCCAGACGTCGGCGAGAACGCTGCTCGGGCTCATCGAGGACGTGCTCGACATCTCCGCGATCGAAGTCGGCAAGCTTCGTCGCGTCGACACCGACTTCCGCCTCGACGACCTGCTCGACGGATTGCGCGTGATGCTGCAGCCGCTCGCCAACGGCAAGGGGGTGATGTTCGAGATCCGCGTCGCGCCGAGCACGCCGACGTCGTTGCACGGCGACGCCAACCACTTGCGCCAGATCCTCATCAACCTCGTCTCCAACGCGATCAAGTTCACCGAGGAGGGCAGCGTCGTCGTCGACGTGTCGCAGCGCTCCCGCGGCGAAGGTGCGGGCGCATCGTCGTCGACCTTGCTGTTTTCGGTCCGCGACACCGGCGTCGGCATTCCGGCCGAAGCCCAGGCGCGCATCTTCAACGCATTCGAGCAGGCCGACGGCGGCCACGGGCGACGCTTCGGTGGCAGCGGCCTCGGCACCACGATCGCGAAGTCGCTTACGGAACTGCTCGGCGGGCGCATCGGCTTCGAGAGCACGGAAGGCGAGGGCTCCCACTTCTGGGTCGAACTCCCGTTCGCGCTCGCCGCGCCAGCCAAGACCGAAGCGCCCGACACGCCGAACGTGATCGCATTCGGCGATCCGTTCGTGCGCCATCGCGCGCGGACGCGTTCGCTGCAGCTGCTGATTGCCGACGACCAGCCGACCAACATCACGGTATTGCAGCGCCTGCTGGAAAAAGCCGGGCACAAGGCGATTGCGGTCGGCAGCGGCGAAGACGTGCTCGATGCGATCGAGCAGGGCGAGTTCGACGCGGTCATCATCGACCTGCACATGCCGGGCGTGAGCGGCCTCGACGTGCTCAAGCAGGCGCGCGTGATGCAGGCGGGGCGTACGCTGACGCCCTTCGTTATGCTGAGCGCCGACGCCACGACGAGCACCGTGCGCCAGTGCGAACAGGCCGGCGCACGCGCGTTCCTGACCAAGCCGGTGCAAGTCACGCGGCTGCTCGACACGTTGAGCGACATCGCGAGCGGACCGACGGGCTCGGACAGGCCCGCGGCGGAGCCGATGGCGGTGGCCCGAGAACTAGCGCGCGCATCCGCCTCGCCGATCGAACCGGGCGTACTGCGCGAACTCGAGGAACTTCAGCTGGGTACGGACTTCGTCGCGCTGTTCGTCGACGAATGCCTGCGCGATGCGCTGACCAACATCGGCGAGCTCGAGCGCACCGGCGCCGCGGCACGCTGGGATGCGTTTCGCGACGGCTGCCATGCCCTAAAGGGCGTCGCGGGCAACATGGGCGCGACGCACCTCGCCGACGCCGCGGCGGCGGCAATGCGCCTCGGCAACTGGCAACTGCCGCGCGAATGGCGCCAGTCGGTGCGAGGCCTGCGCGAACAGCTCGAAGTCGCCCGTGCCGCGTTGAAGGGGACTCCGGACCACGCCGAGGCCGAGCGGCCGTCCTGACACGGACGCTCGGCCAGCCGAGTCGGGTCAACCCATCGCGGACTGCACGACCTCCAGCTGCGGCGCCGAGGCCTCCTGCGGCCGCTTGCGTTGCGCGCGAACGAGTCGTTCCATCGTGCGCAGCGACTTGTCGCCGAGCTGCATCGCGGTGTCGACCCAGATCTCGGTGATCTGCATGAGCTCGGCCAGGTTGACCGGCGCGCGCATCTGGCGCACGCGGTTCATCGCCGTGCGCGCATGCGAGATGCGCTGGTTGCGACGGATGAGGTCGTGCACGGCCTGCGTGCCTTCGCCCTTCGGCACCAGCACGTCCACGACTCCCATGCGGTGCAGCTCGTCGCTCGAGTAGATCGTGCCGTTGAGCATCATCTCCTCGGCGAATCGCGGGCTGACGCGCTGACACAGGAACGAGTAGGCGCCCATGCCCGGGAAGAGGTCGAACAGCACCTCCGGGAAGCCCATGCCGACGCCGCTCTCGGCGATGATCGAATGGCAGGAGAGGGCGGCCTCGAACCCGCCGCCGAGGGCGTCGCCCTGGACGAGCGCGATGCTGTGCATGTTGCGGTTGAGCTGTTCATGGAAGCCGTAGACGCCTTCCACGCATTGGCGCGCGTACGCGAGCAGGTGTTCGCGGTTGCGCGTCTTGATGAGCCGGCAGAACAGTTCGAGGTCGCCACCGAGATTGAACACGTCCGCGTCGGACGCGAGCACGACGTGCGCGATGCGCTGGTCGCCGTTGGTGGACTGCAGGGTCAGCCGGTCCGATACGCGCTTCTGGAACTCGCGTACCTCCTTGATGAGCGACGTGCTGAAGCACGCGCGATAGCCCGCGTCGCGCGGAAAGCGCGTCGCATGCATGAAACACCAACTCGCGTTGGCGACGGGATCCTCTTGTGTACGGAGCAGGCGGAAATCGTTGTCGCGATACAGCGCTTCGACGGCACTCATGTTGCACCCCTGGAGAGTTGAGAGGCCGGTCGTGATCGCCGCCGAACGGCCGACGAATGTTTTGCACATCCCGGTGCCAGATCCGTGCGATCGCGATCGAGTCTAGCGTAAACCCCGTAAGCCATTGACAAGCACCAACAAATGTGACATGTCAATATCAATTCTGTCGACTGGATCACGGAATTGCGCGCGCAGGGCACTCTCGCCGCCGCCGATGCGTCGGGTGTTCGGATGGACCCACGAGCACGATTCCTACGCACAGGCGTGCTCGCACGACCCGGCCGCAGAGGACTAAGATTCGCAATGGTGCGGTTCTTGCAGGAACCGAGTCGAAGAATCCGGGCTGCACGCTAGGCGCGCGAGGAAGCATGAGCATCGATGGGGACAAGAAGAATCTGCGGCCGGCTCGCATGTCGATCCGCTCGGCCGTGTTGATCAGCAGCGGGTTGAATGCGTGGAGCAGCGAGATCGAAGACATCTCGGCGACCGGCGTGCTGGTGGCGAAACCGGAGAACTGGCACGGTCGGGTCGACGACGTGTTCGTGCTCGACATGTTGATCGGCGAATCGCTCGACATCCATGTCGATGCGCGGCTCGCGCGCGTGACGGACACGCAGCTCGGTTTCGCCTACGAAAGGATCCCGGAGAACAAGGAAGCGCCGCTGTGGAACCTGCTCGGCGGCTACGCGGATCGCCTCGAACCGTACTCGGCCTGAGCGGCATTCGCGCACGACGGGTACGCCTGCCGGGGCAGGGCCCGCACGAGCGGCACCAAGCCGGGGGACGCAAGCCGCGCCACCAGGATGCGCGCAGGCGCAGCGAGCGCCCCTAGCGCCCCGCCGACCGGGATCAGTGCGCCGACGGCGATTCGCGCAGTTCGCGTCGCAGGATCTTGCCGACGTTCGTCTTAGGCAACGATTCGCGGAATTCGACGTATTTCGGCAGCTTGTAACCGGTCAGGTTCGCCTTGCAGTGCGCGCGCACCGCGTCCTCGGTGAGGGCTGGGTCCTTCTTCACGATGACGAGCTTGACCGCTTCGCCGGATTTCTCGTCCGGCACCCCGACCGCGGCGACTTCGAGCACGCCGGGCATCTGCGCGACGACGTCTTCCACCTCGTTCGGGTACACGTTGAAGCCGGAGACGAGGATCATGTCCTTCTTGCGATCGACGATGTAGACGTAGCCGCTCGGGTCGATGCGCGCGATGTCGCCGGTGCGCAACCAGCCGTCCGGCGAGAGCACCTTCGCGGTCTCCTCGGGGCGGTTCCAGTAGCCCTTCATGACCTGCGGCCCGCGAATGCACAGCTCGCCGGTTTCGCCGAGTGGAAGCACGTTGCCGTCGTCGTCCTGGATGTTGACGTCGGTGGACGGGATCGGCAGGCCGATCGAGCCGTTGTATTCCTTGATGTCCAGCGGGTTGATGCAGGCGGCCGGGCTCGTCTCGGTGAGGCCGTAGGCCTCCGCCAGCGCGCAGCCGGTCACCTTCTTCCAGCGTTCGGCGACCGCGCGCTGCACGGCCATGCCGCCGCCGAGAGTGAGGCGCAGTTTCGAGAAGTCGACCTGGTCGAAGCCGGGAGCATTCAGGAGGCCGGCGAACAGCGTGTTCACGCCGGTCATCGCGGTAAAACCGATCGAGCGGATCGTCTTCACGAAGCCCGCCATGTCGCGCGGATTCGTGATCAGGTGGTTGTAGCCGCCGACGCGCGCGAACACGAGGAAGTTCGCGGTGAGTGCGAAGATGTGGTACAGCGGCAGCGCAGTGATGACGACTTCCTCGCCCTCGCGCATGTTCGGCCCGATCCATGCGTAGGCCTGCAGCATGTTCGCGACCATGTTGCGATGGGTGAGCATCGCGCCCTTGGCGACGCCGGTCGTGCCGCCGGTGTACTGCAGGAACGCGAGGTCGTCGGGACTGATTTCCACCTTCGCCAGTTTCGAACGCGTGCCGCGACCAAGCGCCTCGTTGAAGCGGATCGCATTCGGCAGCGAGTACGCGGGGACCATCTTCTTGACGTGGCGCACGACGAAGTTGGTGATCGCCGACTTCGGGAAACCGAGCATGTCGCCGACGCCGGTGCAGACCACGTGCTTGCACGGCGTGTCGCCGATCACTTCGGCCACCGTGTGCGCGAAATTGTCGAGCACGACGATCGCGCTCGCGCCGGAGTCCTCGAGCTGGTGCCTGAGTTCGCGCGGCGTGTACATCGGATTGACGTTGACCGCGGTCAGGCCCGCGCGCAGCACCGCCATGATCACGATCGGGTACTGCAGCAGGTTGGGCATCATGATCGCGACGCGATCGCCCTTGACGAGCTTGAGGTCGTTGACGAGGAACGCCGCGAACGTCGCGCTGAGCCGATCGAGGTCGCCATAGGTGATGGCGCGCCCCATGTTGGTGAAGGCGGGTCGGTGGCGGAAGCGATCGCAGCATTCCTCGAGCAATGCCGCCACCGAGCGGTACTGGCCGGGATCGATCTCGACCGGGGTACCGGGCGGGTAGCTCGCAAGCCAAGGACGTTGTGCATTCGCCATTCGGATTCCCCTGTGCGCGCGGCGTGCGTTCGCGCCGACGGCTCGTTTTCGTTACCCTGCGTCGATCCGCAGGGGTATTGTTCGATTGCAGCACAAGGCCGGAACCAGCGGCAAGCCGCATTGCAACGTGGAGATTCGACCGCCGTGCGTCCGATCCTGATGGCCCTGGCATGTCTGCTGTTCGTCGCCTGCTCGCGCACGCCCGACGACGAGGCGATCCGGGCCGCGATTTCAGCAGGTGCCGCGGCGATCGAGGCTCATCGCGGCAAGGACGTGCTCGATCTCGTCACCGACGACTTCGTCGGCAACGACGGCATCGATCGCGAGGAGCTCGCCCAAGTCGTTCGGGCGCAGTTGCTCGGGGCGAACGCGCTCGGCGTGCGCATCGGCGCGGTGACGGTCGAACTGCACGGCGACCGTGCGGTCGCGCGCTTCGACGCCGATTTCACCGATTCCAGCGGCCGATGGATCGCCGACCGCGCGAAGACCGTGCACTTCGACACCGGCTGGCGCCGCGAGCAGGGGACCTGGCGCTGCTACAACGCGAAGTGGTCGAGCGACGCGCGCTGACGCGATGCTATCGGGCATCGCGTGCGCGTCGCGAGGGCGAGGCAGGAAGCCGAGCGGCAGCGCTCCAGGGACGGCTGCTCGTCGCCCGGTCCACGCGCGCTGACGCGATGCTATCGGGCATCGCGCGCGCGTCGCGAGGGCGGCACGTAGGCTGGACGACCGAAGGTCGGCCGGCAAGTTTCGTCTTGCGGCTTGCCGGTCCGGCCTGCGACGGCGCATGCACCAAGAAGAACGGCGCGGTTCCCGCGCCGTTCCCTCATCACGCCTTTAAACGAACGAGGCCCTTTACGCCGCCTTCTTCGCCGCGAGCTGGCGCAGCACGTACTGCAGGATGCCGCCGTGGCGGAAGAACTCGCGTTCCTTCGGCGTGAGCAGCAGCACGCGTACCTTGAACGCCTTGCGGCTGCCGTCGGCCGCCGTGGCGACGACGTCGGCGATCTTCGCCTCGCCGTCCTGCAGGCCGGTGACGTCGAAGGTTTCCTTGCCGCTGAGGCCGAGCTCTTTCGCGTTCTCGCCGTCCATGAACTGGCACGGCAGCACGCCCATGCCGACGAGGTTCGAGCGGTGAATGCGCTCGAAGCTCTCGGCGACGACCGCCTTGACGCCGAGCAGCAGCGTGCCCTTGGCGGCCCAGTCCCGCGACGAGCCGGTGCCGTACTCCTTGCCCGCGAGCACGACCAGCGGCGTCTTCTCGGCCTTGTACTTCATCGCGGCGTCGTAGATCGCCATCTGCTCGCCGCTCGGCACGTGCAGCGTGTAGCCGCCTTCGACGCCGGAGAGCATGAGGTTCCTGATGCGGATGTTGGCGAACGTGCCGCGCACCATCACGTCGTCGTTGCCGCGGCGCGAGCCGTACGAGTTGAAGTCCTTCGGATCGACGCCCTTGGAGATCAGGAAGCGGCCCGCCGGGCTGTCCTTCTTGATCGAACCGGCCGGCGAGATGTGGTCGGTGGTGATCGAGTCGCCGAACACGCCGAGCGCGCGCGCGCCGTGGATGTCCTCGATGCGGCCCGCCTCCTTGCCCATGCCCTCGAAGTACGGCGGGTTCTTGATGTAGGTCGAGTCGTCCCAGCGGTAGACCGAACCGTCGGGCGAGGCGATCCGGTTCCAGCGGCTGTCGCCCTTGAACACATCGGCGTAGTTCTTGGTGAACATCGCCGGACTGATCGCGCCGGCGATCGTGTCGGAGATTTCCTTGTTGCTCGGCCAGATGTCCTTCAGGTAAACGGGCTGGCCGTCACTGCCCGTTCCGATCGGGTCCTTCGTGAGGTCGATGTCGAGCGTGCCCGCGAGCGCGTAGGCGACCACGAGCGGCGGCGAAGCGAGGTAGTTCATCTTGACTTCGGGGTGCACGCGACCCTCGAAGTTGCGGTTGCCGGACAGTACCGACGCCACCGCGAGGTCGCCCTCGGCGATCGCCTTGCTGATCTCGACCGGCAGCGGGCCCGAGTTGCCGATGCAGGTCGTGCAGCCGTAGCCGACGACGTAAAAGCCGACCTTCTCCAGCTCCTTGAGCAAGCCGGTCTTCTCGAGGTAATCGGTCACGACGAGCGAACCGGGGCCGAGTGAGGGCTTCACCCACGGCTTGGCCGTGAGGCCCTTCGCCGCGGCGTTCTTCGCGAGCAGCCCCGCGCCGAGCATGACCGCCGGATTCGACGTGTTCGTGCACGAGGTGATCGCAGCGATCACGACCGCGCCATCGGCGACCTTGAAGGTCCGGCCGTCCTTCTCGACGACGACGCCACCGTTGAGGATCGCGTTGGCGGGGTTGCCGATCGCCGCACTGCCGCCTTCGGCGATGAAGTCGGCTGTCGCCTGCGTGCGCGGCTTGCGGTTCGCGGTGAGCGGCCCGACCGCGTCGAGGAAGCTCTTCTGCACACCTTCGAGCAGCACGCGGTCCTGCGGGCGCTTCGGGCCGGCGAGCGACGGCTTGACGTCGCCGAGGTCGAGCTCGAGCGTCGTGCTGAACTCCGCGGCCGGCGTCGATTCGTCGTGCCACAGGCCCTGCGCCTTCGCGTACGCCTCGACGAGGTGGATCTGCGCTTCGTCGCGCCCCGAGAGGCGCATGTAGGCGAGCGCTTCGGCGTCGACCGGGAAGATGCCGCAGGTCGCGCCGTATTCGGGCGCCATGTTGGCGATCGTCGCGCGATCGGCGAGCGCGAGGTTGGCGAGGCCGGGCCCGAAGAACTCGACGAACTTGCCGACGACGCCGAGCTTGCGCAGCATCTGCGTCACGGTGAGCACGAGGTCGGTGGCCGTCACGCCTTCGGACAGCTTGCCCGTCAGCCTGAAGCCGACCACCTGCGGGATCAGCATCGACGAAGGCTGGCCGAGCATGGCCGCCTCGGCCTCGATGCCGCCGACGCCCCAGCCGAGCACGCCGATGCCGTTGATCATCGTCGTGTGCGAGTCGGTTCCGAACACGGTGTCCGGGTAGGCCCAGTTCTCGCCGTCCTTGTCCGCGGTGAACACGACGCGCGCGAGGTGCTCGAGGTTGACCTGGTGCACGAAGCCGGTGCGCGGCGGCACGACCTTGAAATTGTTGAACGCCTTCTGGCCCCAGCGCAGGAACGAGTAGCGCTCCTGGTTGCGCTCGAACTCGATCTCGACGTTCGTCTCGAGCGCGTTCGGCGAGCCGAATGCGTCGACCTGCACCGAATGATCGATCACGAGCTCGGCCGGTGCGAGCGGATTGATCTGAGTCGCATCGCCGCCGAGCTTGACCACCGCGTCGCGCATCGCGGCGAGATCGACCACGCACGGCACGCCGGTGAAGTCCTGCAGCACGACGCGCGCGGGCATGAAGGAAATCTCGGTGTCCGGTTCCTTCTTCGCGTCCCAGGTGGCGACCGCCTCGATTTCCTTCGCGGTGACGTTCAGACCATCCTCGTGGCGCAGCAGGTTTTCGAGGAGGATCTTCATCGAGTAGGGCAGACGCGCGAGATCGAAGCGCTGGCCGAGCTTGACCAGGCTGGAGTAGTGGTAGCGCTTGCCATTGACCTCGAGCACGTCCCGGGTCGAGAACGAATCTGTCATCTGCATCTCCTGCTGGCTGGCGTTTCGCTCGGCGCAAGGCCGCGGCGGGCGCCGCGGGCGCGGTCCTGGGGACGGACCGGCGAATGGGCCGGTGATTATCGCGCAAACCCGTGCGCTTCGCCAAAGCGAGCGAGCCGGAAACGATGGTCGCACGCGGCATGCGGAGGAAAGCCTGCGGTGGGATGCCTGCTCCAGGCTGCTCCGCGCGCTCCTGTTTCGATCCGCCTTTCGGCGCTTCGGTCCTAGCCGCGATCGAGCGTGCTGCGCGCGACCAGCCCGCGCGCGAGCATGGCGTACTCGCGCCGGCGCAGCAGCAGGCGAAGCTGGCCGCCGCCGACCTGGCGCCAAAGCACGGCCGCGCGCACCGCGGCGAGCAGCAAGGCGCGGATCTGCGCCACGACCTGCGGGTTGGACAGTTGCACGGGGTTGCCGTGCACGACCACGCGCGGACGCAGTTGCGAGAGGGTCGCGACGTAGAGGTCGGCGAGGCGCGCCTGCACGGTCGGATGCGCGAGGCCGAAGTGGTCGGCCTGGCGCTGGATGCCCTCGATCCCCTCGCGCAGCGTGCGCTGCATGCGTGGGTTGCGCGCGAGGCGCTTCTGCAGGCGCAGCGTGCCGAGCACGAGGCGGGTCAAGGCGAGGTTGCGTTCGCCGCCCTCGAACTGGTGCAACAAGGTCTCGAGGCCGAGGCGTACGCCGGCGAGGCCGCCGAAGACGCCCGCCGGACTGTCGGCATCGATTCGGAACACGCTGGCGAGGCTCGCCTCGATGCTGGTCGGGTCGGCGCGCCCGCGCGTGGCGACCTCGTGCACGAGGCGGCAGCCCTGCAGCACGCCCGCGAGCGCGATCACGCGCGCCTCACGCATCGCGCGCCTCCCAGCCGCCGTAGGGCGCGTCGCTGCATTCGATCACGGCGCCGCCGAGACAGACGTCGCCGTCGTAGAAGACCACGGATTGCCCCGCGGTGACGGCTCGCTGCGCCGCCTCGAACGCGACGGTACATCCGCCGTCGGAGAGTTCGACCGTGCACGGCTGCGGCGCCTGTCGATAGCGCGTCATCGCCGTGCAGCGGAAGGCGGACGCGGGTGCGCTTCCAGCGACCCACGTCGGTGCGCTCGCGACGAGGCGCCGCGACTGCAGCCAGTGATTCGCATTGCCTTGAGCGACGTAGAGCACGTTGTCCGCCACATCCTTGCCGATCACGTACCAGGGTTCGTCCGCGGCCCCGCGGCGACCGCCGATACCGAGGCCGCTGCGCTGGCCGAGCGTGTAGTAGAACACGCCGGCATGCTGGCCGACCTCGACCCCGTCGGGCGTCCGCATCGGACCCGGCTGCGCGGGAATGTACTCCGAAAGGAACGAGCGGAAGTCGCGTTCGCCGATGAAGCAGATGCCGGTCGAGTCCTTCTTGTCGTGCGTGGCGAGGCCCGCTTCGCGCGCGAGGCGCCGCACGTCGGCCTTGTCCAGGTCGCCGAGCGGGAAGAGCGTCGAGGCGAGCGCATGCTGGCCGAGCGCGTGCAGGAAGTAGGTCTGGTCCTTGCCGCGGTCGCGCGCGCGCAGCAGGCGCCAGGCGCCGTCGACGCGATCGACCCGCGCATAGTGCCCGGTCGCGATGCGTTCGGCTCCGAGCGCGTGCGCGTGATCGAGGAACGTCTTGAACTTGATTTCCCGATTGCACAGCACGTCGGGGTTCGGCGTGCGGCCACGACGGTACTCGGCGAGGAAGTGCTCGAACACCTGGTCCCAGTACGCGTCGGCGAAATTGCGCAGGTAGAGCGGGATGCCGAGCTTCGCGGCGACGGCGACGGCGTCCTTGCGATCTTCGTCGGCACGGCACGGGCCGCGCCGCTCGTCCTCTTCCCAGTTCTGCATGAACAGCCCGGCGATCGATTCGCCCGCACGCTGCAGCAGCAGCGCGGCGACCGAGGAGTCGACGCCGCCGGAAAGGCCGACGATGACGCGTGCCGTCACGGGCGTGCGCGCAGGGTGGCCGCGCGAACCGCTCGCTCGCGATCGACTTTCATGGCCGGGCGTCGAAGGAGCGCACGCTGTCGAGCGGCAGGCGTCGGCCGGCGAGCCATTCGTCGACACTCGCGATCACCATCGGGCTGCGCAGGCGCATGGCCGCGGCGGTGATCTCCTCGCGAGTGAGCCACAGCGTGCGTACGATGCCCGCATCGAGCGGCCGCTCGGGATGATGCCGCAACGCATCGGCGCCGAACGTGAACCGGACGAACTGGCTGCCCGCGGGCGACGACCACTGCTGGATGCCGACCAGACACGTCAACGCGACGTCCCAGCCGGTTTCCTCGAGCGTTTCGCGCACGGCCGCATCGAGCAGGCTCTCCGATGGCTCGAGGTGTCCGGCCGGCTGGTTGATCACGGTTCGACCGCGCACGTCTTCCTCGACGAGCAGGAAGCGCCCGTCGCGTGCGACGACGGTGGCGACCGTCACATGTGGACGCCAGACGTCCTCTTCAAGCGCCGTGGCTGCGGTGGTGATCCGGGTCATCGAGCAAGTGTAACAGTCCGGCGCGGCGACCTTGAGACGGCGCCCGTCGTCACCACCTGCGCAGGCGAGCCGACATTGCGCGGCGCTATACTCGACGCCAAGGAAATCGAACCGTTGCCGATGGCGAACCAACCCGACCAACACCATCCCGAACGCAGCCCCGGCCTGGCCGTCGAGGAGGCGCGCCCCGAAGTCGTGCGCCCGCCGCTGTACCAGGTGGTCCTGCTCAACGACGACTTCACCCCGATGGACTTCGTCGTCGTCGTCCTCGAGACCTTCTTCAACATGGATCGCGAACGCGCGACCCAGGTCATGCTCCACGTGCACACGCGCGGCAAGGGCGTGTGCGGCATATTCACGCGCGAAGTGGCCGAGACCAAGGTGACCCAGGTCAACGAATTCTCGCGCAGCCACCAGCATCCTCTCCTGTGTACGATGGAAAAGGCGTGAGCTTCACTGGAACGCTGCGGCCCCGGGAAGGGATGCCGACGGATCCGCCGGAGCTGGTGCATCGAGTGATGCGCCGGCGCTCGAGGTGCAGCGGTCACGGACGGTCGCACGGAAGCAGTCGCAAGGAAATGTAAATGCGGTCGTGCGCGGCCGCACCGATCGGCGAAGCCGTTGCCTGCACGGATGCAACCGCACGCGGGGTCCAGCGACCACGGACGTCCGCAAGGCACGGGCAATTGAACCCGCCGGGTCGGTCCACATATTGCAAGCCAGTCACCCAGGCAAGCAGTCCGGAGCACCCTGAATGTTCAGCAAGGATCTCGAGGTCACCATCGGCCAGTGCTACAAGGAGGCACGCGAACAGCGTCATGAGTTCATGACGGTGGAGCACCTCCTGCTCGCGCTGCTCGACAACGCATCGGCGATCGCCGTCCTGCGCGCCTGCGGCGTCGATACCGCCAAGCTCGCGCGCGACCTCCGTTCGATCATCACGGAAACCGTGCCCGTGCTGCCGCCGAACGACGAGCGCGACACGCAACCCACGCTCGGCTTCCAGCGCGTGCTGCAACGCGCCGTCTACCATGTGCAGTCGTCGGGCCGCAAGGAAGTCACGGGTGCGAACGTGCTCGTCGCGATCTTCGGCGAAAAGGATTCGCATGCGGTCTACTTCCTCGGCCAGCAGGAAGTGTCGCGGCTCGACGTCGTCAACTACATCTCGCACGGCATCGCCAAGATCGGCCATGAATCGAACGGCAGCCCGGCTGCCGGCGGCGAGGCCGGCCGCGATGCGGAAGGCGGCGACGAGCCGCGCGGCAACCCGCTGGCGGAGTTCGCCAACAACCTCAACGAGCTCGCCCGGCAGGGCAAGATCGACCCGCTGATCGGTCGCAACGAGGAAATCGAGCGCACGATCCAGGTGCTGTGCCGTCGCCGCAAGAACAATCCGCTCTACGTCGGCGAAGCGGGGGTCGGCAAGACCGCGCTCGCCGAAGGCCTGGCCAAGCGCATCGTCGAAGGCGAAGTGCCCGAGGTGCTCGCGCACTGCACGATCTGGGCGCTCGATCTCGGCGCGCTCGTCGCCGGCACGAAGTACCGAGGCGATTTCGAGAAACGACTCAAGGGCGTGATCGGCCAGCTCAAGAAGGAGCCGGGCGCGATCCTGTTCATCGACGAGATCCACACGATCATCGGCGCCGGTTCGGCGTCGGGTGGCACGATGGACGCGTCGAACCTCATCAAGCCCGTGCTCGCGAGCGGCGAGCTGCGCTGCATCGGCTCGACCACGTTCCAGGAATACCGCGGCGTGTTCGAGAAGGATCGCGCGCTTGCGCGGCGGTTCCAGAAGATCGACGTGGTCGAGCCTTCGATCGCCGACAGCGTGGAGATCCTCAGGGGCCTCAAGACCCGCTTCGAGGAGCACCACAAGGTCGAGTACACGAACGACGCGTTGAAGGCCGCGGTCGACCTGTCGGTGAAGCACATCGCCGACCGGCTGCTGCCGGACAAGGCGATCGACGTCATCGACGAAGCCGGCGCGCGCCAGCACCTGTTGCCCGAGAAGGATCGCAGCGGGCTCGTCGACGTACCCGACATCGAGTTCATCGTCGCACGCATGGCGCGCATTCCGCCCAAGCAGGTGTCGGCGTCGGATCGCGACGTGCTGCGCAACCTCGACCGCAACCTCAAGATGGTCGTGTTCGGCCAGGACGACGCGATCGACCAGCTCGCCGCTTCGATCAAGATGGCGCGCTCCGGGCTCGGCAATCCGGCCAAGCCGATCGGCTGCTTCCTGTTGACCGGCCCGACCGGCGTCGGCAAGACCGAGGTCACGCGCCAGCTCGCGATGCAGCTCGGCATCGAACTCGTGCGATTCGACATGTCCGAGTACATGGAGGCGCACTCGGTGTCGCGCCTGATCGGTGCGCCCCCGGGGTACGTGGGCTTCGACCAGGGTGGCCTGCTGACCGAGCAGATCGTCAAGCACCCGCATTGCGTGCTGTTGCTCGACGAGATCGAGAAGGCGCACCCGGACGTCTACAACGTCCTGTTGCAGATCATGGACCGCGGCGCGTTGACCGACACCAACGGGCGCGAGGCGAACTTCAAGAACGTGGTCGTCGTCATGACGACGAACATCGGCGCGCAGCAGGCTTCGCGGCGCACGATCGGCTTCGTCGAGCAGAACCATACGACCGACGCGATGGAAGCGCTCAAGCGCGGGTTCACGCCGGAGTTCCGCAATCGACTCGACGCGATCGTGCAGTTCAATTCGCTCGACTTCGAGCACATCCTGCGCGTCGTCGACAAGTTCCTCATCGAGCTCGAGACGCAGCTGCAGGAGAAGCACGTCGTCCTTCATGTCGACGCCGATGCGCGGCGCTGGCTCGCCGAGCACGGCTTCGACCCGCAGATGGGCGCGAGGCCGATGGCGCGCGTGATCCAGGAAAACGTCAAGCGCCTGCTCGCCGACGAGCTGCTGTTCGGCAAGCTCGCCGAGGGTGGCAAGGTGCTGCTGTCGGTCAAGGACGGCAAGCTCGCGGTCGAGTGCGAGACGGCCGAGAAGCTGCCGGCCGTGGTCGAGTGACGCGATCGAAGACGGCGTAACGAAAAAGGCCGCGCAGTGCGCGGCCTTTTTCTTCCGCGTCGGCGCCCTGCGAGCGAGGCGCCGGCTTCCCGACGCGCGGTGAGCCAGCGAGGTCAGGACGAGCGCATCCTGCGCTTTACTTCATGCGATAGGTGATGCGGCCCTTGGTGAGGTCGTACGGGGTCATTTCGACCTTGACCTTGTCGCCAGTGAGGATGCGGATGTAGTTCTTGCGCATGCGGCCGGAGATGTGCGCGGTCACCACGTGGCCGTTCTCGAGCTTCACGCGGAACATCGTGTTCGGAAGGGTCTCGAGGATCGAGCCTTCCATTTCGATGACGTCGTCTTTG
>NZ_DATDMY010000330.1:0-10173 GCF_036518555.1 Dokdonella sp. | reverse complement strand
TGCGCCTGCTGTTGCCACCGACTGACGACGCGGCGCACGTGCGCGGCTAGAACATCATGCGCAGGCCGAGCTGCAGCTGCGTGTCGTCGCGGCGCGCGGGCAGCCCGGCGCGTTCGCGCTCGCCGCGCCAGCTGCGCACGTGCAACGCTTCGCCGGTCACGCGCAGCCATCCGCATGGGCGCCAGTTCAGCGCGAGCGTGAGCGCGCTGCCGTGTTCGCGCACGCGGCCGTCGATCGAGCGCGGCAACTGGTCGGTCGAGAACGCGTCGATGCGCACGGTAGGCCGCCATGCTCCACGGTCCCGTCCAGCGAGCAGGTAGGCGGCGCGGAAGTCGGTGTGCGTGCTGAAGAGCGGCGACGGTGCGATCGCGGTCGAGCCGCTCATCGCCTGGGCGAGCAGGACGACCTCGCCGACGCGCGAACGCGCGCCGACGCTCCAGAAGTCGGTGTGCCAGCTCAGCACCGGCGACGCGCCGCGGCTGCGGCTCGCCGGGTCGGCCTCGTTGTCGTAGCGCAGCAGGGCGAGCGTGCCGATTCCGCGCGCTTCCCAGGTCGCCCCCGCGTACCAGCCGAGGCGGCCGTCGTTCTCGAGGAACGGGTTGAATCGCAGCGGCAAAGGCTCTTCGTCGTCGATCGCGTGCACGTCGGGCTCGCGCACGCGGCTGCCGAGTCCGTAAACGAGATCGCTGATCGCCCAGCCGCGTGCGGCAAGCAATTCCCCGGCGGGATCGTTGCTGCGCACGAGCGCCAGGACGCCGGTCACGGTCGAGCGCTCGCCGCGCCATTCGAGACCGCCTTCTGTACCGATGCCGCGCAGTTCCTCGCCGACCCAGGTATCGATCGCGGACGAACTGAGCGTCCACGGGCTGGTCCAGCCGATCGCGTCGTTCTCGAGCGAAACCGGCGGGAAGAACGCGCCGACCTTCACCGACCAGCGCAGCGGCGAGGTCGAAACGGGGCGGTATCGCAACCACGCGTCGAGCAACGCGAGTTCGTCGCGGCCGGTCGTCTGTGCCTGCAGGTCCGCGTGCGCGACGAGCGCGGGCGTGAGCACGATGCTTGCCGCGATCGCCGCCTGGAGGCAGGTCGCATCGGTGCCGCCGCCGCCGAAGCGGGTCTTGCCGAGGCCGCCGTCGACGTAGCCGGACTCGCCAGCGCGCGCGACGAGTCGGCAGTCGACGTAGCCGTGCACGTCGACGTCCGCCGCGCGCGCGGCGGGCACGAGCGCCGCGCACGCGGCGAGCGCGAGGATGCATCTCACGCGCGCACGCCCCGGTGGGCGGCGTCGTCGTCGCGCGCAAGCATTGCCTCGAGCGCGGCGGGTTCGAGCGCGGGCGCGATGTAGTAGCCCTGTACGTGGTCGCAGCCGACATCGCGCAGGTAGTCGAACGCGGCACGGCTCTCGATCCCTTCCGCGGTGACGCGGTAACCGAGGCGATGGCCGAGTTCCACGATCGAGCGCACGAGCGTCCGGTCGCCGACGTCCTCGGCGAGCTTCTGCGTGAACGAGCGATCGATCTTGATCTCGCGCACGGGCAGCCGGCGCAGGTAAGCGAGCGAGGACTGGCCGACGCCGAAGTCGTCGATCGCGAGGTCGATGCCGAGGTCGGCGAGCCGCTTGAGCACCTGTACGGCCGTGTCGGGCTCGGCCATGATCGCGCTCTCGGTGAGTTCGAGCACGATGCTGCGCGGCGCGACCGCATGCAGCGACAGCAGGTCGGCGATGCGCGTCGGCAGGTCGGGGTCGGCGAGGTCGCGCGCGGACAGGTTGATCGCGATCCGCAACGCGTGGCCGCGCATGGACCAGTCGTGAGCCTGCGCGATCGCGCTCGCGAGCACCCAGCGCGTGACGCGGCGGATGTTGCCGGTGCGTTCGGCGAGTGGAATGAACGCATCGGGCGCGACCGCGCCGCGCGACGGATGCTGCCAGCGCAGCAGCGCTTCGGCACCGTCGATGCGGTCGTCGGCGAGGCGCACCTTCGGCTGGTAGTGCAGGCGCAGCTGGTTGCGATCGAGCGCCTCGCGCAGCTCGGCCATAAGCGACAGGCGCTCGGGCCGATGCGGGTCGGTGCCCGCGTCGTAGACGCCGACCGGGTCTTCGGCGCCGAGCGCGGCGAACAGGGCGACTTCGGCGCGTCGCAGCAGCGCGCTCGCCTCGTCGCCGTGGGCCGGATGCAGCGCGATGCCGATCGCCGGGGCGGTATCGATCGACAGGTCCGCCTCCTGGTACGGCACGCCGAGCGCATCGAGGATGCGGAAGGCGACCGCGATCGCGTCGGCCCTGTCGGCGCCGTCGAGCCAGAGCGCGAACTGCGTGTCGGTCGCGCGCGCGACGAGGCCGCGCGCCGCGAACGGGCGCAGGCGGCGACCGGCGTCGCGCATGAGGCGATCGCTGATCGCATGGCCCATGGTCTGGATCACCTCGGGTAGCCGCGCGAGCCCGACCATGAGCAGTGCGCCGGCAACCGGGCGCGCGAGCAGCGCATGCTGGATGGCCGCCTCCGCCGCATGCCGGTTGGGCAGCGCGGTGACCGCGTCGTGGTCGGCCTGGTAGCGGATGCGTTCCTCGCGCTCGGCGATCGCGAGGGTCATGTTCGACAATGCGGCGGCGAGCTGGCCGACTTCGTCGCGCTTGATCGCCGGCGTCGACGAAGCGTAGTCGCCTGCGCCGATGCGGTGCGCGGCCGCGGCGAGCTTCTCGATCGGGCGAGCGACGCCGCGTGCGATCAGGAGTGCGCCGACGAGGCCGATCGCAAGGCCGAGAGCGACGAGGCTCGCCCATGCGATCGCGACGTTGCGGTATGGCCGCAGCGCGTCGTCGAGCGAGTAGCCGAGCACGACCGCGACCGGGGCGCTGCGTTCCGATTCCCTGAGCCGCGTCGCGAGCACGACGTATTCGCGCGCATCGAGCCGCAGCAGGGTCGGTTGCAGCGGCAGTTCGCGCCCCGCGAGCGCCGGCGCGATCGCGACGCGGGCGTCGCCGCGCGCGACGCCGGTCCAACGGCCGTCGGTGCCGAGGGTGACGAGCTCGAGCGTGTTCGGCAGCGCGGACAGCTGCTGCAGGCGCGCGAGCAGCGCATCGTCGACGGGGATGCCCGCCGCGATCAGGGCGATCGGCTTCGGCGCGTAGACCGGCACCACGATCATCCAGTACGCCTTGCCACCGAGCGCGACGACGGCGGCGGCAGGGCGGTCGAGCGCGGCATCGGCGAGGTCGGGGAACGGGAACTCGGCGCCGGTCGCCGCGGCGGTGTCCGCACGCACCGTTCCGTCGAGGCCGATGAGCAGCATGCGTTCGGCGCCGATGCGTCGACCGTGGTTGCGCAGCGCGGACAGCACCGTGCCCTGGTCGTCCTGCGCGATCGCCGCGCGCAGCGCGAAGTCGAGCGAGAGGACCTGCACGTTGTCGGCGACGCGCGCCGAGATGTCGTCGAGCTGGCGCGCGACCGCGGCGGCGCCGACCGTGAGCTGGCGTTCGCCGTCGCTGATCAGGGCGCGCCGCGCGACCCCGTAGGCCAGCAACGCCGTGAACGCCTGCACCGCGACGAGCGTGGCGAGGAACAGCAGGGCGAGGCGCAGGCGGAAGTTCATGGCGTCAGTAGCGCGCTCGCTCGCGGTCGTCCGGGTCGGGCCGCGGGTCGGGCAGCAACGGCAGTGCGAAGCGCAGCGTGGCGGTGCCGGCGCCGATGTCGATCGCCTGTTCCGGTTCGGCCTTGCCGGGCCGCAACAGCGGATGCCAGACGTGCACGGTGTAGTGCCCGGCCGGAAGGTCGTGGAAAACGGCGCGTCCGTGCGCGTCGGATTTCGCGACCCACGGCGCGTCGGATACGTACAGGTGGGTGATCATGCGATCGTGGATGTTGCAACCGACCGCGATCGCGCCGACGCGGTCGAGCACGACCGCGGGCGTGTCGCCGCCGGGTGCCACGACGAACTCGAACGATTTCGCCGGCGCGAACGAATAGACGTGGTGGCGCGTGCGATCGCTGTTGCGGAACACGACGCGATCGCCGGGCCTGAACACGTCGACGTAGGGAACGAAGGTTTCGTCGCGCTGGTCGACCGCATGCGTGAGCGGCTCGCGCGCCGGCGGCGGCGGTCCGGCACCGTGCAGGCTGACGACCGCGTCCGCGGCCGGCGCGCCGCGCGCGTCGTCGACGACGATGTCGAGCTCGGCGGCCGACGCGGCCGTCGATACGAGCATCCACGCAGCGATCGCTGGCATGCCGACGTGCATCCGTTCCCCTTCACGGACGAGCGTAGGCAGTCTAGCGCATCGGACTGGCGCGCCGGGCGGCGCGGCGGTGGTTCCGGTGCACCGCGCAATCCTTGGCCCTGTACGCGCCGTGCGGACATGCGATAGTGCCGCGGTCCTTCGGCCGCGCGAGGTGAAGATGAAACCGTTCAGCATCGCTTTCGGATGGACGATCACGACGGCGCTCGCGTCCGCGCCGGCCGCGTGGGCGTCGCAGGACGTACCCAAGCCGGTCGCCAAGGAGGACATGAGCGGCCTGCACGATTTCGATTTCCTCGTCGGCGAATGGCGCGTGCACAGCCGCCGCCTCAAGGAGATCCTCGCAGGCAGCCACGACTGGTACGCGTTCGACGGCACGATCCGCTCGTGGCCGCTCATGGAAGGACGCGCGAACGTCGACGACACGGTGTTCAACCTGCCGACCGGCATCTACCGCGGCGTCGCACCGCGCGCGTACGATCCGAAGACGGGCCAGTGGGCGATCTGGTGGATCGATGGCCGCAATCCGCACGGCAACCTCGATCCACCGGTCAAGGGGCGCTTCGTCGACGGAATCGGCACGTTCTATGCGGACGACACCTTGCGCGGCCAGCCGATCAAGGTGCGCTTCACCTGGTCGCAGATCAGCAAGACCGGCGCGCACTGGGAACAGGCCTTCTCGCCCGACGGCGGCAAGACCTGGGAAACGAACTGGGTGCAGACGCTCGAGCGCGTGCGCTGACGCGGGCGTCGCCTCCGGTCGCCTCGCAGCGCGCGGCTTGCCCGTGGCGATGACGCCGGGCCGGGCAAACGTGACCGCATGACGGGGTCAGCGCGAGGGGCCTGGCGGTACGGCCCGGTCGGCGATCATGAGATCGATGCTCAGCGACGTGAGCGTGACGAGTGCGAGCGCACCGTCGGCGCTCGCGGCGAGGCTCGGGCCATGGCCGTCCGGCACGCGGTCGCTCGCGATCTTCACGGGCGCGCCGTCGGGCAGGGTCGCGCGCCAGAGCGCACCGTGGTCGAGGTACGTGACCGCATCGCGCGTGATCGTGAATGCCTCGCCATCGTCGTCGCTCGCGATCTCGCGCGTGGCGCCCGGCGCGCACCAGCGCGCGGCATGCAGGTTCGTCGAGCCCTGCGCGCGCCAGACGACCCAGTCCTGCGACGCGCGGTAGGTGGTCACCGCGTCGATACCGACGCGTTCGCCGGCCGCGGCGCCCGCGCGCAGCTGCATCAGCGGACGGCTGTTGCCGTGGCCGCCAAGGTAGACGAGGCGGTCGGCGAGTTCGATGCCGAGGAACGCGTCGGCTTCGACGCCCGCGATCGGTATCGCGACGTCGCCGTCGAGCGGATAGCGGTACAGGCGCGTGCGGCGATCCTCGTACGCGGTGATGACGAGCGCGTTGCCGCGCATCGACCAGGTCGGACGCACCCAGCGGAACGCGGGATCGAGCGCGAGCGGTCGCACCTTGCCGTCGCGGCGATCGACCACGAGTACGCTCTCGGCACCGTTGCGATTGCTGACGAGCGCGATGCGCGAGCCATCGGGCGAGAACTCCGGTTGCGACTCGTAGCGGTTGGAGCGTGCGACGACGGTCCACGGCGCGTCCGCGCCCGCTCGCAGCCACAGGTCCGCGTCGTAGTTCGCTTCCGCCCAGACGGCTGCGCCACGCGACGACAGATCGATCGACAGCGCGCCGCGGCCGCCGACGAGTTCGGGGCGGCGGCCGGCGCCGAGTCGGTGCAGGGCTCGATACAGCGTGAGGTCGCCGGCGACCCAGAGTGCGTTGCCGTTCGGCTCGAATGCATGGCCATACGCGGGTTCGGGGCGATCCAGCAGCGCGCGTCGCGCGCGCAGGTCGGGCCAGTCGCTCTGCCAGAGCTGTTCCTCGCCGCTGTGGCGGCTCGCGTACACGAGCCGCGTGCGGTCGGGCGACAGACGCGCGTCGACGTGCGCGCCCTCGGCGGCGTCCGGCGTCGTGAGCGCGCGGCGCGTGCCGTGGCGACGATCGACGCGCACGAGGCCGGGTGCGTGCGCGGCATCGATCGCGGTGCCGGTGACGACGAGCGCGTCGCCGCCGTCGACCCATTCGGGCCCGCCCTGCGGCGCCGCCGCGCAGTCGCCGAGGCGCGTGCGCTGCAGATCGACGAGTGCGACGCTCCAGAGCTCGCAGCCGTCGGTCGTGTAGCGCGTGAGCGCGATCTCGCGCCCGTCGGGTGACGGCGCCGGATGGCGCAAGGCGTGTGCGTCCTGCCAGAGCACGCGTTCGGCGAAGCTTTTCGGGTCGACCAGCACGAGTTCGCTCGCGTCACCTCCGTTCGTGCCGCGGATGTAGGCGACGCGTCCCGCCGCGTCGAAGCGCGCGTCGTACTCCAGACGCGGGTCGCTCGCGAGCGGGTGCGCGCCGAGCAGACCGAGCGCGAGCGTGGCGGGGCTCGCGGCGCGATCGAAGCGCCACCAGGCTGCGAGGGCGACGATCGACGCGACCGCGGCGAGCGCGGCGGCGACGACCCCGAATCGTCGCGCATAAGGCCATCCCGGCCGCGCACGCGCCGGGCTCGCCGTCGGCGCGGCGATGCGCTCGACCGGCGCGATCCAGCGGTAGCCGCCTTTCGACAGCGTCTCCACGTACCGCGGTGCGCGCGCGTCGTCGCCGAGCAGGGCGCGCAACTCCGCGATCGCGCGCGACAGCACTTCGTCGTTGACTTCGCGCCGCGTCCAGACGTCGTCGATGAGGCGATCGCGCGCAAGCACCGCACCCGGTTCGTCGAGCAGCCGGCGCAGCAGGCGGTCGAGCAGCGGCTTGATGCGCACCTCGCCGCCGGCCCCCACGAGGCAGCGGCGCATCGGTTCGTAGCGCCAGTCGAGGAAGCGGTACGCGGTCGCGGGAGGTGCCGGATCGTCCATGCGCCCGATGCTAGCAAGCGCGAGGCGGCCTCCGCGCGGCGCCGGGGTCGGCGCGAGGTCGCGTGCGCTGTCTGCATCGGGAGCTTCCGCGCGTTCCCTCGTCACAAGGGCGCCGCGGCGGCGACAGCGGTGGCCCCTACCATGGCCGAACCGCGTGCACGAGGAGAAGGTCCCCGTCGGGGATCGCCATCGGAGTCACGCCATGCGCATCCCCTGTTCCATGCTCGTGCTGCTCGCGCTCGCGGGCCCCGCCCACGCCGGCGGCGTCGGCGGCTACTGCGAGCGCGACGGCAAGCGCGTCACGTTCAGTGACGGCATCGCGTTCGCGGACGCACGCAAGAGCGACGGCACCGTCACGACGACGATCTATTTCACGGCCAGGCCGCTCGACCGCGGCGCGCTTGCGGCCTGCGCGGCCTGCGCCGCGGCGCCGGGCGAGAGCACGTTCACGAGCCCGCGTCGCGACGCGGTCGAAGCGCAACGATCCGCGACCGCCGACGGCTGGATGGAAATCGCGCACACGGCCGGCGAACTCGAACTCGCGACGATCGTCAATCTCATGTACCTCGCCCCCGACGGCACGCTGACCGGCCTCGATGGCGGCAACGGCCAGGTCGCCTTCACGACCAGGAACGCCGCGCACGTGAGCGGCAAGGTGACGACCGAAGCGCGCGAGCCACCGATGAACGAGACCGACATGACCTGCGACGTGAGCTTCGACCTCGCCGTCGGCTGGCCGACGCGCTAGGCGCTCAGCGCGCGCGTGTCGGCGTCGGCCGCCCCTTCGCCGCGAGTACGCCGTCGAGCGCGAGTTCGGTCGCGAAGCCGGCCTTGGCGAGGCGGCGCGAGACCTCGAGCGGAACGTCTCGGCCGCTCGTCCTGCGATTCGGCGTGCCGGTGTAGTGGAACAGGCGGCCGTGCGGGCGCAGCACGCGCGCCAGTTGGTCGTAGAACGCCTGCGAGTACAGCTCGCCGGCGATGCCGAAGCGCGGCGGGTCGTGCAGGATCGCGTCGTACTGCGCGTCGGGGAGGCCGCCGATGCGCTCGTGCACGTCCGCGTGTTCGAGCTGCAGCCGCCCGCATGCTTCGCCGGATGCCGGATCGGGGGACCACGGGTTGATGCTGCGCAGCCATAGCACGTCGGCGTTCTTCTCGTACGAGTGCACGCGGTCCGCGCCGTCTTCGAGGCAGGCGCGCGCGAAATAGCCGAGTCCGCCACAGGTATCGAGCACGTGCTTGCCGCGGGGTGCGATCAGCGCGACCTTGCGCTGCGCGTCCGCATACGGCGACACCTGCGAGGTCGGCAGCATCTTGATGCCGTCGATCTCGAACGTGGGTGCGCCCCATTCGGTCGGCACGAGCTTGATCAGTGCGCGGTCGTAGCGTTGCGCGGCGACGAACGCCGCGTCATCCCACACGTAGATCGTGCGCTCCTTGAGCATTCCCGGCCATGGATAGTCGCGATCGCGCCAGCGCCAGCCAACGTCGGCGAGCGTCGCTTCGCCGATGCTGCGACCGAGATCGAGCGAGCCGGACCAGGCCGCGTGCCCGGCGGCGAACGCGGCACGCATCGCGTCGGCGACCTCGCGCGTGAGCACGGGGCCGTCGTAGCGGGCGTGGTGGGGCAGGGTCATGCGGATCCGGTGCGGCGTCGAGTCGGCGATGGTAGCCGCAACGGCCGCGCGCGCGTCACAACCCGCTGTCGAGTACCGAGCCGTCGGCGTACACGACGCGTTTCGGGTTCCAGACCAGTGTGAAGCGACCCGAGGAATCGTCGATGAATGCGCGCTGCTGCTCACTGGCGCGCCGGTTCGGGTTGCCGCAGCGGACCTCGGTGCGGCTCGCCGGCTCGATTGGTTCGCTGCCGGCGAGGTCGATCCAGCACAGATCGAGCGGCAGGTAGGCTTCGCGGTCGTGCGCTTCGAGCGAACCCTGCACGGCAGTGATCGTCTTGCTGCCGAGGTTGTGCAGCGAGACGGTCACCACGAACACGCTCGCCTCGTCGCTCGGCAGCGCCTGCTTGACCTGCGCCGAGCGGTCCGGCGGCGCGACGAGGTCGCGCGGCGCGAGCACTTCGGCGCGCGTGACGCCGGCCTCGACCGCGTCGCGCAGTGGCGCCATCGCGGCGTCGCGTTCGGCCTGGCGCCGGGCGGCGTCGGCGTCCATCTCTCCGCGCCGGGCGCTCCACGCCGTTTCGAGTGCGATCGCATCGCCGAACGTGCGCGCCGTGAACGGCTGGTCGGGGTCGGCGAACGTCGCCGGCAGCACGTCGCCGTTGCTGCGCTTGACGTAGGCCTCGACGAGCGCGCGGTCCTCCGGTCGCAGGCGCCGCAGCTGCGTTTCGACCGACGACAGGTCGGTCGTGCCGAACGGCAGCGCCGTGCGCAATGGGTCGCGCGACCGCTGCGCGATGAACACGAGCAGGACCGCAGCGAGCAGCGCGCCCGCGATGTACCTGGTTTCCATCGGTTCCCCCGGATCGCCGCGCCCGCCGTGGCGACGGCGCCCGGAAAGCATATACGCGTCACGGCTGCGTCCGTTGACAGCGCGTTCTGTGCGCGGCCATGAAGGTTCCACGCGAACACGAACGTCCGGGAGGGACGAGCCGCTTGCCGCCGGCGATCCTCGGCGCACCGACCACACGGGTGCTTTCGCGGCATGACCGTGGCTGCTCCCTTGCCAACCAACCGAACGCGCGGCGGATCGCCCGCACGGCCGGCCTCGTGCTCGCCATCGCGGGCGCGGCGGCTGCGCAGGACGGCCGATTCGAAGCCGGTCCGGGGCGGTTTACGTGGTGCGTGTCGTCGATCTTGGCGGCTTGTTGGGCGAGTGGCGCCAAAGCGCTCCTGCTCGACGGCGCTCGTCGCGCTCGGCTTCGGCGTCCGGCGTCGCGGCGACGACCGCGTTCGTTTCCGGATTCCCCGCCACGCTCCGGCGTAGCGCGGTGGTGCGGCGCGGCGGGCGCCCCGCCGCGGTAGACGGATCGCAGCGCACGCCGCCGCAGACCGGGCCGACGCGGCCCGCTGCT
>NZ_DATDMY010000329.1:0-2416 GCF_036518555.1 Dokdonella sp. | reverse complement strand
GTACGTCGACCTTCGATCCGTCGTCGAACACGACCGTGACGACCGTTTCGACGTGATCGGTAAACGCACGCGCCACCACGTCATTCTCCATCAGGTACGGCATCACCTCGCCCACCGTTCCTGGGATCGATGCAAGCCCTTCCTGCTCGATGCGGTCGTGCAGCTGTGCACGATAGTTGGCGTCCGCGAGATAGTCGCGCGCCGAGGGATTCGGTTGCGTGCGGATCGACCAGCGGTTCGCGCGGATCGCCGCGGCCGCCTTGTACGTTCCGCCCGTCGCGTTGGAGAACCGCAGCAGCGCGGCGGCGACGTCGTGCATGACTTGCGGTACCGCGCCTTCGACGCCGGTGCATGGCGTCGCAGCGGCGTTCGGCTCGACGCCGCTCTTGCCGTGCTTGTCGCCGGTTGCGATCGATGTGCCGCCCGCGCTGTCGACGCTGCACGTCACGCGATACTCGCGAATGCTGCCGTCGGTCGGGTTCCAGACGAGCCGCGCACCTTGCCCTTTGTCGACGGCGGCTTGAAGCATCTGCGCCGGTGAGCAGCCGGGACACGGCATGCAGATCGCGGCCGATGCTTGGCCTACTGCGAAGAGCAGGCCAACGATGGCGACAATATTGCGAATAAAACGTTGGCGCATATAAACCCCTCCCTGG
The DNA here is from genome assembly GCF_036518555.1 of Dokdonella sp. Taxonomy (GTDB): domain Bacteria; phylum Pseudomonadota; class Gammaproteobacteria; order Xanthomonadales; family Rhodanobacteraceae; genus Dokdonella_A. The sequence goes on along the minus strand of NZ_DATDMY010000329.1, from coordinate 1,760 downwards.
ATCGGCGCGATCATCTCAATACACCAACAAATTCAAACGTAACCTTGCTTCCATCCCCTTGATCCTACCCGAAGCCATGGATGCGAATGTTTTCGCATTTTGGCCACACGCGCGAATGCATCTTCCGTGGAGTCGAGGATGCGGATCGACACAAGCTCATTGCATCTACGGGGCGCCTCTACCTCAACAATTGGGAACCGCGCAAACCGTTGCCATCACGTCTCATCTTGTGCGACTCACCCCTGCTCCAATCCCCCTCGTGCCACCCGGCACACGCCCGCCCGCCATAGGGGCGTCCGGGCGCCGTCCCACTCCACGAGGAGAAGTACCCATGTCCCAAGCTACCGTTTCGCTGTCCTTCACCGATGCCCAGGCCAGCGCGATCGATGCGGCGCTGAACGAGCTGGAGGCGCAGTTCGCGGCGCTGGTCGCGATGCCGGCGGGCGAGCGTCGCCGGCTCATGAAGATGGGCGACAAGTCGGAGGCGTTCTGCAGGCAGACACTGTCGCTGCTCGACCAGAACCGGCAGCTGGTACCGCAGAGCATGGGGCTCGCGGGCGTGCAGCAGAGCCTGGATGCACTCGACTGGATGCGGCCGCGCATGCAGCGGCTGATCCGCCTCGGCGAGCGCCTGTCGAACACCGACACGGTGGTCGGCTCGACGATCATGCAGGCGTCGCTGCAGGGCTACGCGCTGCTCAAGGTCGCCGGGCGCAACCAGGGCCTGGAGGGCTTACGCGAGACGCTCGGTGCGCGGTTCTCGCGCCGGCCGAAGGTGCCGGAGGCGAAGGCGGCCTGACCGCCCGACCCTTCCCTCTCGCACGAGAACGACGAAGCCGCAGCGATGCGGCTTTTTTTTTGCCTGCTTTCCGGGCGATCGTGATGCATCGCGGAGCTGCGTTCGATCTCCGCTCCGGGCGAATGCACCGCCGTCGCGCCCGCATGGATCGTCTCGGCGCGAACCTCGAGTTTCAGTACGCCGCGGTCGCTTACGTCCCGTTTTGCTCGATCGCCAATCCCTTGTGCTTCGCGCGCGAATGCGCCGGACTCGCGCGCGAGTCGCGGCGATTGGCGCGCGATTGTGCCTGGATGCCGCGCCCGTCGCGTTCGCTGGCGAGCGAGCGGCCGCCACCGAGGTTCCAAGCGCTCGTGTTGGAGTGCGAGTCTCGCCCGCTCGCACCCGATACGACCGGACTCGCGCACCACGCGCCAGCACTCGCGTGCGAGTCGCGATGATTCGCGCGCGACATCGGTTCGCTCGCACGTGATGCGGTGCGGGTCGCGCGCCGGCTCAACGTGGTGAAGAAGCCCAGGATTCCCCCTTTCGCGGGAATGACGGCACGGGGATCGTAGGGTGCGCCCTGGCGCACCACGCCGGGTCAATGCGAGCGAAGGTTCGCCAGGGCGCACCCTACGCCGTGCCGCATGGCGTGACGGCGAGGCGCCGGTGCGCCAGGGCGCGCCTTACGCTGTTGTCCCTTCTCCCGCTTGCGGGAGAAGGTGCCGGAGGCGGATGAGGGCCATCGATGCGAGGGGCGTCGCACCTTCCCCTCACCCGCGCCTGAGGCGCGACCTCTCCCGCGAGCGGGAGGTGATGCCCGCGCAGCACCGCAGGGTACGTGGGCGCACCGCGTCCAGTGTTCGAGCACCCGGTGCGCCAAGGCGCGCGTCCCCCTTCTCCCGCTTGCGGGAGAATGTGCCGGAGGCGGATGAGGGACCATCGATGCGAGGGCGTCGCGAGCCTGGCCCACCCCCGCCCC
>NZ_DATDMY010000328.1:0-35676 GCF_036518555.1 Dokdonella sp. | reverse complement strand
TCTGCGCGCAGGAGCGCGCCGCTTTTCCGGGGCCCCTTGCAGCGGCGGTGGGCGACGGACGGATCAGCCCGCAGGGGCACGCGCAGGATGCGCGTGCGTTCGCCGTCGGCACATGGACGTGCCGTCGGCGAATCCCGGCCGGCGAACACGTACCCGCAGGGCAGGATGCCCGGAGGGCGCTGCTGCTTGGGGTGTCCTTTCTCTTGGTTACTTCTCTTTGGACAAGCAAAGAGAAGTAACCCGCTCGCAGGGATGCGAGCGGAAAACGCAGGGATGCGGGTCGGTTCTCGCAAGAGCCGAGTATGCGAGCGCCGGCTGCAATGACAAACGAGCTTTGTCTGAAGGCGGTTCATCGGTTGAGGAAGAACGAGAACACCATGTCGACGACGATGATCCAGCAGATCGACAGAACCACCGATCGCGTCGTCGCGCGGCCGACGCCCTCGGCGCCGCCGCTCACGGAGAAGCCCGTGCTGACGCCGATCAGCGTGATCAGCACCGCGAACACGACGCTCTTCGACAGGCCCTGCCAGAGGTCGCCGGTCGACAGCAGCGACAGCGTCTGCAGCAGGTACGCGGTCGGCGTCACGTTGAGCGCGGGTGCGCTGTACAGCGCGGCACCGAAGATCGCGACCGCATTCGCGAAGATCGTGAGCGCGGGCAGCATCACGAGCATCGCGACGAGCGCGGGCGCGACGAGGTAGCGCACGGGTTCGATGCCGATCACCGCGAGCGCATCGACTTCCTGCGACACCGACATCGAGCCGATGCGCGCAGCGAGCGCGGAGCCCGAGCGCCCGGCGACGAGGATCGCGGTGATCAGCGCGCCGAACTCGCGCGTGACCGACTTCGCGACCGCGACGACGACCTGCGACTGCGCACCGAACTCCGACAGCGAGGCGATGAACTGGATGCCGAGCATGAGCCCGACCGTGAAGCCGAGCAGCGCGACGATCGGCAGCGCGTTGGCGCCGATCTCGCGCATCTGCCGCACGACCGCGGCGAGCCGCACCGGCTGGCCGATGCGCCAGCCCGCGAACACGTAGTAGAGCGCTTCGAACAGCAATACCGCCGCATAGCCGACGCCGGCGACCGCGCCGAGCGTGGCGCGACCGAGGTCGCCGAGCGGGCGCGCGATCGCGTTCACGCGGCGGGCAGCGCGTCCGCACTCGGCACGAGCACGAACACGCGGTCGAGGCGCGCGAGCTCGAGCACCGCACGCACCGCGTCGCTTACCGCGACGAGCGCGAAGCGGCGCCCGTGCTGGCGCGCCTGCTGGAAGCCTTCGACGAGCGCGGCGATGCCGGACGAGTCGATGTAGCTGACCGCGGACAGCTCGACCCCGACCGGAACGCCGCCCGCGAGCGCGTCGAGCACCGCTCGGCGCACCTCCTGCGACCACGACAGGTCGACTTCCCCGCTGAGGCGGACCAGCACGTAACCGTCGCCATGTTCGGCGGCGACGCCATTCGATACCACGCTCATGCCTCGTTCGCCTCCCCGGCGATGTCGTCGATGCGTTTGTGCATGACCAAGCGATTGCCGCGACCGCCCGCAAGCGGCTCGACGCGCCAGTCGTCCATGACCTCGCTGATCAGCGCGATGCCGAGGCCCCCGCAGCGCAGCTCGCCGAGCGGCCTCGGGCGCAACGCGGCCGGGTCGGCGCACGGCGCGGTGTCGCGCAACTCGAACGCAAGCATTGCGCCGTCACGCGCGAGGCGCAACTCGATGTCGCCTTCGCAGGCCTTGCCGTAGCCGTGGCGGATGATGTTCGCGCACGCCTCGTCTACGGCTAGCACGAGCGTATCGCGCAACCGCGGCTCGACGCCGAGGCCGTCGAGCGTCGCGCGCACGGCACTGCGCAGGTCGCGCAAGGCTTCGGCGCGCGCCGGCACGCGCAGCTCCAGCAGCGCATCGGGCTGCTCGGCTCGCGGCGCCTCGACCAGCAACAGCGTGGTGTCGTCGACGAGTCGCAACTGCTTGAGGTCGGCGAGCAGCCCGCGCAGGCGCGGTTCGAGCGACCGGTGGGCATGGCGCGCGATCAGCGCGCGCACCCCGGCGTTGCCGATCGGCCGGCCCTGCGCGTCGCGCACGTCGGTCGCGCCGTCGGAGAACGCGTAGAACGTGCCGCCGTCGAGGGCGAGGTCCTGCTGCTCATAGGCGATCCCGGGCAGGATGCCGAGAGGAGGACCGCCCGACGCGTATTCATCGAACGCGTCGCCACGCTGCACGATTACGGGCGGAAAACCCGCGCCTGCGAAGCGCACGCGCGTCGCGGCGCGGTCGCAATAGCCGACCAGCGCGCAGACGAAGCGGCCGTCCTGGGTCGTCTCGCACAGTTCGTCGTTCGCGCGCGCGAGCCAGGCCGCAGGCTCGATCCCGTCCTTGCCGGCCCAGCGCAACAGGCTCGCCGCACGCACCATGAGCAAGGCGGCGTCGAGGCCCTTGCCGGAAATGTCGCCGACGACGAAGCCGACGCGACCGTCCGCGAGTTCGAAGTGATCGTAAAAGTCGCCGGAGATCTCGTGCGCGGGCCGGTTCACGCCGATGACCGGAAAACCGTCGCGGCGGCGATGCGGCAGCAGCGATTTCTGCAGCTTTCGCGCGAGATCGAATTCGCGTTTCAGGCGCTGCTGCTCGAGCAGGCTCGCGGCCATGCGCGCGCTGTTGATCGCGAGCGCGGCGGGCGCGGCGACGAGCTCGAGCAATTCCGCGTCGGCGCTCGAGAACGGCGTGCCGTCGCGGCGGTTGACGATCTCGAGCACGCCGATCGGCCCGGCGGCGGTGCGCAGCGGGGCGCAGACGAGGCTGCGGGTGACGAAGCCGGAGCTGTCGTCGGCGGCGCGCCAGACGCGCGGATCGCTCGCCGCATCGACGACGAGCTGGGTCGCGTTCTCCGCGACTGCCGTGCCGACAATGCCCTGGCCGACCGCGAGTCGCACCCCCGCGATGTCGACCGGACCGACGCAGATGCGGCAGTCGAGCACGAGCGTCGCCGGATCGAGCAGGAACAGCGACGCCGCTTCGACCTGCATGAAGTCGACCACGCGCGTGACCGTCTCGGACAGCGTCTGGCGCAAGTCGAGCGACACCGCGAGCGCCTGCGAAAGCTCGGCGAGGAACGCAAGCGTGCCGGCTTCGCCCGAGCGCGCTTCGGCGCCCGTGCGATGCGCCGCGCGCGCGCCGCCCGCGGTGCGCGCACCGGCGGTGCGGGCGCGCTGCGCCTTCATCCCTCGCTCCTCCCGCTGCCGCGCGACGCGCGTTCGCTGCGCTTGCGGCGCAGGCCCCAGAGCGTCATGACCGGGCCGGAGAGCACGTAAAGGACGGTGATGCCGAACAACACGCGTGGCGTGTCGACCGCGAGCGCGACGAGGATCAGCATCGCGGCAGGTATCCAGATGAACGGCACGCGGTCCGACTTCGGCCAGGCCTTGAAACTGAAATAACGCACGCGGCTGACCATCAGCAGGCCGGCGACGACCGCGACGACCGGCGTGACGAAATCCATCTCGCTCGCGCTCAGGCCGAGCCCGCCCGATTCGATCGCCCATACGAACGACATGCACAACCCTGCCGCGGCGGGGCTCGCGAGGCCCTGGAAGTAGCGCTTGTCGGCCACCCCGACCTGGGTATTGAAGCGCGCGAGGCGCAGCGCCGCGCAGGCCGCGTAGATGAATGCCGCAGCCCAGCCGACCTTGCCCCAGCCCGATCCGTAGGTCTTGAGCGCCGACAGCGACCACGTATAGAGCACGAGCGCGGGGGCGAGCCCGAAGCTGACGAGGTCGGACAGCGAGTCGTATTGCACGCCGAACTCGCTCTGCGTGCCGGTCAGGCGCGCGACGCGCCCGTCGAGGCCGTCGAGGATGCCGGCCACGAACACGGCGATCGCCGCATCGGTGTAGCGGCCGCCGATGCCGGCGATGATCGCGTAGAAGCCGGCGAACATCGCGCCCGTCGTGAACAGGTTCGGTAGCAGGTAGATACCGCGCGGCGGTTTGCGCGCGCCGGTCGAAGGAGCTTCCATGGTCGATCAGCGGCAGTGGTCCAAGGCGGCCACGAGTGTACCGTGATCCGCAAATCCGGGCGTTCTGGCTTGTAACGCGGCTCCAGTGGTGCTATCCAGTCGCCCGAGTGCCGCTCCTGACGGCGCGCTGCCGACGAAGGTCACCCGATGAAGTGCAATTGGCTCCTGCTCGCCCTCCTCGCCACCAGCGTGCCCGTGGCCGCCGGCGAGATGTATTCGTGGACCGATGCCAACGGAACCAAGCACTTCTCGGACTCGCCGCCGCCGGCGTCGGTCAAGGCGCAGAAGCTCAAGATGAAGGGCGGCGTCACCTCGAACGAGTCGACCGAGGAACAGGCGCCTGCCGCCGAAACCAAGAGCGGTGGCCCCGCGCTCGCGGCTGCCGCGGGCTACGCCGCCGAGGACATCAAGCGCAATTGCGAAATCGCGCGGCAGAACCTCGGCGTCGCCGAGGGCCGCAAGATCCCGGTCGACGCGCAGGGCTACCCGACCGATCTCGATGCGGCCAAGAGCCGGCAGCAGGAGATCGACAAGGCGAACCAGCAGATCAAGCTGTTCTGCACGCGCTGAGCGCATTCCGCTCGCGCACGCCACCCCTGCCACGATCCGGTTCGCAGCGGCGCGGCCGCGGGCCGGGCGGTCCCGCCCGTCACGCCGGGTGTCGCGACCTCGAAGCAAGCGGGTGACGGGCTGCTAGAATCGACGGTTCCGCCTCAGTCCCCGGAACGCCATGCGCCTGTCCCGCTTCCACCTCGCGACCGTCAAGGAAGTCCCCGCCGACGCGGAGATCGCCAGCCACCGGCTGATGCTGCGCACCGGCATGATCCGCAAGCTCGCCGCCGGCATCTACACGTGGTCGCCGCTCGGGTTGCGCGTGTTGTCGAAGGTCGAAGCCATCGTGCGCGAAGAGATGGATCGCGCGGGCGCCCTCGAGCTGCTGATGCCGTCGATCCAGCCGAAGGAGCTGTGGGAAGAAACCGGCCGCTGGGAGAAGTTCGGTGGGCAACTGCTGAAGATCAAGGACCGCAAGGACGCCTCGTACTGCTACGGTCCGACCCACGAGGAAGTCATCACCGATTACGCACGCAACGAACTGCGCAGCTACAAGCAGCTGCCGGTGAACTTCTACCAGATCCAGACCAAGTTCCGCGACGAGATCCGGCCGCGCTTCGGCGTGATGCGCGCGCGCGAGTTCCTCATGAAGGACGCGTACTCGTTCCACCTGACGCAGGACTGCCTCGCGAACGAATACCGCAACATGTACGACACCTACGGCCGCATCTTCGCGCGGCTCGGGCTCACGTTCCGCGCGGTGCAGGCCGATACGGGGGCGATCGGCGGCAACGCGAGCCATGAGTTCCAGGTACTCGCGGACTCGGGCGAGGACGCGATCGCGTTCTCGACCGGCTCCGACTATGCCGCCAACATCGAAATGGCCGAAGCGGTCGCACCTGCCGTTGCGCGCGGCGCACCGGCGCAGTCGCTCGAACGCGTCGCCACGCCGACGCAGAAGACGATCGACGAGGTCAGCGCATTCCTCGGCGTGAAACCCGAGCAATGCGTGAAGACGATCCTCGTGCGCGGCAGGGACGGCCTCGTCGCGCTGTGCGTGCGCGGCGACCACGAGGTCAACGAAGTGAAGGCGGCCAAGCTGGCCGAGTTGCCGGGCGAGTCGGTGCTCGCCGACGAAGCGGAGATCGTGCGCGCGACCGGCACGCGGCCGGGTTTCATCGGACCCGCCGGCCTGCCCGAGTCGATCCCGGTCATCGTCGATCGCAGCGCCGCGGTACTCGCCGATTTCGTCTGCGGCGGCAACCAGGACGGCACACATTGCCGCGGCGCGAACTGGGAGCGCGACGCGCGCCTCACGCGCGTCGCCGACATCCGCAAGGTCGTCGAGGGCGATCCGTCGCCCGACGGCCACGGCACGCTGAGGATCGCGCGCGGAATCGAGGTAGGACACGTGTTCCAGCTCGGCGACACGTACGCGCAGGCGCTCGGCGCGACCGTACTCGACGACACCGGCAAGGCGCAGGTCATGCAGATGGGTTGCTACGGCATCGGCGTGAGCCGCATCGTCGCCGCGGCGATCGAACAGAACCACGACGACGCCGGGATCATCTGGCCGGAACCGATGGCGCCGTGGCGCGTCGCGGTCTGCCCGATCGGGGCAGCGCAGAACGCGCAGGTGCGCGAGGAAGCGGAGAAGATCTACGAGGCGCTCGGTGCGCGCGGCATCGACGTGCTGCTGGACGATCGCGGCCTGCGGCCGGGGCCGATGTTCGCCGACATCGAACTCATCGGCATTCCGCACCGCATCGTCGTGAGCGAACGCGGGCTCGCCGCCGGAACGTTCGAGTATCGCCGTCGAGGCGAGAGCGAGAACCGCTCGCTCGCGCGCGACGAGCTCGGGCGCCTGTTCGACTGAGGCATCCGCACCCCGAAGACCCGCTCGCGCAAAGTGCGCATCCGATCACAGATCGGCGCGCGCGGCGCGGGCGCGTACACGTGTTTTGCTAGCATCATGGGTTTGTCGACGCCGGCAGCCACCGCGCAACCAAGGCGAAACAACCATGGCGATTGATCTCAAGTCGATGAACCATTCCCAGCTTTCCGAGCTCATCGCGCGCGCGCAGGCGCGCCAGCGCGAACTCGTGCGCGAGAAGGCGGCCAAGCTGCGCGACAAGATTCATGCACTGGTCGAGGCGGAAGGGCTCGGCATCGACGACGTACTCGGTGCGCGCGCCAAGCGCGCCGCGGCCGTGCGCAAGGTGAAGCCGAAGTACCGCAATCCCGTCACGGGCGAGACCTGGAGCGGTCGCGGCAAGCGGCCGCGCTGGTTCAGCGCGGCGCTGTCGGCGGGCAAGAAGGAAAAGGATCTGCTGATCGGCTGAACCGGGCAGCGGGACGGCTCGAGGACGCCGGCCGCTGGCCGGCGTTTTTCGTCGCGGCGGGCGGCGCGGTCGCGCGCAAGCCGTGCTGGCGGACATTGCCGCGCGTCTGGCAGAATTTCGCTCGCTCGCCGCGGCGCCGATGCCCCTCGGCGCCCTCGTCCGCTTTCGGCGCCCGCATGCCCACGCCCCCTCGCAGAGTTCCGTTCAACGCCCTCGATCGCCAGAACGGCGGAGATCTCGGCGCACGCATGAGCGAGGCCGCGCGACGAGTCATCGGCGGCGGCTGGTACGTGCTCGGCGCCGAGGTGGACGCCTTCGAGCTCGAATTCGCCGCCTACTGCGGGACGCGGCATGCGATCGGCGTGGCGAACGGCTCGGACGCGCTCGAGCTCGCGATCGCGAGCCTCGGCCTGCCTGCGGGCTCGGAGGTCGCGGTCGCGCCGAACGCGGCGATGTACGCGACGCTCGCGATCCTCGCCAACCACCTCGAGCCGCTGTTCGTCGATGTCGACCCCGTGCGCGCGACGGTCGATCCGCGTGCCCTCGCCGCCGCGATCACGCCGCGCACGCGGGCGGTCGTGGCGACCCATCTGTACGGCGCCCTCGCCGACATGGACGCGATCCTCGCGATCGCGCGCGACCGCCGCCTCGCCGTGATCGAGGACTGTGCGCAGGCGCACGGGGCCGCGCGCGACGGACGACGCGCCGGTGCCTACGGCACGCTCGGCTGCTTCAGCTTCTATCCCACCAAGAACCTCGGCGCCCTCGGCGACGGCGGTGCGGTCACGACCGACGACGACGCGCTTGCCGCGCGCGTGCGCCAGTTGCGCCAGTACGGCTGGAAGGAAAAATACAGCGTCACGGTCGCGCACGGACGCAACAGCCGCATCGACGAACTGCAGGCGGCGCTGCTGCGCCTGAAGCTGCCCCTCGTCGACGGGTGGAACGCGCGCCGGCGCGAGATCGCCGCACGCTACGTCGGCGGCATCCGCCACCCCGGCATCGAAGTGCCGCCGACAACCGGAGCGGACCACGTCGCACACCTCTACGTGGTGCGCAGCGAGCGGCGCGACGATCTCCGAGGGCATCTGGCGCGTTGCGGCGTCGGCGTCGACGTGCACTACCCGATTCCCGATCATCGCCAACCCGTATTCGACGGACGCCACGCGACCGTTTCGCTGCCGGTGGCCGAGCGCCTCGCGTGCACGTCGTTGTCTCTGCCGTGCTTCGCCGAACTCGACGACGAGGAAGTCGATTTCGTCATCGACGCCTGCAACCGGTGGGACGGCTGATGCATTCGCTGGTCATCCCGGTATACGGGAACGAGGCGTCGATCGGAGAGCTGCTCGACGTGATCACGCGGCTCGCGCGGCGGCTGCCGCAGCCGCTGGAGGCCGTATTCGTCGTCGACGGCAGCCCGGACCGCAGCCACGCGCTGCTGCGCGATGCGCTGCCGCGAATGCCCTTCCGTGCGCAGTTGTTGTCCCATTCGCGCAACTTCGGTGCGTTCGCGGCGATCCGCACCGGTCTCGCGGCGGCGCGCGGCGACGACGTCGCGGTGATGGCGGCCGACCTGCAGGAACCGATCGAACTGATCGAACGCTTCTACGACGTGCTCTCGCGCGACGAGGCCGACGTCGTCGTCGGCACGCGCATCGCCCGCGCCGACCCGTTCCTCGCGCGCATCGCCTCGTCGACGTTCTGGTGGCTCTACCGCCGCCTCGTGCTGCCGCAGATTCCACCCGGCGGCGTCGACGTGTTCGCCTGCAATCGCGCGTTTCGCACCGAACTGCTCGCCATGGGCGAAGCCAATACCTCGCTCGTCGGCCAGTTGTTCTGGCTCGGCATGCGCCGCGCCGTGCTGCCGTACGAGCGCCTCGCGCGGCGCCACGGCCGCAGTGGCTGGTCGTTCTCGCGCAAGCTCAAGTACCTCATGGACAGCGTGTTCGCGTTCTCCGATCTGCCGGTGCGCCTGCTCATCCTTGTCGGCGGGCTCGGCCTCGGCACCTCGCTGCTGCTCGGCGCCGTCGTCGCCGTCGCGCGCCTGCTCGGCTACATCACGTTGCCGGGCTACGCGATGACGATGCTCACCCTGCTTTTCTTCGGCGGCCTCAATACGTTCGGCCTCGGCCTCATCGGCGCCTACGTATGGCGTGCCTACGAGAACACGAAGCAACGCCCGCTCGCGATCGTGCAGCGCGCTCAGGATTTCACGGGGACGCAACCGGAATGAACCATTTCGTGCATCCGCAAGGCCTGTGCGAATCGACCAGGGTCGGCGCGCGCACGCGCGTGTGGGCGTTCGCCCACGTGCTTCCCGGCGCGACGATCGGCGAAGACTGCAACGTCTGCGACCACGTGTTCGTCGAGAACGACGTCGTCGTCGGCGACCGCGTCACGATCAAGTGCGGCGTGCAGTTGTGGGACGGCGTGCGCGTCGGCAACGACGTCTTCATCGGGCCGAACGCGACGTTCACGAACGACCGCTTCCCGCGCAGCAAGGCCTACCCGGAACAGTTCGCGCAGACGCTGCTCGAGGACCACGTGTCGATCGGCGCGAACGCGACGCTGCTGCCGGGCATCACGATCGGACGCAACGCGATGGTCGGCGCGGGCGCGGTCGTCACGCGCTCGGTGCCGCCGAATGCGATCGTCGTCGGCAATCCCGCACGCATCGTCGGCTACGTCAACGCGAAGAGCGAGGCTGCGGCGGCCGTCGATGCCGTGCCGCCGGAGACCGGCGTTCGCCCGCTCGGCGTAGGCGAGGTCGGCGTGCACCGGTTGCCACGCGTCGCCGACATGCGCGGCAGCCTCAGCGTCGGCGAGTTCGAACGCACGGTGCCGTTCGCGCCCAGGCGCTATTTCGTCGTTTTCGACGTGCCCGGGCGCGAGGTGCGCGGCGAACACGCGCACCGCGAATGCCACCAGTTCCTCGTCTGCGTGCGTGGCTCGGTGGCCGTGCTCGTCGACGACGGACTGCGCCGCGCGGAAGTGCTGCTCGATCGGCCCGACGTCGGCATCCACATACCGCCGATGATCTGGGGCACGCAGTACCGCTATTCCGACGATGCCGTGCTGCTCGTGTTCGCCTCGCACTACTACGATCCGGACGAGTACATCCGCGACTACGCGACCTGGCTGCTCGAGCGGGGCGGCGGACGGTGAGCGCGCAGCCGCCGCGGCGGCGACGCACCGCGGAGATGCTGCGCTTCCTCGCCGGCGGCGCCAGCACGACCGCGGTCTCGTATGCGGTCTACCTGGGGTTGCTCGCGCGCATGCCCTACGTCGCCGCTTACTCGATCGCCTATGCGGTGGGCATCGCGTGGTCGTACTTCGCGAACACATGGTTCGTGTTCCGCGAGCGCGCGAGCATCGGCCGCGCGCTCGCGTTTCCGCTCGTCTACCTCGTGCAGTACCTCGTCGGCTCGCTGCTGCTGTTCGTGCTCGTGGACGGCTTGCACGTGCCGGCCGCCTTCGGTCCGCTCGTCGTCGTCGTGCTCACGCTGCCGCTCACCTACCTGCTGTCGCGCCGGATCATCGTGCGCGGCTCGCGCTGACGGAGGGGCCGCGCCTGCGGCGCCGGCCGAGCCAAGGGGATACGCCACAGATCGTGACGACGAGCAGTCCGAACAGGCTCGCTGCGCTGCCGAGGCGCAGGCTGCGCGGCCGGAAGGCCAGCTCGACGACGCTTTCGCCCGGTGACACGACCACGCCCTGCAGCGCGTAGTCGACCCGCAGCAGGGGCACCGGTCGGCCGTTCACGGTCGCCTGCCAGCCCGGATAGTCCATCTGGCTCACGACGAGCACCGCGGCGCGGTCCGCGCTCGCGACGAAGCGCCAGTGCCCCGCGGACAACCGCTGCGACTGCACCGTGCCCGCCCGCCCCCAGGGCCGGTCGAGCGGCAGGTTCGACGCGGCGCCGGTTTCGACGAGCGCGACCGCGCGCGGATCGAACGGTCGCCCGAACGACATCACGCCACTCCTGATCGCGTCGAGGATCGCGGCGTCGTCGGCCGGTTCGATACCGCCGACGAGCCATGCGCGCCCGGCGAAGTCGACGCGTTCGAGCGCATGCGGGTATTCCGGCAACGCATGCGCGAGTGGACGCCAACGATCCGCGTCCACGACGTCATTCGCGGCGGGAGGTCCGCGCAGCATCCAGCGCACGGCGAGCAGATCCCACAACGGGGAATCCGCCGCAAAGGGCGGGTACACGCCGGTGACGCCGACTCCGGTCAGGTCTCCGAACCGCGTGGGCATCAGCGACACGTAGCCGCTCGCGCTCGGCAAGCCATAGAGCAGGTTGAGGTTCGGGACCGCGGGGCCCGAGCGCTGCAACGGCATCACGCGCGCACCGTCCCGCTGCGCATCGGCGATGAGCTGCCTCCACGCCGGCGCGGGAGGTCGTGGCTCCGAAGCCGTGTGTACGCGCCATTCGTAGAACCAGCCGAAACTCGCAAGATCGAGCGCGACGACGACCGCCAGCGCCGCGAGCGCGCTGCGCGGCCAGCGCGACACGGCGGCGGCCAGCGCTGCTGCCGCGCCCGCGAACACGATCGGTACCCAGACCGCCTTGTTGTGCAGGAAGGACGGGATCGCGACGTGCTTCGCCGCCGCCATCGCGACGATCGACGCATATGCGCCGTAGAGGACGCCGAGCACGACGAGGACCGAGGCCGTGGCGACGAGCAACGCCGCGCGCAGTCGTCGACCGACGATCTCGCCGCGCTGAAGCGCGCCGATCGCGTGGGCGGCGAGCACTGCGATCGCGAGGATGTAGACGAATCCGGCGCGCCCCAAGCAGCGGAAACTGCGCAGCACCGGCACATGGAAGCCGAGCCGGCCGACGGGCGTCGCGTCCGCCGTCATGTACGTGACGGCGAGGACGGCCATCGCGAGCCAGAACCAGGCATGCCGGCGCGTCGCCGGCGCCCACGCCGCGAGCGCGGCCAGCACGAGCGACGAAGCGCCGGCGTAGAACGACAACTCCGTCAACGAGGGAGCGCCGAATCCCGGCGCATACCCTCCGAGGACGTTGCCGAACAGGCTCGGGAACACGCCCATGAACAGCTGCAGCGTGGGCAGCGAGAAACTGATGTAGTTCGCGTACGTCCATTCGCCGCGGGCGGCGAGCGCGGTGAATTCGGCGAACGGCAGCAGTTGCACCGCCGCGATCGCGACGCCGGTCGCGACGCCGACCGCGCAGCGCAGCAGGAAGTGCGGATCCGGCCGGCCGAAGCGCTCGCGCAGCGTGATGCTGCGCCACGCGGCGTATGCGCCCGCGAGCAGCAGGCCGTACACCCATACTTGCGGATGTCCGCCTAAGAACGACAGCGCCACGCCGCATGCCACCGCCGGGACCGGCGCCCAGCTCCTGCGGCGCGCGAGGGCCTCGATGCCCCACAGCGTCAGGGGTACCCACGCCGCCGCATGGATGATCGACAGGTGGCCCAGGTGTGCGGTCATGAAGCCGCCGCCGCTGTAGACGAGCCCCGCGACGATGCCGCCGATCGATGATCCGCTCACGAGGCGGGCAAAACCATGGGCACAGAACGCCGCGATCACGTAGGCGCTGACGACGAGCGCGTTGTAGTGGCTGCCGAACAGACGCAACGGATACCAGAGGAAGTGCTGCGTGTCGGCGAATGCGGGGTAGCCCGCGAACAGGTCGTCGATCCACAGCGACCATCCGCGCGCGACCGCAGGCAGGTAGCTCACCGACCCGTCGCCCGGCGCGAGCAGCCGCCCGGAGACGAGCACGGGCGAAAAGTACGCGAGATAGAACACGACGAAGAACGCGAGCACCCACGCATGGCTGCGCAGCGTCGCCCGCATGTCGCGCGCATCGGCCCGGGGCCTTCGATCATCCGTGTTCATGTGGTCGCGCCCTCCCCGTTCATGGACCCGTGCAGTGCGGCGATCGGCGGCACGGATGCGGCATCGGCAAAAAGTAGCAGAACCCGCGCACGATTCGCGATGTCGCGAACGCAGCCGAATCGTCGCGGCACGCGCCGGCTCGCCGCGCCTGCCGCGCGGCTGGCGGGCCCGCGGCGGTTCGCCGATAATCGCGGGCCATACGCCCAGGCTCGCCGCCGGCGCGCGCGTCGCGTCCGGCGTTCGCGCGGTGGCCACCAACCCCCAGGCACGCATGACCTACGACCCGACGCCATCGATCGACAAGCCGGTGTGGGAACCGAGTCCGGAGCGCATCGAGCGCGCCAACATCAGCCGCTTCATGCGCTTCGTGCGCGAAAGCACCGGCAACGACGACATCCGCCGCTACGCGCCGCTGCACGACTTTTCGGTGCGCCATCCGGAGCGGTTCTGGTCGCTGGTGTGGGAATTCTGCGGTATCCGCGCCCACGGCGAGCACGAACCCGTCCTGGTCGACCGCGAGCGGATGCCCGGGGCGCGCTGGTTCCCGAACGTCACGCTGAACTTCGCCCAGAACCTGCTGCGCTTCAAGGACGACCGCCTCGCGATCGTGTTCCGCAACGAGTGGGGCCATCGGCGCGAACTCAGCTACGCCGAGCTCCACGCCGAAGTCGCGCGCGTCGCGCACGCGCTCAAGCGCGCCGGTGTCGGCGTCGGCGACCGCGTCGCCGGCTTCATGCCGAACATCCCCGAGACGATCGTAGCGATGCTCGCGACGACGTCGCTTGGCGCGACCTGGTCGTCGTGCTCGCCCGATTTCGGCATCCGCGGCGTGGTCGACCGGTTCGGCCAGATCGTGCCGAAAGTGCTGTTCACCGCGGACGCATACGGCTACGGCGGCAAGCGCTTCGACTGCCTCGAGAAGATCCGCGGCGTGCTCGACGAGGTGCCGAGCATCGAGCACCTCGTGGTCGTGCCCTACGGCGGCGCCCCGCTGCGCCTCGAGGGCCTGCGCAATGCGGTCGCCCTGGCCGACTTCTGCGGCGACGGCGACCACCCGCTCGAGTTCGTGCCGGTGCCGTTCGACCACCCGCTCTACGTGATGTACTCGTCGGGCACGACCGGCGTGCCCAAATGCATCGTGCACGGCGTCGGCGGCACCTTGCTGCAGCACCTCAAGGAACTCGTGCTGCACACCGATCTCAAGCGCGAGGACCGCCTGTTCTACTACACCACCTGCGGCTGGATGATGTGGAACTGGTTCGTCTCCGGCCTCGCGGTCGGTGCGACGCTCGTCGTCTACGACGGCTCGCCGTCGCACCCGGACGGCAACGCGCTGTGGGACCTCGCCGACGAAGTCGGCATCAGCGTGTTCGGTACGAGCGCGAAATGGCTCAGCGCGATCGAGAAGGCCGGCGTCAGGCCGCGCGAGACGCACAAGCTGCTGCAGCTCAAGACGATCCTCTCCACCGGCTCACCGCTCGCGCCCGAGAGCTACGACTACGTCTATCGGGACATCAAGGATCGCGTGCTGCTCGCGTCGATTTCCGGCGGAACCGACATCATCTCGTGCTTCGCGCTCGGCTGCCCCGTGCTGCCGGTGTACCGCGGCGAACTGCAGTGCCGCGGCCTCGGCATGAAGGTCGAGATCCTCGACGACGAGGGCAGGCCCGTGCGCGGCGAGAAGGGGGAGCTCGCGTGCACGGCGCCGTTCCCGTCGATGCCGGTGTTCTTCTGGAACGATCCGGACGGCGAGAAGTACCGCAACGCGTATTTCGCGCGCGTGCCCGGCGTGTGGTGCCACGGCGACCATGCGCTGCTCACGGAGCACGACGGCGTGATCATCTTCGGCCGCTCCGACGCGACGCTCAACCCGGGGGGCGTGCGCATCGGCACGGCGGAGATCTACCGGCAGGTCGAGCAGGTGCCCGAGGTGCTCGAGTCGGTCGCCGTCGGCCAGCAGTGGGGCGACGACGAGCGCGTGATCCTGTTCGTGCGCCTGCGCGAGGGGATCGTGCTCGACGATGCGCTGCGCGAGCGCATCGCGCGGCAGATCCGCGCGAACACGACCCCGCGCCACGTGCCCGCGAAGATCCTGCAGGTCGCCGACATCCCGCGCACGATCTCCGGCAAGATCACCGAGATCGCCGTACGCGAGGTCATCCACGGCCGTCCGGTGAAGAACACCGACGCGTTGGCGAATCCGCAGGCGCTCGACGGCTTCCGCAACATCGAGGGCATCGATCGGCCCTGATCCGCTTCAGGGCGCCGTCGGCTCGCCGAGGGCGATCGAGCTCAACTTGATTCCGAGCGTGCGCGGGTCGGCGGATAGTCCCATCTCGAGCGGCGATGTCGCGCCCTCGACGTCCAGGCGCACGCGCGTACCGGACGGAAAAGCCGCATCATGGAACAAGTGGAGCGTGTACGTCCGGGGGTCGGTCGTGGGGACCGTCCAGCGTCCGGCGTTCTCGCCCTCGATGCTCACGTCGACGACGATCGGCCGTTGCGCATCCGCCTTCAACGCGATCGCCGTGAAGCGCGCTTCGCACGGCGTCGAGCGGCTGCACTCGGGCGCGACGTCGATCCACAGTTCGGCCGATGCCGAACTCCAGGTGCCGGCGGACTCCGGTGCGTGCCAGCCAGCCCCGAGCATGAGCGGCACGCGCGGGTCGGCGTCCGTGAACGGGACGGTGTCGCCGCTCCGCAGCGGTGCCGAAGCCCCCTGCGCACCGCGCATCCAGAGAAACGGGCCCGGCCGCGTGCCCTGGAGGTCATGCCGTTCGGCAGCCACGAGATGGACGTTGTCGTAACGGCGATCGAGATCGCGCGCCACGGAAATCAGCGGTCCGTCGCAGTGCGCCAGCCAATCCCCGGGCGTGGTGCGGCGCATGCCCGCATCGAAAAGATGCGCGCCGTATTTGGCCCAGGCCAGCGCGAGATCGTCCGATGTGTCCTGCGGCCGTGCATCGATGCCGATGCAGGTCGGCAGCGGCCGCAGATGCTCGCGAACGTAGCTGGCGAGCACGTAACGACGGGCGTAAAGCTCGTGGCAAGGCAGGAGGAACTGCACGTACACCACGATCGTCGCCGCGGCGAAGGTCGCCGCTAGGAGGAGCGCGCGACGCCCGCCTCCACGGCCGAGCCACGCCAGACCCGCGACGACGGCGCCGAGCAGCCACCACATCGCGGCCGGGCCCGCTGGAGCCAGCGCCAGCTCCCATAACGCACTCACGTTGAGGGCATTGACGGGCGCATCGATGCCCGACACGAGAGCCGCTCCTGCAGCGGCCACGAGCATGCCCGGCAGGAGCGCGCGATCGAATCGGGAGGCGACCACGGCACCGATGGCGAGCGCCGGCATGAGCGCGCCTTCGACATAGCGCCCGTACATCCAGTGGTCCATCCGATCGCCGTGCAGCGCGGTGAACGACAGTGCGGAAAGCGCGAGGACGCCGAGCGGCGCGAGCACGGCGAACAGGAGGACGCACGTCTGCGGGTCGATCCTGCGCACGCACGCATCGCCATGGATGCGCTTCGCGACGAATACGGTCGCGTACCACGCGAGCCATGCGCTGCCGACCAGGACGTAGAACCCATGGCCGCCGATCCTGCGGGCGATCTCGACGAGACCGGCAAGCGACGTGAACGGCTGCAGCACGCTCGACATCGGCGGGTAATGCAGCAGCGGCGGGTATCCGTCCACGCTGAGCCGCGCGACCAGCCAGGGCTGGACGACCGCCGCATCGAGGACGAGCATCGTCCCAATGCAGGCGACGAACGCCGCGAACCACGTCCATTCGCGTCGCATGCCCGCTATCGCAGCGCCGATCGGCACGGCGGCCGCGAGCGTGCCGAGGGCGGTCGGATGCACGAAGTACAGGAACCCGCTCGCGAGGCCCCAAGCGAGCCAATAGGCGCCTCCCCCGCGGCTGACGCGCAGGCAGCAGAGCATCGCGAGGCAGAACGCAGGGGCCATGCCGTTCTCGGACATGGCCAGCGGCGAAAAAACGAACCAGGCCGGGTACGCCGCCGCGAGCGCGAGCGCGAGCAACTGGCGGCTGCGGCGTTCACCGGGGAACAACCCGCGCAGCAGCGCGTCGAGAATCAGTACGGACGAGGCGGCGAGCAGGATGTTGATCGCCTGCACGCCGCGATACACGGTGGCCGGGTCGTCGAACAGCGCGAACGCGGGCAGGATCAGCAGCGAGTAGCCCGCGTGGTAGGAGTTGGCACCGTCGAAGACGTATCCCGCCAGGGCGGCGGCGTTGGCGAGGTATCCGGCCTCGTCCCGCACGACGAGCACGGCCTCGAGGCGCCAGTCGAGCGCGACGCGCACGAGCGCGCCCGCGACGAGGATCAGGGCCAGGCCGAAGCGTTCCCAGGCGAGGACGATCGCGTCGGCAGCGGGTCGCGATCGCCGCCGCGCGTCGTCACGGTTCATCCCATCCGCGAGAACGCGCTCCCGCGTCACCGCAACGCCCGTTCGAGTTCCTCGCGCAGGTCCGTGACATCCTCGACGCCGACGGAGAGGCGGATCAAACCGTCGCTGATACCGAGCCGCTTGCGGTTCGCGGGCGGGATCGACGCGTGCGTCATGATCGCCGGGTGCTCGATCAGGCTCTCGACGCCGCCGAGCGATTCGGCCAGCGCGAACAGCTCGCAACGCTCGAGCACCTTGCGCGCCTTGCGCAGGCCGCCCTTCACTTCGACCGATACGATGCCGCCGAAGCCGTCCATCTGCTTCTTCGCGAGTACGTGCTGCGGGTGCGACTTGAGGCCCGGATAGATCACTCGCTCGACCGCCGGATGCTTCTCGAGCCATTGCGCGAGCGCGAGCGCGCCTTCGCAATGCGCGCGCATGCGCAGGTGCAGCGTCTTGAGTCCACGCATCGCGAGGAACGCATCGAATGGACCCGCGACGGAACCGACCGAGTTGTGCAGGAACGCCATCTGCTCGGCGAGCTCCGCGCTGCCGCCGACCACGGCGATGCCGCCGACGATGTCGGAATGGCCGTTGAGGTACTTCGTCGCCGAGTGCACGACGATGTCGGCACCGTGTTCGATCGGACGCTGCAGCATCGGCGAGCAGAACGTGTTGTCGACCACGAAGATGAGGCCGTGCTTGCGCGCGAACGCGCCGACCTTGGCGAGGTCGACGAGCTTGAGCATCGGGTTGGTCGGCGTCTCCGCCCAGATCATCCGCGTATTGGGCTTCAATGCGGCCTTCAGCGCCGCCGCGTCGTTGAGGTCGATGAAGGTGAAGTCGAGCCCTGCGCTGCGCCGGCGCACGCGTTCGAACAGGCGGTAGGTGCCGCCGTAAAGGTCGTCCATCGCGATCACATGACTGCCCGAATCGAGCAGTTCGAGCACGGTGCCGGCGGCCGCGAGGCCGGACGCGAACGCGTAGCCCTGGCGACCGCCTTCGAGGTCGGCGACGCAGCGCTCGTAGGCCATGCGCGTCGGATTCTGCGTGCGCGAATACTCGTAACCCTGGTGCACGCCCGGGCTCTTCTGCACGTAGGTCGACGTCGCGTAGATCGGCGTCATGATCGCGCCGGTCGAGGGGTCGGGGGACTGGCCCGCGTGGATCGCTCGCGTGCCGAGATGCAGTTGGTCGTGCTTTGCCATGGTAGGTCGTCGCCTGGTACGTGGGAGTCGGGAATCGGGTCGCCGTCAGCGTCCGCGGCATCGCTTCGAAGCCGCCGCGGCGCGGGAACCTGCGGCGAAACCGGCGCAGGCCGTCGTCGTCGCGAGGGGCCGCTTCATCCGGCCCGGCGCCGCAGGTAATTGAGGAGGTCGATGCGCGTGATGAGGCCGAGGAACTTCGGCCCGTCCATCACGATCGCGACGTGTCCGGCGCCGAATACGGGCATCAACGATTCGATCGGCTCCTTCACGTCGAGCACCTGCAGCTTTTCCACCATCGCGGTCGACACGCTGTCGCGGAACCTGGTCTCGTCCGCATGCACGTGCAGCAGCAGGTCCGACTCGTCGAGGATGCCGACGATGCGATCGCCGTCCATGACCGGCAGCTGCGAGACGTCGTAGAGCTTCATGCGGTTGTACGCGGTCACGAGGAGCTCGTTCGGACCGACCACGACGGTGTCGTGCTGCGCGTACGGGCGCAGGATGAGGTCGCGCAGGTCGCCGGTGCGCTGCCGCTCTAGGAAGCCGTTGTCGAGCATCCAGTAGTCGTTGTACATCTTCGACAGGTACTTGTTGCCGGTGTCGCAGACGAACATGACGACGCGCCTGGGCTGCGTCTGCTCGCGGCAATAGCGCAACGCCGCCGCGAGCAACGTGCCGGTCGAGGAGCCGCCGAACACGCCTTCCTTCGCGAGCAGCTCGCGTGCGGCGAGGAAGCTCTCCTTGTCGCTGATCGCGTAGGCCTTCTTCACGCGCGAAAAATCGCTGATCGACGGCAGGAAATCCTCGCCGATGCCTTCGACCATCCAGCTCGCCGACTTCGTCGACAACGTGCCCTCGTTGATGTACTGCGCGAGGATCGAACCGACCGGATCGGCGAGGATGAACTCGGTCTGCGGCGACGCCTTGGCGAAGTAGCGCGACAGGCCCGTCATCGTGCCCGACGAACCGCAGCCGAACACGATCGCGTCGACCTTGCCGTCGAGCTGTTCGAAGATCTCCGGACCGGTCGTGCGCTCGTGCGCGAGCGGATTGTCCGGATTGCCGAACTGGTTGATGAAGTACGCGCCCGGCGTCTCGCGCGCGATGCGTTCGGCGAGATCCTGGTAATACTCGGGATGCCCCTTGGCGACGTCGGACCGCGTGAGGACGACCTCCGCCCCCATCGCCTTGAGGTTGAAGATCTTCTCGCGACTCATCTTGTCGGGCACGACGAGCACGAGCCGGTAGCCTTTCGCCTGCGCGACCAGGGCGAGGCCGAGGCCCGTGTTGCCGGCGGTGCCTTCGACGAGCGTCGCACCCGGCTTCAGCTTGCCGGCCTTCTCGGCGCCCTCGATCATCGACAGGCCGATGCGGTCCTTGATCGAACCGCCGGGGTTGGCGCTCTCGAGTTTGAAGAAGAGTTCGCAGGTACCGGTGTCGAGGCGTTGCGCCTTGACCATCGGCGTGCGACCGATCAGCTCGAGTACGCTCTGGTGAATCGTCATGCGGGCTCCGCGTCAGGCGTCGCGGGCGAACCCGACGACGGTCCTCACCTCCGGTCGGAGGTGATCGCGGAATGATACCCGAGGGAGGGATGTCGCCGGCGCCCCCGCGTCCGCGGCAGCGCCGGCGACGGCAATCCGGTCAGTGCGCCGCGGCCGCCCACATGGACGTGAGCCTGTCCTTCGCGTGCAGCTTTTCTTTCTTCATGTTGTGCAGCGTGACGTCGTCCATCGGCAGGACGCCCAATTCGGCATCGCGCACCTTGCTGTCCAGTTCCTTGTGACGCTGGTACAGGCTGCGGAACTCCGCGTTGCTCTGCATCAGCGCTTCGACTTCTTTCTGGTTCTGCTCGAACATCAGCCAGCCTCCTCATAGTGCAAGGAACACGCACGCGGCGGCACGGCCGCACGGCCGTGCCGCTGCGGAGCGGGACGAGTTACCGCGGGGGTTGCGAGATGGCTCGAAAGAGCCGCCGTTACCGTGGACGCTGCGTCGAAGGTGAAGAGGAGATCGTCGGGCCCTGCTGCGGACGCCACTGCCAGGAAACGTCCGTACGCACGACCCGCGCCTCGGATAACCGAGGGAGTGCTTTCCTCTGTCGCTATCGATGCTGTCATGGGCTCAGGCCCAAGTGGGGGTCCAGGAAAAAACGGGCCACTTGGGAGATAGACGCTACTCCGATGCCCCTGCCTTGGCAACCGGAAAAATGCCCGTCGAGCCGTCCGCGACGGGCGCGAAGGCGCTCATAAATTTTTAACGCAAACAGAGAGTTGCACCATAATCAAGAAGATGCGACTGGCGCCTCGCTCGGGTGCTCAGTTCGACTTCGACGGCGCAGCCGGCTTGGCCTTGGGCTTCGCCTTGGGCTTGGTCTTGGGCGGGGCCGCGCCTGCCGAGCCGTCGCCCGACAGCGCCGCCTCGAGCTGCGCTTCCTTCTTCGCGAGCGCCGCCGCTTTCGCTTGCGCCGCGGCCATGCGCTTGGCCTGCTCGGCCTCCGCGCGTGCGGACTCGGCCGCCTGCGTCGCCTGCGCACCTTCCGCGCGAGCGGCCTCGGCATCGCGCCGCGCGCGCTCGGCTTCCTCGGCGCGGATCTGCGCCTGCAGGCGCTGCCGCTCGAGCTCGGCGCGCGCCTGCTCGGCGTCGCGCCGCGCGATCGCGAGCTGAAGGCGGTCGTTCTCGCGCTGCAACGTGGAACGCTGGTCGCCGAGCGCCTCCGCTTCGGCGTTCGCGCGCGCGCTGTCGATGCGACGCTCGGCCATGTAGATCCAGTGTTCCCGCTCGGCGCGCCGCGCTTCCTTGAGGTGGGCGAGCGCGAGGCGGGCACGATCCATCGCGACGGGCGCGTGCGTGCCGAGCACGGGGTCGGTCGCGAGCGCGTTGAAGCGGTCGAGCAGCCGCTGGTAATCGTCGTCGCGCGCGGCGACGCCGTCGGCCGCGGCGACGGCGAGCGAGAACGCGAACGCGCAGCGGGCGCATCGGGCGAAATTCATGGCTGCTCCTCCTGCAGGGCCGCGGGGTGGCTGTCGAGGTCGCCCTGCAGGTTCGCATTGTCGCGCGTGAGACGCTCGACGTCCGCGCGCGCCTTGGCGAGATGGGCCCGGGCCAGGGCGAGCTCGCTGTCGGCGAGTGATTCGGCGGCGAACTGCGCGGCCGCATCGTAGTCCTTGTCGCGCTGGGCGGCCTGCGCCTGGTCGAAATGGCGGCCGGCGGCGCGGTACTCGGCGGCCGCGAACTGCGGCGCGTCGGCCTGGCGGGCCGCGGAGAGCGCGCGCGAAGCCGCGTCCAGTTCGTCGAGCGGCGGCTTGGTGGGGCTGCACCCGGCAGCGAGCGCGGCGGCCAGAACCGCGACCCACGCATGGATTTTTTCGCGTGCTGGTGTCATAACGTCGCCGCTCGCCTGAAGAAGAGAGTCCGTATTTTGGGAAGGCGACGCCCGGTTTGGCAATGCTGCTTCGCCGATCCGGCCAACGAGGCGAACGAACGAGAGCGAGAACGGCGATGGATATCGGCTATTTCCTGAAACTGATGACCGAGAAGGGTGCGTCGGACATGTTCCTGACCACCGGCGCTCCGGTGAACATCAAGGTCGAGGGCAAGCTCTATCCACTCGGCAATACCGGCCTGCCCAACGGCATGGTCAAGAAGATCGCCTACTCGCTCATGGACGAAGGGCAGGTGCCGCAGTTCGAGAAGGCGCTCGAACTCAACATGGCGATCGCGGTCAAGGACGCGGGGCGCTTCCGCGTCAACGTGTTCAAGCAGCGCGGCGAGGTCGGCATGGTGATCCGTGCGATCAAGAGCGAGATCCCGTCGATCGAGCAGCTGCGCCTGCCGCAGCTCTTCAAGAGCATCATCATGGAGCCGCGCGGCCTGATCCTGCTGGTCGGGGCGACCGGCTCGGGCAAGTCGACCACGCTCGCGTCGATGATCGACCACCGCAACGCGAACAGCTCGGGCCACATCCTCACGATCGAGGATCCGATCGAATACCTGTACCGGCACAAGAAGTCGGTGGTGAACCAGCGCGAGGTCGGGCTCGACACGCACAGCTTCCACGAAGCGCTGAAGAACGCGATGCGCGAAGCGCCCGACGTGATCCTCATCGGCGAGATCCGCGACGCGACGACGATGGAGGCCGCGATCACGTTCTCGGAGACCGGCCATCTTTGCCTTGCCACGCTGCATTCGAACAATGCCGACCAGACGATCGAACGCATCCTCAACTTTTTCCCGGAGTCGGCGCACAAGAACATCCTCATGAACGTCGCGCTCAACCTGCGCGCCGTGATCAGCCAGCGCCTCGTGATGGGCAAGGACGGCCACCGCCTGCCCGCGGTCGAGGTGTTGCTCAACACGCCCCATATCCGCGACCTGCTGCGCCGCGGCCAGGTGCACGAGGTCAAGGAGGCGATGGACCGCAGCCTGCAGGAAGGCATGCAGACCTTCGACCAGTCGCTGTACGCGCTCTACAAGGAAGGCAAGATCGAACTCGAGGAGGCGCTCAACCACGCCGACTCGCGTGATGGTCTCGCGCTCAAGGTGCGCCTCGCCGAAGGTGGCGACGCGCCGATGGCCGAGAATTTCGACATGTCGAACTACTGAGCGTCTCTGACGCCTTTCGGCGCAGCTGAGGCGCGCCGCGCCCTGCCCCAAGGTGGCGCCCGACACCGGCACGTTCGGCATTGCCTCGGCCGCGACGCGGCGCCCGGTCGGGCGCGCATCCGTTCGCGCTGCGGAGCGCCCTGCTAGACTCGGGGGCGGAACCGACCGCCCCATGCCGACCGCCTCTTCCCTCCCGCCACGCCTGCACGGCCTGACGCCGCGCGCGGTGCAGCAGGTCGTCGCGACCGCGAATGCGCTCGAGGCGGGCCGCATCGACGAGGCGGAGGCGCACGTCGGTGCGGCGATCGCCGCGTTCCCGCGCCAGCCGGAGGTGCTGCGCCTCTGGGCAGGCATCCGCAGCCAGCGCGGCGACCACGAGGCCGCGATCCGCGCGATCCGGGATGCGGTCGCCCGGCGTCCGACCGACGCGCTGTACCAGAACACGCTCGGGACCGTACTCGCCGAAGCCGGCGACTACGACGGCGCGATCGCGGCGCTGCGGCGCTGCTGCGATCTGCAACCCGACCTCGCGCTCGCGTGGTTCAATCTCGGCGTGCTGCTCACGCGTTGCGTGCGCCACGACGAGGCCGTCGTCGCGCTGCGCCGGGCGGTCGCGCTCGCGCCTTCGCACGTGCAGGCGCGCGCGCTGCTCGCGGACATGCTGCGCGTCGCCAACCAGCCCGGCGAAGCAGCGGCGGAGTATCGACGCATCCTCGCCGAGAGACCCGGTACGGGCATGGCCTGGTGGGGGCTCGCCGACCTCCGCACGACGCGCTTCGAGGACGACGATGTCGTACGCATGCAGGACGCGCTGCGCGACCCGCGCGCGAGCGACGACGACCTCGTCGCCACCGGCTTCGCACTCGCCAGGGCGCTCGACGAGCGCGGGGACTACGCGGCTTCGCTCGCGGCGCTCGAACGCGCCAATGCAGTCGCGCGTCGACGCCGGCAATGGGATGCCGCAGGCTTTGGGGCCTTCATGGCGTCGATCCGCGGCGCCTACGCGACCTCGCCACCGCCGCTTGCCGGCGACACGTTCGGGCGCGAAGCCATCTTCATCGTCAGCCTGCCCCGCTCGGGCTCGACGTTGATCGAGCAGATCCTCGCGTCGCACCCGGCGATCGAGGGCGCCGGCGAACTGGCCGACCTCCCACTCCTGATCGGCGAGGAATCACGTCGCCGGCAACAGGCCTACCCGGGCTGGGCTGAGGCCCTGGGTGTGGACGACTGGCGCCGGCTCGGGCAACGGTACCTCGATCGCACCGCGCATTGGCGGCGACGACGCGCGCTGTTCACCGACAAGTTGCCGAACAACTGGTACTACATCGATGCGATACGTCGCATGCTGCCGGGTGCGCGCATCGTGGCGGTGCGGCGCGATCCGCTCGAGACCTGCTTCTCGTGCTATCGCCAGTTCCTCTACAACAACGAGTACACGCGCAGCTTCGCCGACCTCGCGGCGTTCTGGCGCGCGTTCGACGCGGCCGTGCGCGACGGGATCGCGCGCCATGCCGCGCACGTCCACGAGAGCGTGTACGAGGAGCTCGTCGCGGAGCCGGAACGGCGCATCCGCGAACTGCTCGCGTTCCTGCGCCTGCCGTTCGAGCAGGCCTGCGTCGACTTCCACCGCACCGAGCGCGACGTGCGCTCGCCGAGCGCGATGCAGGTGCGCCAGCCGCTGCGACGGGATACCGCGCGCGGCGCGCGCTACGGCACGCTGCTCGACCCGCTGCGCCGCGAGCTCGGCATGGCGCCGTTCGGGAGCGATCAGCGCGCGGCGCCCGCGTCGGCCGTTCCGTCGGCCGAGTAGCCCCAATGGCGCAGCATCGGCGCGAGGATCGGCAGCACCGGTTCGAGGTACGCGCGATAGCGCAGCCACCGGTTCATGCCGCGGCTGTTCACCGGCTGGATCACCTGCGTGTAGCTCGGCGTGCCGATGAACCCCTTGCGGCGCGCATGCTCGTGGAAGCCGAGCAGCGGGGCCGGATCGCCGAGGTCGAGGAACGCGGCTATCCGCGCGGCCTGCGCTTCGACGTCGGCGACGATGTCTTCGTTGCGTACCGCGAGCACGTCCGGCGCGAACAGCGCCGAGTGATGCAGCCATGATTGCATCGATGCCACATACGACTTCGCGAGGCGCTCGAGGTCCGAGCATGCGGCGGCGAGCACGCTCGAGCGGAAGTTCTGCATGTAGCAGCTCAGCACGACGTCGCACGGGTGTCGCAGCGCGAGGATGAACTTCGCATGCGGGAACAGGCGATGGATCAGCGGCAGCCACAGCATGTTGAGCGGATTCTTGTCGACGATCTGCGTGTCCCAGCGCCGCGGGATCGTGTCGCACACCATGGCGAGGTAGCGCTTGCGCAGTTCGTCGCAGTCGCGCTGCCCTAGACGCGCCATGTCCTGGGGCACGTAGATGTCCTGTTCGGCAAGCTGGTCGCTCAGCTTGTTGAAGAACGGGTTCTCGTCCATCGATTGCAGGCGCGGATGCGCGTCGAGCATCTGTTCGAGAAGGGTCGTGCCCGAGCGCGGGAAGCCGACGATGAACACCGGCGAGTGCTTCGCTTCGGGAGCGCCCAGGACCGGCCATTGCCGATACTCCTCCGCGCTGACGCGGACGTCGGCCAGCGGCAGCGGTGACGCGCCCGGTTCGAATCGCTTCGGTATCACATGCCTGAGGTCCTCGACATGCAGCGCGTGCGCGGACTGCAGCGCCTGCATCGTGCCGTCGACGTCCGCACGCTTGGCTCGGATCTCGGCGAGCAAGTAGTAGTGCGCATAGTCGCCCTCGCCGCGCAGGCCGGCGTCCTCGAGGATCGATTGCGCCTCGGCGAGATCGCCTTTCCGCTGCGCGACCTTCGCGAGCACGTGCGCAAGCTCCATCCGCACTTCGGGCGTCGCATCGCCCAGCCGCCCGGCGAGCTGCGCGAGCAGCGACTCCGCCTCGGGCATCCGGTTGAGTCGTTCGTACGCGGACGCGAGATGGACCACCGCGTGGATGTTGCCTGGAGCGCGGCGCACGAGGTCCTCGAGGAGGACCTGCGCGGCGTCGCCGTCGCCGAGCGCGAGCTGCAGGTCGCCGAGCTCCTGCTGGAGTCCGTCGTCCCCGAGTGGCAACCATTGGCGCCAGGGCTTGAGGAGATCTTCGGCCTCCTCGTACTCGCGGCACGCCTGGCACGCGCGGGCGGCGTGGATGCGCACGCGCGGCGAGTGCGGCTCCAGCGCGTACGCGCGCAAGGCGAGATCGCGCGCCGCCGCGTAGTCGCGCTGCTGCAGCTTGAGCAGCGCGAAGTTCACGAGCTGCCCCGTGTCCGCCGGTGCGTCGTGCAGCGCGCGCTCGTAGATCGTCGCGGCCTCGTCGAGGCGCCCTGCCTCGCGCAGCGCGGTCGCGTAGTTGCCCCAATGTTCGCTGCGCGCGGGGAACAGGCGCGTCAGGCGTTCGTAGACGTCGATCGCATCGGCGGCACGTCCCTGCATCTGCAGGCTGACCGCGAGCATCGTGAGCAGGTCTTCGCGCGTGTCGTCGGTCTGCAGGCGCGCGCGCACGAGGCGTTCGGCCTCGCGCCAGTCGGCGACGCGCACCGCCGCGGCAATCGGAATCAGGTCGGCATTCATTCGAGTCTTCGGCAAAAAAAAGGCCGCGCGGGAAACCCGCGCGGCCGTGTAGCTTACAACGTGACTCGATCTTAGAACTTGACCGTCACGCGGCCCCAGTAGTAGCGGCCCATGAGATCGAAGTCGCTCGGGTCCGTGTTCGCGTTCAGCGTGTTGTTCGCGTACAGGAACGGCGGCTGCTTGTCGCCGACATTGTTCACGCCGATGTCGAAGCGCGTGTTGAGCGATTCGAGGTTGTAGCCGAACTGGATGTCGTGATAGACGGTCGAGCCGAAGTCGGTGTACAGGCCGTCCAGCGACGGGTTACCCGTGCCGTACGGATGGCTGTCCTGCGACGGCGACGGCGAACCCATGCGGAAGCGATGGATGTAGCGCATCGACCACGAAGCGTCGAACGGACCCATCTGCCAGCCGACCTGGCTCTGCGCACGCCAGCGCGGGAACAGGCAGACGCCGCCGCCCGCACCCGGGCACGCCGCCGCCTGCGCCGAACCGTAGTTCTCGAAGTGGCCGGCGAAGTGGTAGGTCGTGTTGCCCGGCAGGCCCGGAGCGGTCTGCAGGTCGTAGTTCTTCAGGTACGTCGCATTCAGGCCGACGTTGAAGCGACCGAACGAGAACTCCGGCAGGCGGTAGTTCATCGCGAAGTCCACGCCACCCACGTCGACGCGACCGAGGTTGCCGGTCGGCTCGATGAGCGTCTGGATCTGGCCCTGGCTCTCGCCCGAGGCGTAACGACGGATCAGCGGGCAGAACGCGAGCTGGCCGGCCGAGCAGAGGTCGAGGACCTGCTGCGCACCGATGCCCGTGATGTTCTCGTTCAGGTAGACGCGCCAGACGTCGGCGCTGACCGACAGGCCTTCCAGCCAATGCGGGTCATACACGATACCGAAGTCGAACGACTTGCCCTTCTCCGGACCGATCGGGAAGCCGGCGAACGCCGCACCCGACGCAATCGCGTTGAGCTGCAGCGCCTGACGCACGTTCTCGTTGACGAAGCTGCCGTCGGTCGGAACGTTCACGCACGCCGGGTTGCCGCCGCCGGTGTAGCCGTCGCACGGATCGCGCGAGATCTTCGGCGCGTCGCTGCCGGCGCCACCGAAGATGTCGCCGATCGTCGGCGCGCGGAACACCTTCGAGACCGTGCCGCGGAGCAGCAGGTCTTCGATCGGACGCCATTCGATCGCGAACTTCGTGTTGTTCGTGCTGCCGAAGGTCGAGTACTTCGACCAGCGGTCGCCGACCGTGAGGTTCAACGCATGCACGAACGGCAGATCCTTGAGGATCGGCACGAACAGCTCGGCGTACGCTTCCTTCACGTTGTAACCGCCCTGCAGCGCGGAACCGCACTGGCTGCCAAGGGTGCAGTTGCCGTCGAAGTCGACGATGAGGCCGGTGTCGACGTTGGAGTGGATGTACTCGGTGCGGTAGTTGTAACCGACGGCGAGCTGCATCGTGCCGGCCGGCAGTTCGAACAGACCGCCGTTGAGGTCGAGGCGCTTGACCGTTTCCTTCGAGAACAGGTTGCTCACGCCCGGCGAAGCCGCGGCGCGGAGCGCGGCGATGCTGTTCGGATCCTGCAGGTTGAACGGATTGAACGGAATGCAGCCCGCGATCGGCGCATCCGGCGTGCCGCAGACGACCTGGCCGGTGGCTTCGTCGAGGAACGACGGGCCCATGCCCGGGTTCAGCACGGACAGGTTCGGCAGGCCGTAGGTCGTCGTCGACTGGTGCACGTGGCCGTAGTCGAAGCCGAGTTCCCAGTTCCACTGCTGGTCGTTCCAGACCGAGAACGAACCCTTGAAACCGGTCGACAGCTGGTCATTCGCCGTGCCCGTGGAGGCGCTGCGGTTGCCGAGCGACTCGAGGCGCGCATTGAAGCTGCCCGCGCCCGGGCCGAAATCGATGCCGAACGGGTTGTAGTAGCTGTCCGCCGACACGGTCGCACCGTACGGCGTGCCGAACACGGCCGGGGCG
Source organism: Dokdonella sp. (assembly GCF_036518555.1). Taxonomy (GTDB): domain Bacteria; phylum Pseudomonadota; class Gammaproteobacteria; order Xanthomonadales; family Rhodanobacteraceae; genus Dokdonella_A. The sequence continues at coordinate 7,062 of NZ_DATDMY010000328.1, read as the reverse complement.
AGCTGGAACGCCGCCGAGGTCTTGTTGTGCAGCACGTTGAGGTAGACCTCGACGTTGTCGGTCAGCTTGTAGTTGCCGTTCAGGAACAGGCCGGTGCGTTCCTGCGGGGTCATCACGAGGTTGACCGTCGCATAGTTGTACTTGTCGCTCGGGCCCGCTGCCGACGCGCTGTTGCGATAGCAGTGGTAATCGGTCGCGATGTTCAGGCCGCTCGCTTCGGGGTTGCGCGCGAGGTAGCCCGAGCTGCAACCCGGGAACAGGTCCGCGAACGCCGACGGGATCTTGATGTGGCCGTACGGCGACGAGGTCGAGCCGCCGACGAACGTGCCGATCGGGCTGCTCGTCGAACCGAGGCGCGACACGGAGTCCTTCGAGAACTCGCGGTGGCCCGAGAGCACGCCGTCGATCTTCTTGTAGTTGACGCCGGCCATGATCGAGCCCTTGTCGGAGCTCTGGCCGAACGTGAAGGAGTAGCCCTTCGAGGTACCGTCGTCACGGTCGGAGATGCCGTAGTCGGCCGAGAACTCCGCACCCTGGTAGTCGCTGCGCAGGATGAAGTTGACGACGCCCGCGATCGCGTCCGAACCGTACACCGACGAGGCGCCGTCGGTCAGGACTTCGATGCGCTCGATCATGTTGGCCGGGATCGCGTTCGGATCGCCGGACAGATAACGGTGGCCGTTGATCAGCACGAGGGTGCGCGGCGAGCCGAGGCCGCGCAGGCCGATGCTCGAGAAACCGCTGCCGCCGGAGTTGTTGACCTGCGGGTTGGTGTTCGGGCCGGTGACGGCCGGGAGCTGCTGGACGAGGTCGCCCAGGGTCAGCTTGCCGGTCTTCTCGATCGCGGCGCGATCGATGGTGACGACCGGGTTGGACGTTTCGATATCGACGCGACGGATGTTCGAACCCGTCACCGTGATCGTTTCCAGCTTCTGGCTGCTGGTGTCATCCTGCGCAAGCACAGGCGCGGCCGACAAACCGACCACGGCCGTGGTGCCTGCGTACAACGCATAGCGCACGGCTTTGAAAAGCTCGTTGCTCGTATGATTCATTACACTCTCCAACGTCAGAGTTGTGTCACAGCTCGGGACATGTGCTCTCCCATCCATGGGAACGACCAAAACGGTCCACCAAAACCCTCGGCAGTGGGCGATACTAACAACATTCTTACGCCATGGGAATCCCTGAGCGCCGCCTTAACATCCGCGAAAAATCCTTACGGATCATATCGTTGCGCGCGCGAAAAAATGCGGCGGCGCAGTGAGGGGACACTTGCGCCGGCACGCGCGACGTGCTTGAGGCCGCATCCGGAGGCCCACCGAAAACGCAGGACTGGCCACCTGCGAACGCAGGATCGGCATCCTCTTGCAACGGGGGCGGACGCGACGCGGAGGGGTCGCGACGGGGGACGCGTCAGAGATCCTGACGGTACTGGATGTACGGAGTGCGCGCCTGATTCTCGTTGTCGCGCGGCGAGTTCAGCGGCGCCGACCAGAGGTTCTGCGCGCCTACGCTGAGCTCGCCACTCCAGGGCGTGCGCCACGACACGCCGAGGTCGAGCGTCGTCCAGCGCTTGCCCGCGAGCGCAGGGTCGTCGCTGCTGAGCACGTGGCCGACGATCGCGCCACGCAGCGAGCCCGCATCGAGACCGAGGCTCAGCGACAACTGGTCGAGGTCGACCGCCGACGCGAACGGGGCGGCGAGGCCATCGAGCGTCGACAGCCGGCCATGGCCGTAGCTCGCCGCAACGTCGAGCGCTGCGCCCTGCTCGAAGCGCCAGCGGCCGCGCGCATACACCGACGCCTCGTTGCCGAGCGAATACAACGGCCCGTCCGGCAGTGCGAGCGTCGGCAGCGCCGCGATCGCGAAGCCGCCGAGGCTCGGGCCGCCCGCGGGCGCCTGCAGCCACGACAATCCGTAGGAAAGATCGAGCCCGCCGTCGGCGCTCGACCAGCCCATGCCGAGCGCGCCGGTCAGCGTGCCGCGCGACGGCGCGACGCCACACGCGGGCGTCGCGCAGAGCAACGGCGTTGGCGCAAGGTACTGGCCGAACATCGCGTCGATGCGCAGGCCGTCGGACAGGCTCCAGACGATACCGCTGGCCGAGCCGGTGTTACCCGCGAGCGCCCACGACGACGGACCGCGGTATGCGGCACTCGTGTCGGTCGGCGAACCCATCCACTGCTGCGGCAGCGCGACCACCGCGAGCAGCTCGCCGTTCGCGCGCGACCAGATCGGCAGCACCGAGGCGCCATCGAGCGGCCTGCCCGAAGGGTCGATCGCGAGCAGTTGCTCCACCAGCGGCGTCGACCCGGGCACCGCCAACGACGGCAACGACTGCGCCGTTCCCGCGAGCGGGAGCAGCGACAGCAGCAGCGTGGCGAGGCAAGGCTTCATGCGTGGCAAGAGATCGATACCGAATGATGTTGAGACCCGCGCACCGGACCGGGAGTTCCGATGCAGTACGCATTCCTCGACGCTCACATGATAGCGCGATTCACGAAAAACTAACAGCGCCGCAAGCGTCGATCCCATCACGCGTCCCGACGGCTCCACCCCATCCAGACGCGACGACGTCCGGGTTCGTCGCGGTTTTCGCCGAGCCGTGACTGCAGCAAGCCGTCTCGCCGGATCGTCCCGGCCGATGCGACCCGCGCGCTGGTGCAATACGTACCCCATCGACTTGGAACCCATCGACTCATGCTTGCATCCCTCCTCATCGCCGGCTCCCTCGGCGCGACGGCCCTCACGCCGGATCTCGCCGCGGTCGTCGCGGCCGAGCGCGGCTTCGCGCTCGACGCGCACCGCTATGGCACGCGCCTCGCGTTCCTCGCCCATTTCGACGCCCAGGCGTGGCTGTTGCGGCCGACTCCGGTGCCCGCGCTGGCTGCGCTGTCGCACGACCCCGACGACGGTCGACTGCTCGAATGGAGCCCGAGGCAGGTCGGCGTCGCCGCGAGCGGTGAACTCGCGGTTTCGACCGGACCGTGGGCGGCCCATGCGGCGGGCGCCGCACAGTACGCGCACGGCCATTTCCTCACGTTCTGGAAGCGCGGCAGCGACGGTATCTGGCGCGTGCAGTCGGACGCGGGCATCGGGCTCCCGGCGCCGGTGCCCGCTGCAGCGGGCGGCGTGGCCGCGCTCACCGAGGCGTCCGCCGCGGCGGCGCTCGATGCAACGGCGCTGCAGCAGCGACGCAGCGCGCTCGAGCAAGCCGACGACGCGCTGCGCGCCGCGCTCGCAAAAGACCCTTCGCACGCGTTCGACACGATCGCGGACCCGGGGCTGCACGCGATGCGCGACGGCCAGGCACCCGCCGACGGTGCGGCCGCGCTGGAACTCCTGCGCAAGGATGCGAGTGGACTCGGTCGCGGCGCGCGGCGCGCGCTCGACGTCGCCGCAAGCGGCGACTTCGCCTACACGCTCGGCGGCAGTCCGGAATGCATCGAATGCGGCAGCTACATGCGCGCATGGCGCTGGCGCGACGGCCACTGGAAGCTGCTCGTCGACCTCAGCCTGTCGAACCAGTAGCGGCTCGCCCACTACGCCTGCAGCGGGAGGGCGACTGGGCCCTTTGGCAGTTGCCGCCTCGGCTCGCGGGGCGGCATATTCGGGCGGTTGCATCCCCCCGCGTCGGATGCACGCCCCCTCCCTCGCCGAGAGACCGACATGACCTCCCTGCCTGCACGTACTGCACTCGCGGCGGCACTCACGCTCGCGCTGGGCGCCGCGGCGCCGCACGCGACCGCCGCCAACACCGTGATCGCCGGCCAGCCGTCGCTTGACGCCATCGATGCCGCACGCGGCAATCCGGACCTCATCCTCCTGCGCGCGGGCGTATTCGACCCGGTGCGTCAGACGCTCGACACGCGCGCGGTCGGTGCCGCCGCCGCGACCGGTTCGAACTACGCGATCGTGCAATTCGACCCGGCCCGGCTCAAGGCGGCGCGCGATTCGCTCGTCGCACGCGGCATCGAGATCCTCGGATACGTGCCGAACAACGCGTACTACGTGCGACTCAACGGCGTCCGCCTCGCGGACGTCGCGCAGACCGCGTCGGTGCGCTGGGCCGGCGAGGTGGCTCCCGCGCTCAAGCTCGATCCGGCGCTGTGGACTTCGACGCGCACGACCTCGGCCGCATTGCAGAACGACGGTCGCTACGAACTCATGATCCAGGCGTTCGACGGCGTCTCCTCGGCCGCCATCGAAGGCCAGCTCGTCAAGCAGGTGCCCGGCGTCGAGATCACGCTGCGCAGCACGCGCGAACAGGCATTGCCGTACGTGCGCGCGAAGGTCGACGCGGCGGCGCTCGACCGGCTCATCGACGCCGCGACGGCCATCGACGGCGTCGCCTTCGTGTCGCCGTGGATCGCACCGCACACGACCAACGCCGGCGGCATCGGCGCGATCCAGGGCAACCTGACCGGCACCTGCGCCGGCAGCGGCCCGGTCTGCGGCCCGACGCCGCTGTTCGACCAGGGCATCACCGGCGGCGGCCAGATCGTCGCCGTGGCGGACTCGGGCACGACGCCCAATGCGGCGTGGTTCGCCACGCTCGACAAGGGCAACGGCCCGCACACCGAAGTGACCTTCGCGGAGAACCCGCCGCCGGTGCTGCCGAACGTCGGCACGCTGCACCCGGACAACAAGATCATCGCCTACTGGACGCAGCCGGGCGGACCGACCGACTACGACTTCGTGTCCGGACACGGCACCCACACCACCGGCACCGTCGTCGGCGACGCCGCGGGCACGTTCGGCTCGACCACGTACATGCCCTCGACGCCGTACGCGCCGAACCACGACCTCGCCGACGGCATGGCGCCGAACGCGCAGCTTCTGTTCCAGGATATCGGTCCGAACCAGGCGACCGCGGTCATCACGCAGGACTTCGAGGGCACGCTCGAACAGGCCTACGCCGGCGGCGCGCGTATCCACAGCGACAGCTGGGGCTCGTCGAGCTCGGGCCAGTACACGACCGAAGACGCCAACACCGATCGCGCGACGCGCAAGGACGAGAACCTCCTCGTCGTGATCGCGGCCGGCAACGATCAGGCCGGCGCGATGGCCGTCGGCTCTCCGGGCAATTCGAAGAACGCCGTGACCGTCGCTGCGCTCGGCCATGCGGGCAGCCTCGTCAAGGCGAGCTTCTCCAATGCGGGCCCCACCGCGGATGGCCGCCAGAAGCCGGACGTCGCCGCACCTGGCACGGGGACGATCTCCGCGCGCAACGGCACCAGCGTCACCACGACGATCACCGCGCCGCTCACGGTCTCGAACTCGGGCACGTCGATGGCGACGCCGACGATCGCCGGCAACGCGGTGCTGCTGCGCCAGTACTTCGCCGACGGCTTCTACCCGCGCGGCGCGACCGGCACCGGCATTCCGGCCGACCTCGTGTTCGCCGACGGCTTCGACGGCGCGTCGCCGTTCACCGAGAGCGGGCTCGACGCGCTCAATCCGACCGGTGCGGTGATGAAGGCGGTGCTGCTCAACGGCACGGTGCCGACGACGAGCCCGAGCGCGTTCCCGAATACGGGTACGGGCTGGGGCCGCCCGTGGCTCGACTCGAACCTGTGGTTCAAGAACACGATGCCGAACGGCGACGACAGCCGCCGCCTGCGCGTGTTCGAGCGCACGAACGCGTCGGGCCTCGAGACCGGCGACGTGAACGAATACACGATCGCCAACGTCGGCGCGGGCGTCGAGCTGCGCGTCACGCTCGCCTGGTTCGATCCGGACGCCTCGATCGGCGCGGCATCGACGCTCGTCAACAACCTCGACCTCGAAGTCGTCGGTCCCGGCGGCACGTACCTCGGCAACCGTTTCTCCGGCAACGTGTCGGTGCCGGGCGGAACGGCCGATGCGAAGGACACGGTCGAGCAGGTACGCCTGACCGCACCCGCCGCGGGCAGCTACACGATCCGGGTGAAGGGCACGTCGATCCCAGGCAACGGCCGCGCCGGCAGCGATCGCCAGGGCTACGGCCTCGCCGTTTCCGGCAAGTTCGCGCTTCCGGACGCGACGCCGTTCGCGGCGCCGACCGCGCCGACGATCGGCAGCAACGGCAGCGGCGGCATCAGCGTGAATGCGACCGGCGCCGCGGGTGCGCAGGGCTGGCAGCTCTACCGCGCCGACGGCACCTGCGCGACGGCCGAGCCGGGCGACTTCCACCTCGTCGCCAACGGCACGAGCCTGCCGCTCAACGACGACACGAGCCAGGGCGGATACGGCTACGCCTACAAGTTGCGCGGCGTGCAGAACGACATCGAGGGCGACGCGTCGCAGTGCGTGGACGTCGTTTCGCTCGATGACTGCTCGCTGCAACCCGACTTCGACACGCACTCGCTCGCGAGCGACGCCTCCAACGCGAGCTGCAGCGTGAACCTGTCGTGGGCGGCGGGCGCGTCGAACTGCCCGGCGGCCAACACGGTGACCTACACGGTCGAGCGCGACACGAGCCCGTATTTCACCGCTCCGACGACGGTCGCGAGCGCGCTCGCGACGACCACGTTCTCCGACACCGCGGTCGCCAACGGCACGCCGTACTTCTATCGCGTGCGCGCGGTCGACGGCGCCGGCAACGCGTCGCCGACCTCGGTCCCCGCGAACGCGACGCCGAGCGGCGTCGACGGGCCGGATCCGGGTGCGTACGTCGACGACGTCGACACGCACAGCTACCTCGCGCTCGAGGCGCCGTGGCAGATCACGAACGTCGCCGCGTCCGCAGGCAGCTACAGCTACCACAACGGCAGCGATGCCCCGCCCTATCTCGACAACACCTGCGCGAGCATCACCACGCCGCCGCTGGCGATCACCACCGGCGCGACGCTGAACTTCCAGGCGAAGTACGACCTCGAGTTCCAGTGGGACGGCGTGGTGCAGGAGATTTCGACCGACGGAGGCACTCCCTGGAACGACCTGCCGCCGACCGGCGGTTACCCGAGCAGCTTCGCGCAGACGGGCGCCCCGCCGGTGAATGCCTGCGGATACGCGGCAAGCCATGGCGCGTTCAACGGCGTGACCACGGCGGGCTCCAACGCGGACCCGAACAACGGCACT
>NZ_DATDMY010000327.1:0-5788 GCF_036518555.1 Dokdonella sp. | reverse complement strand
TCGTGCCGAGCGACGTGATCTTCGCGGACGGGTTCGAAGCGACCCCGTAGCGGAACGGGCGTCGCGGGAATGCGGCGGAAGAGCATCGCGGCTTCCGCCGCTTCCACAATCGATTGTGGGAGCGACTTCAGTCGCGATGCTTCCCAGCCATCGGCCGCGATCGCCTGCGCCCGCCCACGGCCCCATGCGATGATTGGCGACCCGCTCCGCCACCGATCGCCGCCATGGCCGCCATCGTCATCCATTGCAGTTGCCCCGACGCCGCTAGCGCCGCGCGCATCGCGCGCGCGCTCGTCGATGAACGCCTCGCCGCGTGCGTGCAGGTACTGCCGGGCATGACGTCGACGTACCGCTGGCACGGCGAAGTCCATGTGGACACCGAGGTGCTGCTGCTCATCAAGACCGTGGCCGCGCGGCTCGACGCGTTGAAGGCGCGCATCGCCGCGCTGCATCCGTACGAGGTGCCCGAGTTGCTCGCGTTCGAGGCCGTCGACGGCGCGCCCGGCTACCTCGGCTGGCTCGAGCAGGCCTGCGCCGGCCTTGAATCGCCGGATGCGGCCACCCATCCGCGATGAACGTCCTGCAAGATCCGCGGTCCAACCGCGGTCCTCTGATACCGATCCGACGGAGTGCCCTTCCGATGCGCAGCCTGTTCACCGGCCTGACCGCCACGTTCCTGCTCGCCCTCGCGGCCGGCGCCGCGCACGCGCAGGAGGACGGCCTGCTGCCGGTCGAGCAGGCGTTCAAGCTCGACGCGAAGACGGCCGGCGCGGGCAAGCTTTCACTGCACTGGGACATCGCGCCCGACTACTACCTCTATCGTTCGCGCATCAAGGCGAAGACCTCGCAGGCAGGCCTCACGCTCGGCACGCTCGAGCTGCCCGCGGGCGAGAAGAAGCAGGACGAGTTCCTCGGCGAAGTCGAGGTCTACCACCACGCGATCGACGCGAGCCTGGTGTACACGCTCGCCGACGCGACGGCGAAGACGATCACGCTGTCGGTGTCCGTGCAGGGCTGCCACGAGACCGATCCGAAGATCTGCTATCCGCCGCACCCGACCACGGTCACGCTCGATCTCGACGCGAACGCGACGGCCGCGACCAGCGGCGGCACCGCGCCCGCCAATCCACTCGCAGGTGGCGGCGGCCTCGTGTCGGGCGGGCTGCCGCTCGGTGGCCAGGGCGGCGTGGTCGACGAAGCGCCGCTGCCGGCCGAACAGGCGTTCGTGTTCGAGGCGATCGCGCAGAGCCCGACCGCGATCCTCGCGCGCTGGACGATGCCGAAGAACTATTACCTCTATCGCGACAAGAGCACGGTCACGCTCGCCGACGGTCGCGGCGTCACGCTCGGCGCACCACAATGGCCCGCGGGCGTCGACCACACGGACGAGCACTTCGGCACGGTCAAGGTCTACTTCGACCAGGTCGAACTGCCGATCGGCCTGCTGCGCGAACGCGGCGACGCGCAGACGGTGAAGCTGCACGCGGAGTACCAGGGTTGCCTCGAGAACGGCATCTGTTATCCGGTCATGCAGAAGGACGTGTCGGTCGACCTCCCGCCGGCGAGCCTCGCGCAGCTCGCGGCGGCGAAGGCTTCGTTCGTGCCTGCGCCGAACAGCGTCGTGGCTGAAGCCGCGCCCGCGCCCGCAACCGCTGCGCCGCCCACGCCCCCCGATCCTCCGTCGCTCGCCGGCATCCTCGGCGCGCTGCTGTTCGCGCTGCTCGGCGGCCTCGTGCTCAACCTCATGCCGTGCGTGCTGCCGGTGCTCTCGCTCAAGGTGCTCGGCCTCGCGCAGAGCGGCGAGAGCGCGGAGAAGGCGCGCAAGCATGCGCTCGTCTACACCGCCGGCGTGCTCGTCGCGTTCGCGGCGATCGGCCTCGCGGTGGTCGGCCTGCGCGCGGCGGGCCAGGCGCTCGGCTGGGGCTTCCAGCTGCAGCAGCCGGTGTTCGTCGCCGTGCTCGTCTACATCCTGTTCGCGATCGGCCTGTCGCTGTCGGGCGTGTACAACATCGGCGCCGGCCTCGCCGGCGTCGGCCAGGGCCTCAGCAACCGCAGCGGTGCGGCCGGCGACTTCTTCACCGGCGTGCTCGCGGTCGTCGTCGCGAGTCCCTGTACGGCCCCGTTCATGGGCTCCGCGCTCGCGTACGCGTTCTCCGCGTCCTCGTTCGTCGCGCTGCTCGTGTTCCTCGCGCTCGGCCTCGGCCTCGCGCTGCCGTTCCTGCTCGTCGGCTTCGTGCCTGCGCTCGCGGCACGGCTGCCGCGACCGGGTGCGTGGATGGAAACGCTCAAGCAGTTCCTCGCGTTCCCGATGTACCTCACCGCGGTGTGGCTCGCATGGGTGCTCGGCAACCAGCGCGGCATCGACGCGATCGGCTGGGTGTTGATCGGGGCGACCGTGCTCGCGCTCGGACTCTGGTGGTGGGAGCGGCACCGCTACGCGGGGCATCCGCTGCAACGCGCGTTCGCGGTCGCGATCGTGCTCGCCGCACTGCTGCCGATCGCGCGCATCGCGCAGCTCGCGCCGCCGTCCGCGCACGCGGCGACGAGCGACGCGGTGCCCTATTCGGCCGAACGCCTCGCGAGCCTGCGCGCCGAGGGCCGGAGCGTGTTCGTCGACGTCGGTGCGGACTGGTGCGTGACCTGCAAGGTCAACGAGAAGGCGGTGCTCGACACCGACGCGTTCCGCGACCTGCTCCGGCGCAGCGATGCCGTGCTCATGACCGCGGACTGGACCAACGTCGATCCCGCGATCACGGCATTCCTGCAGGACTACAAGGCGGTCGGCGTGCCGCTGTACGTCGTGTTCCGCGCCGGCGAGACCGGCCCCGGCCATGCGCTGCCGACCGTGCTGACCCGGGCGATCGTCGAGCAGGCGCTCGCGCCGCGCTGAGCACCGCGTGTTCGATCGCACCCACCTGCTCGTCGTCGCGCTTGCGCTCGCGGGCGCACTGGCCGGCCTCGCGGCAGGCGTATGGCTGCGCCCGGCACCGGCGCCAGCGGCGCGCGCGCCGGTCGAGGTCGTCGGGCGGACGCGTCCCGCGCTCGAACTCCCCGATCCCGACGGTCGCCCGCAGTCGCTCGCGCGCTGGGACGGCAAGCTCGTCCTGCTCAACTTCTGGGCGAGCTGGTGCGCTCCGTGCGTCGAGGAAATGCCGTTGCTCGACCGCACCCAGCAGCGCCTCGCCGCGCGCGGGCTGCAAGTGGTCGGTATCGCCGCGGACGACGCCGGCGCGACGCGCGCATTCCTGCGCGAGCACCCGGTCTCGTACCCCGTGCTGGTCGACGATCCCGTGTCGGCGCGCGCCGACGACGCCTCGAACCGGTTCGGCAACGCGCGCGACGTGCTGCCGTATTCGGTGCTCATCGGCCGCGACGGACGCATCCTCGCGCAACGCTATGGCAACTTCAGCGAGACGAGCCTCGAGGCGTGGTTGCAGCCACATCTCTGACGAACATCGCTAGAATTCCAGCGAACGTCGCCGAACTGGACAGACTCAATCGACTCGGCCAGACTAGCCGCCCCTTTTGACCTGTCGCCTGCCGTGGCCACGATCCTCGTCCTGCACGGGCCGAACCTCGACCTGCTCGGCACGCGCGAGCCGGACACGTATGGGCACGCGACGCTGGCCGAAATCGATGCGGAACTCGCGGCGATCGCCCGTGCAGCCGGCCATGAGCTGGCGACCCTGCAGTCCAATGCGGAGCACGTGCTCATCGAGCGCGTGCACGCCGCACGCAGCGACGGGACGGCGTTCATCCTGATCAACCCGGCCGCGTTCACCCATACGAGCATCGCGCTGCGCGACGCGCTCGCGGCGGTCGCGCTGCCGTTCATCGAGGTGCACCTGTCGAACGTGCATGCACGCGAGGCGTTCCGCCGCCACTCGTACTTTTCCGACCTCGCGGTCGGCGTCGTCGCCGGCTTCGGCGCGCTGAGCTACCGGCTCGCGCTCGAGGCCGCGGTGCGCCGCCTCGCGGCCTGACCCTTTCCCCTACGCACACCCGGCCCGGGAGTCTCCATGGACCTGCGCAAGATCAAGAAGCTCATCGACCTGCTCGAGGAATCCAACCTCGCCGAACTGGAGATCAAGGAGGGCGAGGAGATCGTCCGCCTGTCCCGGCTGCCCAAAGGCATGGTCGGCGCGCTCCCGATGGCCGCCGCACCGGCCGCACCGGTGCGCGTCGACGCGCCCGCCGCGGCTGCTCCGGTCGCCGTGGCTGCCGAGGCGCCGGCTGCGGGTGGCAAGGCGCTGCCGGACGGCCACGTCGTCAAGGCGCCGATGGTCGGCACGTTCTACGCGTCGGCGAATCCCGATTCGCCGCCGTTCGTGAAGATCGGCCAGGCGGTGAAGGCGGGCGAGACGCTCGGCATCATCGAAGCCATGAAGATGTTCAACCAGATCGAAGCCGACGTCGCCGGCACCGTACTCGCGATCCTCGTCTCGAACGGCCAGCCGGTGGAGTTCGACGAGCCGATGTTCGTCATCGGATGAAACACCGGGCCGAGGGGCGAGGCGGGTTCGCCTCACCTCGGCTCTTCGGCCCCCAGCCCCAGGCGCCCAGCCCTATGCTAGACAAAGTCGTCATCGCCAACCGCGGCGAAATCGCACTGCGCGTGCTGCGCGCGTGCCACACGCTCGGCATCAAGACGGTCGCGGTGCATTCGACCGCGGACCGCAACCTCAAGCACGTCGGCATGGCCGACGAGTCGATCTGCATCGGCCCGCCGCCCGCGGCGGACAGCTACCTCAACATCCCGCGCATCATCGCCGCAGCCGAGGTCACCGACGCGCAGGCGATCCACCCGGGCTACGGCTTCCTGTCCGAAAACGCGGACTTCGCCGAGCGGGTCGAGAAATCCGGCTTCATCTTCATCGGCCCGACCCCGGACGTGATCCGGCTCATGGGCGACAAGGTCGAGGCGATCCGCGCGATGAAGGCGGCCGGCGTGCCGTGCGTGCCGGGCTCGGGCGGTCCGCTCGGCGACGACATCGCGGCGAACACGAAGGTCGCGCGCGAGATCGGCTACCCGGTGATCATCAAGGCGGCCGGCGGTGGCGGCGGGCGCGGCATGCGCGTCGTGCATACCGAGGCGCACCTCTCCAACGCGATCCAGATGACCAAGTCCGAGGCCAAGGCCGCATTCGGCAACGGCGAGGTCTACATGGAGAAGTTCCTCGAGAACCCGCGCCATGTCGAGATCCAGGTGCTTGCCGACGGCCAGGGCAACGCGATCCACCTCGGCGAGCGCGACTGCTCGATGCAGCGCCGCCACCAGAAGGTCGTCGAGGAAGCACCTGCGCCGGGCATCACGCCCGAGCAGCGCGCCGAAATCGGCACGGTCTGCGTCGAAGCGTGCAAGCGCATCGGCTACCGCGGCGCCGGCACGTTCGAGTTCCTCTACGAGAACGGCCGCTTCTACTTCATCGAGATGAACACGCGCATCCAGGTCGAGCACCCGGTGACCGAACTCATCACCGGCATCGACCTCGTGCGCGAGCAACTGCTCATCGCCGCGGGCGAGAAGCTCACGATCCGCCAGGAGGACATCGTCCTCGACGGCCATGCGATCGAATGCCGCATCAATGCCGAAGACCCGGACACGTTCATGCCGAGCCCGGGCCTGGTCAAGCGTTTCGAATGCCCAGGCGGCCCCGGCGTGCGCGTCGACACGCACGTCTACGACGGCTACCGCATCCCGCCGAACTACGACTCGATGATCGGCAAGCTCATCGTGCACGGCCGCGACCGCGCGACCGCGATCGCGCGCATGCGCATCGCGCTGTCG
>NZ_DATDMY010000326.1:0-5405 GCF_036518555.1 Dokdonella sp. | reverse complement strand
ACGCCGAGCGCGCCGTAGAAGTTGTCGTCGGTGGTGCCGTCGGTCGGGTAGAGCGAATCGGACTGTTCCGGCGTGTAGTCGTTGAACCAGGCCAGGCGCCGCCCGAACGTCTGCAGTGGCGTCCGGTTCGGCGCCGCGTTCGGAGTGTCGCCCCATGGCCACAGCACGAGCTGCGAGTAGCTGTGGATGTCGAAGAACAAGCCGGCATAGTCGTCGGGTGAAGCCGTGTTGACATCGTCCGCGCGACGATCGGGGAACACGCCGCCACTGTAGGTACCGTTGCTGCCGGGCGTACCGGCGACGTACGCGACGAGATGCTGCGTTTCAGGCTCCGACGCGGCCGTCGGGCCGCGGTAGGTCTCGTTGCATTTGCTGCCGCTCGATCCCTGGCCGTTCGTGATGTTCCAGTGGAACGGGAAGTTGCGGTTGAGGTCGATGCCCGAGCTGTTCGCATTGCTGGTGCAGTTGCCGTTCAGGGTATCGGTGTTCTTGCGCCACAGCATGCCGCTTTCGGCCTTCTTGCGCCCGTCCGGGTTGGCCTGCAACACGAAGCGGAAGTCGACGTGGTCGACCAGCCAGGTCGCTTCCGGATCGTTGCCATAGCCGCTGACGAGCCATTCGGCCGTGCGCGTCAGTAGCTCGGCCGGCGTGTATTCGCGCGCGTGGATCGAACCGAACACGACCATCTTCGGGCGACCGGGATCCGTCTCGGCCGTGGCCAGGTTGGTCACGCGCAGCGCACGCATCTCGTAACCCTGTGCCGCATTCTGCGTCTTCTGCCAGCTCGGCCCGATCGAATGCACTTCCGCGAGGTCCGCGTGGACCGCCGCGAGGTCGTCCATCGTCTGGTAGGTGCCTTCGACCGTGCGGTAGCAGGTGTAACCAGGAATGCCCGGGTAGCCGCCGTCCGTGAGCTGCGGCGTGGGAGATGTTATCGCCTGCCGCATCGCCGAGTAGAAGCCGCGCAGGCGCGCGGTGCCGGCGGTGTCGACCGAGACCGACAGGCCGGCGTCTTCGAGCGCGGCGATGCCGGCTTCGTCGGTGTCGACTTGCAATACCTGTCGCTGCGCGTCGACGCGCACATGCTGGAACTGTGCGGCGGCGCGTGCGAGCGTGGCGGTGTCTGGATAGCGGGCTTCGACGAACCATTCGTCCGCGTGGGCCGTGGAGATGATGGCGCCGGCGATCGCGAGCGAGAGCAAGGTCTTGCGCATGGGTTCCCCTCCCGAGAATCTTCCGATCCTAGCAGGGTGGCCGTCCCCAGCCACGCCGCGCCGCGGCGTTTCGTGACGCGCGCCGCTACTCGATCTGCTCACGCGCCCATGCGACATCGAGCGCCTCCATCGCGTCGCGCGGCTTCAGCCTCGCCGCCTTGTCCCACGCCTCGGCGACCTCGTCCTCGCGTTTGTCGCCGTGCAGGAGCAGCAGGCCGTTGCCGTACTCGATCCACGCGATCGGTGCCGCGGGCGTCAGCTTGAGCGCCAGCTTCAGGTGCTTCTCCGCTTCGGTCGCGCTCGCGCCGTAGGTGAGCTTGGCGAGCATGCCGCCGACCTTGCCGACGATTTCGGCATGGTAGAGGCCGAGCGCGGTCTCGGCTTCGGCATGTTTCGGCGCGAGCTCGAGCGTCGCGTCGAGCGACTCGCGCACCTTGCCCGCGAGACCTTGCGCGAGCGCCTTGGTGATCGAGATCGTCTGGCTCAGCCGGCCGATCGCGAACGCGCGACGGTAGTGGCTGTTCGCCTCGTCCGGCAGCGCGGCGACGGCGGCGTCGGCGAGCGCGATGAGCTCCTCGTAGCGCGCGGTCTTGGCCTTGTCGTCGTCGAGCAGGTAGGTCGCGTGGATGCCGCCGGCCTTGATCGCGACCGACGCACCGAGCGCCTTCAGCGCGCCACCGGCTTCGTACGCCTGCTGGAAGTCGCCGCGATGGAACGCGCGCCATGCGTCCTGGAGCGCGCTCGCGATGGCGGCCGCGTCCTTGCCGAGCTTCGGCTGTCGCTTGAGCAATGCGGCGACGCGCTTTTCGTCAGGGAACGGTTCCTGGTCGCCCGCGTGGAGGTCCTTCCACGCTTTCGCGAGCTTGTCCCCGGCGTAGTCGTACGCCTTGTCCGGATGCGGAAACGCGACCCAGCCTTTCTTCGCCATCGTGATGTCCTCGGCGCGAGCGATGTGCACGGCAGTCTGCCGCGAGCGGGCCAACGGCGTCACGCCGCCCTGCGGCAAGCCGTTACACTGCGCGCATGAGCACGCCCCGCCAGACGCCCGCCGCGCGCGCCGCCGAATTGCGCGCGCGCATCGAAGACGCCAACTACCGCTACCACGTCCTCGATGAGCCGGACATCGCCGACGCCGAGTACGACCGCCTCATGCGCGAGCTCGAGGCGCTCGAAGCCGGGCATCCCGAGCTCGCGACCGCCGACTCGCCGACGCGGCGCGTCGGCGCTGCGCCGTCGGGCGCGTTCGCCGAAGTGCGCCACGAGATCCCGATGCTGTCGCTCGGCAATGCCTTCAGCGACGAGGAGGTCGAGGATTTCGTGCGGCGCATCGTCGACCGCACGGGCGTCGCCGAGCCCGTATTCTCGGTCGAGCCGAAGTTCGACGGCCTCGCGATCAGCCTGCGTTACGAGGACGGCGTATTCGTGCGCGGCGCGACGCGCGGCGACGGCGAGAAGGGCGAGGACGTCAGCGCGAACCTGCGCACGATCAGGGCGGTGCCGCTGCGGCTGCGCGGCGAGGGCTGGCCACGTGTGCTCGAGGTGCGCGGCGAGGTGTACATGCCGCGCGCGGCGTTCGAGGCATGGAATGAACGCGCGCGCGCGGAGGGCGGCAAGGTGCTCGCCAATCCGCGCAACGGCGCGGCGGGGTCGCTACGCCAGCTCAATCCCGCGGTCACGGCGCAGCGACCGCTCGCCTTCTACGCGTACGCGATCGGCATCGTCGAGGGGGCCGCATTGCCGCCGAAGCATTCCGACGTGCTCGCGCAACTGCGCGCCTGGGGGTTTCCGGTCAGCGCGCTCGTCGGTACCGCGCGCGGCGTGGCCGGTTGCCTCGCGTACTACGAGCGGATCGGCGCGCGCCGCGATGGGTTGCCGTTCGACATCGACGGCGTCGTCTACAAACTCGACGACCTCGCCGCGCAGCGCGAACTCGGCTTCGTCGGGCGCACGCCGCGCTGGGCGATCGCGCACAAGTTCCCCGCGCAGGAGCAGCAGACGGTCGTCGAGGACATCATCGTCAACATCGGTCGCACCGGAGCCGCGACGCCCGCGGCGAAGCTCGCGCCGGTGCTCGTCGGGGGCGTGACGGTCACCAACGCGACGCTGCACAACGCGGACCAGGTCGCGCGCCTCGACGTGCGCGTCGGCGACACGGTGATCGTGCGCCGTGCGGGCGACGTGATTCCGGAAGTCGTGCGCGTCGTGCCCGAGTTGCGACCCGCGCGCACGAAGCAATGGCGGATGCCCGCGCATTGTCCGATCTGCGGCTCGGACATCGTGCGCGAGGAGGGGGAGGCGGTCGCGCGCTGCACCGGCGAACTCACCTGCGCCGCGCAGCGTACGCAGGCCGTATTCCACTTCGCCTCGCGTCGCGCGATGGATATCGACGGCCTCGGCGAGCGCTACATCGAGGATCTCGGCGATCTCGGCTACCTCCGTTCGGTCGCCGACCTCTATGCGCTCGGCCTCGACGACCTGCTCGAGATGAAGCGGCGCGCGGACGAGCGCGACGGCACCACGCCCGAGACGGTCAAGGCGGGCAAGGTCGCCACCAAGTGGGCGGAGAACCTCATCGACGCGATCGCCCATAGTCGTCGAACGACGCTCGCGCGCTTCCTCTATGCACTCGGCATCGCGCACGTCGGCGAGAGCACCGCGAAGGTGCTCGCGACCTGGTTCGGCGAGCTCGAACGCGTGCGGCATCTGCCATGGCCGATCCTCAAGCTCGTGCCCGACGTCGGCGGCGAGGTCGCACGCGCGATCGATGCGTTCTTCCACCAGGCCGGCAACCAGCAGGTCATCGACGACCTGCTCGCACGTGGGGTCGAGATCGGTGATGCGCATGCGCCGTCGCCGAAGCTCGCGCGCGAGCTGACGCTCGCGAACGTGCTCGCCCAGGCCGAGGTCCCGAAGCTCACGGCCAAGCGCGCCGAGCAGCTCGGCGCCGCATTCGGCTCGATGGACGAGGTCCTGGTCGCTGGCGTCGACGCGCTCGTCGCGGCAGGGCTGCCGAGCGACACGGCCGCCGCCGTGCGCGAGTACGTCGAGTCGGAGCCCGGACGCGAACTCCTGCAGCGTTGCGCGCTCGCGCTCGCGCAGCTGCGCAAGGCGGTGCCGAGCGGGGAGGGAGCCGCAGGTGCGCTGGAGGGCAAGACGGTCGTGCTCACCGGCACGCTCGCCGCGCTCACGCGCGACGAGGCAAAGGCGAAGCTCGAGGCGCTCGGCGCGAAAGTCGCAGGCAGCGTGTCGAAGAAGACCGACTTCGTCGTCGCCGGAGAGTCGGCCGGCTCGAAGCTCGACAAGGCGCAGGAACTCGGCGTCGAGATCTGGGACGAGCAGCACCTGTTGCAGTTCCTCGCGAAGCATCCGGCCGCGGACCGCTGATCCGGCCGGAAGGCTGCCCGCCACGGCGGACGATTGTCATCCGTGCGGGGAGCCGGTTCCGATGTGGGATTCGTCGTGGTGGTGGCCGGAACCGAGCCCGATGCCGGTGCCTACGCCGATCCCTGCGCCCATTCCGGCACCGCCACCGCCGCGGCCACCGACCCTGCCTTCGCCACCGCCCTCACCCCTGGTGCGGTCGCTGCCGCCGCGGCCACTGCCCGGCCGCGTCGGACCCTGGCGCGGGATCGAGACCGAGGGCGGGACCGGATCGAGATCGAGCGCCTCGCGCACGAAATCGCGCAGCGACACGACCAGATCGTGGGTATGGATGGCTCGGCCCTCGGCGAGTTCGGTTGCCGCGCGAGCGGCGAGGCGCACCTGTTCCTCGGTGCCGAGCAGGATGATGTCGGACAGAGCCGCTTCGACGGCGTCGCGCGTGCGGCGCCCGCGATCGCTGCCGGCAGGCGCCTCTCCCGGGCCCGTCGCGCGACGAAGCTCGCGCAGGTGCGTCGGATCGACCGCGAGATCGCCCGTGAACGAGCCGCCGAGCGTCTTGTATGCGGCGATGAGCGTGCGCAGGCGCTCGTTGATCTGGCGGTTCTCGCGCTCGCGCCGCTGCTGGATCGTCTGCATCGCGAGCAGGCGGATGCCGACGCCGATCAGCGTGATCACCGCCAGGCCGAGCAGGGTGGAGAGCAGCGCCTGCCACGAGCTGAAATCGAGATTGCGCATGCGGGGCTCCTCCCGTCCGACATCCGCAGTCTAGGGCAAGCGGCGGCGGCGAGCCGGACGCGGTGTGCCCGGCCC
>NZ_DATDMY010000325.1:0-7353 GCF_036518555.1 Dokdonella sp. | reverse complement strand
GTCGCCAGTTTCACGGTCGAGGCGACGCCGGTGAGCGTGCCGACGCGTTCCGTGCGCAGCACCGCCTTGGCGTGCCCGGCGGGCGCCTTGGCGCCGAGCGTCTTCTCGAAACCCGCCGCGACGTCCTCCGGGTCGCGCGCGTGAGTAGCCGGCTGCTCGAACACCATGATCACGGCGTCGTTGCCGTCGAGCGTCCAGCTGCGTGGCGGCGACGGATCGCTCTCCCACGGGAAATGTCGCGGATAGTCGAATTGCAGCGCGCCTTGCGCGAAATGCCGCCACGGCATCTCGTCGACGCGCAGCCTCGCCTTCGTGCCGCCGACGTCGACTTCGATCGGCGCGCCGGCGCTCGTCACGTACTCCCGGCCGTCGAGTTGGATGCGCAGTTGCGTCGGTGGTTCGTCGCTTGCCGCGCGGCACGGGATGGCGAACAGCGCGGCGAGGAGCATCGGCGTGGTGCGCACGTTCAATCCAGGCGGTAGTTGGGGGCTTCCTTCGTGATCGTCACGTCGTGCACGTGCGATTCGCGCACGCCGGCACTGGTGATGCGCACGAACTGCGGGCGTGTGCGCATGTCCTCGATCGTCGCGCAGCCGACATAGCCCATCGACGCGCGCAGTCCACCCGACAGCTGGTGCACGATGTTGCGCAGCGGTCCGCGGTACGGCACGCGCCCCTCGATGCCTTCGGGCACGAGCTTGTCGGCGTCCGCCTCCTCCTGGAAGTAGCGGTCCTTCGAGCCCTTCTCCATCGCGCCGAGCGAACCCATGCCGCGATAGCTCTTGTACGAACGGCCCTGGTACAGCTCGACCTCGCCCGGTGCCTCCTCGGTGCCGGCGAACATGCCGCCGATCATCACGCAATCCGCGCCAGCCGCGATCGCCTTGGCGATGTCGCCCGAGTAGCGGATGCCGCCGTCGGCGATGAGGCCGACGTCGCTGTCCTTCAGCGCCTCGGCGACCATGCCGACCGCGGAGATCTGCGGCACGCCGACGCCCGCGACGATGCGCGTGGTGCAGATCGAGCCCGGACCGACGCCGACCTTGACCGCGTCGACGCCCGCATCGACGAGCGCCTTCGCGGCGTCGGCGGTGACGATGTTGCCCGCGACGAGCGACACGTCGGGGAAGCTCCGGCGCACCCAGCGCACGCGCTCGATCACGCCCTGCGAATGTCCGTGCGCGGTGTCGACGATGATCGCGTCGACGCCGGCATCGACGAGTGCGGCGATGCGCGACTCGGTGTCGCCCGCGACGCCGACCGCGGCGCCGACGCGCAGGCGCTCGTGCGCATCCTTGCACGCGTTCGGATTGTCGCGCGCCTTCTGGATGTCCTTGACCGTGATGAGGCCACGCAGCCGGAACGCATCGTCGACGACGAGCACCTTCTCGATGCGGTACTTGTGCAGCAGCGCGAGCACCTCGTCCTCGTCCGCGCCTTCCTTGACCGTGATGAGGCGGTCCTTGCGCGTCATGATGTTCTTGACCGGATCGTCGGGCTTCTTCTCGAAGCGCAGGTCGCGGTTGGTGACGATGCCGACGAGTTGCTCGCCCTCGACCACGGGCACGCCCGAGATGTTGTGGCGCCGGGTCAGCTGCATCACGTCGCGGATCGAGGTGAGCGGGTCGACCGTGATCGGATCGCGGATCACGCCGGCCTCGAACTTCTTGACCTGGCGCACTTCGGCGACCTGGCGTTCGATCGACATGTTCTTGTGGATGATGCCCATGCCGCCGCACTGGGCCATCGTGATCGCGAGGCGCGCCTCGGTCACGGTGTCCATCGCCGCCGAGATGATCGGCAGGTTGAGGCGGATCGAGCGGGTCAGGCGGGTGGAGAGGTCGACGTCGCGCGGGAGGACGGCCGAATGGGCCGGTACGAGCAGGACGTCGTCGAACGTGAGGGCGTCGGTGAGTATGCGCATGCCCTATTTTACAGGAGCATGGCCGCCGTCGCCAGCCGTCCGTCGCACCGACGCGACGGCGTCGCGGGCGCCCGGGACGGCTCGCGGATCGCGCGTCCCGCCTACGCCTCGTGCACGGCTTCGCGGCGCGCCGGCAGTGCGTCGAGCCAGCCGAATGCGCCGAGCAGCCGTTGCCACGCCGCGTCGAGCGGCGCCTCGAGCCGTAGCGGCTCGGCCGTCGACGGGTGGCGCACTTCGAGCCGCCACGCATGCAGCAGCAGGCGATGTACGCCGTAGTGCTGGCGGATCAGGCGGTTGTGGTCGCCGCGGCCGTGGCTCGTGTCGCCGAGCAGGTGGTGCGAGACATGATGGAAATGCCGGCGGATCTGCCGGTATCGGCCGGTCTCGGGCGAGACTTCGAGCAGCGAGTAGCGCTGCTGCGGGTAGCGCCCGTGCGCGATCGGAACCTCGACCGTCGCGAGCCGGCGCCAGCGCGTGAGCGCGGGCTTGGTTTCGCCGGCGAGACTCGAACCCGACAACGGGTAATCGATCTCGCCCACCTGCGCGGGCCAGCCGCGCACGACCGCGAGGTAGGTCTTCTCGACCGAGCGTGCCATGAGCTGACGGCCGAGGTCCGCCGCGGCCACCGGGTTGCGCGCGACGAGCAGCACGCCGCTCGTCGCGCGATCGAGCCGATGCACCGCATGCAGCGGTCCCTCCACCTGCAGGCGCAGGCGGTCCATGACGTAGTCGTCGTCGGAGCCCACGAGGCGGCTGCGATGGACCGCGAGCCCGGCGGGCTTGTCGATCGCGAGCACGTCGTCGTCGGCATGCAGAAGGGTCAACCCGGTCATCCCGCGATTGTAGCCGCGGATGATCCCTGCCCCATCGGGATTGCGTACGTGGATGCGAGCGGCGATCGCGCCGCCCCGATCCTCGGAGCACGCCATGCGTACGTTGCCGCTGTTCGTCCTACCCTTTTCCATCGCCATGGCCACCGGCGCGCGTGCGCAGGCGGTCGACGGTCTTCCCGATACCTCGTTCGGCAGCAGTGGACAGACCGTGGTCGCGTTCGACCGCGGCGCGAACGACAGGGACCATGCGCGCGCGATCGTCGTCGATGCGGCCGGACGCAGCTACCTCGTCGGCGACGTCGACACCGCCACCGGGAGGAAGATCGGCATCGTGCGCCTGCTCGCGAACGGCGCCATCGACGCCGCCTACGGCAACGAGGGCAACGGGCGCGTCGTTTCGCCACCGGTCCAGGCGTCGATCACGGTCACGAGTGCCGCACTCGACGCGCAGGGCTACCTGCTCGTCGCGGGATCGCGCCTCGTGAGCGGCACCGACACGAGCTTCCTCGTCTGCCGGTTCGACTCGAGCGGCGAGCTCGCGAATTTCGAGGGCGGCCAGGTCGCGTGCCGCCAGCCCGATTTCAACCTCGGCGGTTTCGATACCGACGTCGCCCATTCCATCGTCGTGCAGCCGGACGGCAGGATCGTGCTCGCGGGCTACGCGTCGACGGACACGGGCACGACGCTCGCCGTCACGCGCCTGCTGCCGGACGGCTCGCCCGACGCCGGTTTCGGCACCGGCGGCAGGACGACCTACACGGGCGCCCCGTTCGTGTCGTTCGATGCGACGCGCATCCGGCTCAACCCCGATGGTTCGTTCGTGACCGCGGGCTCGGCTTACGACGCCAATGCGTTGCACTTCGGCGTGATCGTCCACATCAGTGCCGACGGCGTCGTCGACGCCGCCTTCGACGGCCACGGTTACGCGCGCTCGCCGAGTTCGAACTCCGACTACACCGACGTCGCCTGGGACCCGCAATGGCAGCGCTACGTCGCGATCGGCAATCACCTGCAAACGACCATGCGCGGCCACGTCGACTGCCTGCTGCCGGACGGCAACGGCGCGACCTGCCCGCACGCGCTCGACGCCGGCAGCGACTTCGTGCTCGGATACGGCGTGTGGTTCTCCTCGCTGCTGCGCCAGGTCGACGGCCGCTGGCTCGTCGCCGGCAGCTACGCGGCGTCGCAGGGCGGGCCGACCGACCTGTTCGTCGCGCGGCTCGAGCCCTCGACGGAACTCGACACGCTCGAGTTCGCCGCCCCGGACGGCTTCGCCACGCACGATTTCGGCCTCGCCGGACACGACGATGTCGGCACCGCGATGGCGCTGCAGCACGGTCGCATCCTGGTCGCCGGCGCAGGCCTGTACACGGCCGACACGAGCGACTACGACTACGGCGTCGCCGCGTTCGCGCTCGACCGCATCGTCCAGAGCGGATTCGAGAAACCGTGATCCGCTCAGGCCGCCTCGAGTTCCTTCTGCAGGAACGCCTTCGCCGCGCGCGTGTCGCGCTTGATCGTCGGTTCGGACACGCCGAGGAGTTCGGCGATCTGCTTCACCTCGAGCCCTGCGAAGAAGCGCATCTCGACCACCTGCACGAGGCGCGGGTCGAGCAGCGCGAGCTTCTCCATCGCGCGATCCATGCCGACGAGCTGCGCCGCCTGCTCGTCCACCGGCAGCGGCGCGCCTTCGAGAACGTCGAGCGGCACATGCTCGGCGCCGCCTCCGCGGCGCTCTGCGAGGCGCGCACGCGCGTAGTCGATCACGACCTGGCGCATCGCGCGCGCGGCGGTCGCGAAGAAGTGCACGCGGTTCTCGAATGCGCCGGCATGGCCTTCGAACAGCTTGAGGTAGGCCTCGTTGACGAGCACGCGCGTATTGAGCGTCTCGCCACGCCGGTGGCGGCCGAGTTCGGCACGCGCGATGCGCAGCAGGTCGTCGTAGACGAGCCGCAGCGCTTCCTCGCGCGCCGCGGAGTCGGTGGCGCCGGCGGCGATGACGCGGGTGAGTTCCGGGTTGTCGCTGCTCATGGCGCCCTCCTGGGTCGATGGTAGTGCGGACCGCGCCGCCCGTCAGCAGGGCGCTACGGGCGCCGCGATCCGGCCGCCCGACCGCGGCACGCTAGAATCGTCGAGGGGTTGCGGAGGGAAACGATGGACGCGCAACGTTGGCGCCGAGCACGCGAACTGTTCGATGCGCTCGTGGACACGCCTGCGGCCGAGTGGCCGGCACGCGTCGCCGCTGCCTGCGCAGACGATGCGGAGGTGCGTGCCGAGGTGCTCGCGATGCTGCGCGCGGACCAGGCCAGCGGGTCCGGCACCGACTTCGACGCGTGCCTGCCTGCCGCGGTCGCGGACATCGCCGGCCGCCTCGTCGCCGCGGGCCCGGACGAGGCATCGGCTGCGCTCGAAGGGCGCGCGGTCGGGCCGTTCCGCCTCGTTCGCGAGATCGGCCGCGGCGGCATGGGCGCGGTCTGGCTCGCCGAACGCACCGACGGCGCGTTCCGGCAGCGCGTCGCGGTCAAGCTCATCCGCAGCGGCTGGGACGTCGACGAGGTGCTCGCCCGATTCCGCGCCGAGCGGCAGATCCTCGCCGGCCTGCAGCATCCGAACATCGCCCATCTCGTCGACGGCGGCGTGACCGCGGACGGCAAGCCGTGGCTCGCGCTCGAATACATCGACGGCGAGGACCTGCGTGCGTGGTGCGACAGCCATCGGCTCGACCTCGCCGCGCGCCTGCGCCTGTTCCTCACCGTCTGCGACGCAGTCGCCCACGCGCACCAGCGCCTCGTCGTGCACCGCGACCTCAAACCGTCGAACATCCTCGTCGGGCGCGACGGCGTCGTGAAGCTGCTCGACTTCGGCATCGCCAAGCTGCTCGACGCGGCGGACGGCGGTGTCAGCGCGACGCGCGTGTTCACGCCCGAGTACGCCGCGCCCGAACAGGTTCGCGGCGAGCTGCTCACGACGGCGGTCGACATCCATGCGCTCGGCCTGCTGCTGTACGAACTCCTGTGCGGGCGGCGTCCGTTCGAAACGGAGCATTCGACGCCCGCGGCCTACGAGCGCGCGGTGCTCGACCAGGAACCGACGCGGCCGAGCCTCGTCGTCGCGCGTGACGACGCCGAAGCCGCGTCGATCTCGGCGCGCCGCGACCTCGCGCCCGCGCGCCTGCGCCGCGAGCTGCGCGGCGACCTCGATGCGATCGTGCTCAAGGCGTTGCGAAAGGAGCCGAGCCAGCGCTACCCGGGCGTACAGGCATTCGCCGACGACGTGCGGCGCCATCTCGAGCGGCAGCCCGTACTCGCGCTTCGCGGCAGCTGGCGCTACCGCGGCACGCGATTCCTGCGCCGGCACGCGCTCGCCGCGACGCTCGCGGGCTTCGCGGTTCTGGCCCTCTGCGCGGGCCTGGGCGCCGCGCTGTGGCAGGCGCATGCGGCGAACGTCCAGCGCGACAGCGCGCGCGCGGCGCTCGCGTTCATGCGATCGCTGTTCGACAACGCCGATCCCGCGCGCCGCAAGGGCGACCAGCTCAGCGCTCGCGACCTGCTCGATGCAGGCACGCGAACGATGCGCTCGACGCTGCCCGGCGAGGACGCCGCGCGAGGCGAACTGCTGCTGACGATGGCGTCCGCTTACCTCGGCCTCGAGCAGCTCGAAGCGGCCGCGCCGCTGATCAACGAGGTGCGTGCCGCGGCCGAGGCGCGCGGCGACGCGCCACAGCTCGCGGCGGCGCTCATCCAGCAGTGCCGCCTGCGCGATCTCGGCAACCACACCGACGATTGCCCGCCGCTGCTCGATCGCGCCGAGGGACTGCTCGACGTCGACGACCCGGCGCAAGCGCGTCTCGTCGCGTACTCGCTCGCCCTGCGCGTCTACGGTCTGCAGCTCGAGAATCGCTACGACGACATCGTCGCATCGATGCGACGCGGGCTCGCCCTGCTCGGCGACCGTCGCGAGGAACGCTACCTGCGGGTCGAGCTCGCCTCGCACCTCGCGTTCGCGCTCAATCGCCTCGACCGGCCCGCGGAGGCCGAACGCGTGCTCGCGCCGTGGCTCGCCGAGCTGCGCCACGACGACGACACCGAGCGCGTGCTGCTCGTCGATACGCTCGGCACCCTGTCCAGTTCGCTCGGCGCGCTCGGCCGGCACGACGAGGCCGTCGCGATGCAGCGCGAAGCGGTCGACGTCGCCGAGAAGCTGTACGGACGCGACGATCCGACCGTGGCCGAGTCGCTCAACACCCTCGCGCGTACGCTGAGCGGAGCCGGCCGGCTCGACGAAGCCGTGGCCGCGATGCAACGCGCGGTGGCACTCGACCGCGGCAACGAGGCCGGCGGCAAGAACCCGGAACTCGCGAGCGCGCTCTGCAACCTCGCCGTGCTGCTCATCAAGCAGGAGCGCTACGAGGACGCCCGCGCGAACCTCGACGAGGCGATCGCGGTCGCGCAGCGCGCCGACTTCGATGCGGACCTCGGACGCAGCCTGTGGTGGCGCGCGGTCGTGCATCTCGCCGCGGGTCGCGCTCCCGCCGCGCTCGACGACGTTCGCCGCATGCGCGACGTGCTCGCGCCGAGCCATGCGCCGGGCGACGAG